>JAJEFC010000015.1 GCA_022820675.1 Vicinamibacteria bacterium | reverse complement strand
GCGCAACCGGGGCCGCGGCCGGGCGGGCCGCCGGGCGGTCGAGGATTCCGCGGATTCCGAACCGACCCCGCAGCGACAGGACGGCAGCAAGACGCAACCGCCGGCTTGTCCGGGCGATGACGCGGGCTGCCGCGCTCCGGGCATCGACCCGGCCGCGCCGGCACGCGCTCGCGTGGTGCATCGACGGCATCAGAGGCTCCACCCCTCGCGGTAGGGCTCGTCGAGATAGGCGTTGGCCTCGGGCACGTTCGTCGCCTGCATCTTCCCGGCGTCCCAGTCGATGGCCTTGCCGGTCCGCACCGCGAGGTTGCCCAGCAGGCAGACCTCGGTCAGGGGGCCGGCGTGCTCGGCGAAGTCGGAGCCGGCCCGGCCGTTGCCCTTGCACGCGTCGATCCACTCGCGGTAGACCCCCGGCGACCGCGGGTACTTCTCGGGCGGCGGGCTCGCCGTCACGTCCTCGTGAAGCGCGGTCGGGAAGAGGCGCGGCTCGGTGGCGTACATGTTCGCCGCGATGAGGCCGTCGTCGCCGACGATGAGCTGGCCGCTGCTGCCGCCGGGCAGCTCATCGCCGGGGGCGAGCTGCGGCGGCCGGGGCGGGGCGAGGGCGCCGTCGCGCCACACGAAGCGCACCGGCGGCCGTTCGCCCCGGGCCGGGAAGTCGTAGGTGATGCGCGACACCGCCGGCGCCGTCTCCGCGAACAGCGGCGTCGTCTCGGCCACGATGCGCGTCGGCTGGTCGAGCTGCAGGGCCCAGAACGCGGCGTCCATCGAGTGGCAGGCGATGTCGCCGAGGGCGCCCGTGCCGTAGTCCCACCAGCCGCGCCAGCGGAACGGGTGATAGGCGGGGTGGTACGGCCGCTCGGGGGCCGGCCCCAGGAACAGGTCCCAGTCGAGCCCCGGGGGCGCGTGGTGGGCCTCGGTGGGCCGCTCGATGGCCTGCGGCCAGATGGGCCGGTTGGTCCAGTACTGCACCTCGCGCACGGTCCCGACGACACCGGCCTCGATCCACTCGCGGATGAGCCGGGTGCCGTCGTTGGCGTGGCCCTGGTTCCCCATCTGGGTGACGACGCCCTGCTCGCGCGCCGCCGTGGCCAGGGCGCGCGCCTCGGCGACGGTGCGGGTGAGCGGCTTCTCGCAGTACACGTGCTTGCCGCGCCGCATCGCCTCCATCGCGATGACCGCATGGGTGTGGTCGGGGGTGGCGACGATCACGGCGTCGAGGTCGGGCTCGGCGTCGAGCATGCGCCGGTAGTCGGCGTAGGTGCGCGCCTCGGGATAGAGAGCGAACGTGCGCGCGGCGTGCCCGAAGTCGACGTCGCAGAGCGCCGTGATGTTCTCGCTGTCGCACCCCCGCACGTCGCCCCGGCCGCGCCCCCCCACCCCGATGCCGGCGATGTTCAGGGTGTCGCTCGGGGCCTGGAACCCGCGCCCGCCGAGCACGCGGCGCGGCACGATCATCAGGGAAGCGGCGGCCGAGACCCCGCCGAGGAAGCGGCGGCGCGAGAGGGTCTGGCGGCTCATGCTGACACTCCTCCTGGGAAGGCCGGCCGCGCGCGGCCGGCGACACCGAGCCCATCATAACGTGGCAGGTCCGGAACGGGGTCAGGACCGCGCGGCGATGACCAGGCTCTGGGCGCCGCGCCCCGCCACGCCGTCCGCGTCCCACAGGCGGGTCCGGCACAGACCGATGCCCGACGACTCGGCCACGCTGCCCGACTCGAGGCCGACCCACTCGCCGCGCAGCGGGCGGACGAGATGCACCGACAGGTCGGCGTTGATGAAAGTGTAGTCGTCGAGGGGGACCGGCACCGCGACCCCGTGGCCGGCGTCCGCCGCGACGAGGGCGCGCTGCCACCCGGTCGGCGCCTCGCCGGGCAGGAGCGGGCAGCGCTGCCGCATCCAGCAGGTCACGTCCGACTGCCCCCACGCGCCCCGGACGTACCGTACGTCCATGGCGGTGTGGTAGCCGACGGGGTCGGGGAAAAACGGGAAGGTGTACGGCTCGACCCCCTCGGGCGGCGGGGGCGGCACCGACTTTGCTTCCATCCCAGGCAGGACCACTTGCCTCCGATGCAGACAGAGAGCCACCGCGGTCAGCACCAGGTCGTCGCCGGACCACAGCCGCGCGGCGTGCCGCTCCACCAGCCGGCCCTGCTTCAACACCTCGGTCTCGACCCGCAACCGCCCGATCGGGGCGGGCCGCAGGAACTCCGCCGTGAAGCGGACGATGGCGCAGTCGCGGTCGGACAGCGCCCCCTCGACGGCGCGCGCGAGCAGCGCCGCCGGCGGGCCTCCGTGCTGGTGATCCCGGCTCCACGGCCCGCGGGCCCAGGCCGTGGCCCGAAAGCCGGCGGGACCGTCAGGTTCGTAGAAGGAGGTCGGTCGCATTGCAGTTTCGGCAATCGGATACGGCCATGGCCCTTGTCCACTTGGCAATCACGGGCGGGTCCGAGGAGCCCGTGGCAAGCAGGCCCGCTGCCTTCGACGGGGAGCTCCGCCGGCGCCCCGGGGCTCTTCGGGGCCGAATCGGCGGCCGGCCTCGTGAGCACCGCGACCGGAAGCGGAGAGTCCGTTCCGATGTACCATGGGCGCCTGGACGCTCGGTCCGTCGAGGCGCCGGCGCTCTGGTTGGCGCGGTTCGGCGGGAGGGAGCGATGACGAGAGCACAGATCGCGTGGACGGTCATCGGCTCGGCGTTGGCGTTGATGGCCACGTCGAGCAGCGCGGCGTGGATCGTGAGTCGGACGATCGCGGAGTCCGAGGCCCGGTTGCGCACCGAGATTCAGACTGGGATTCGGACCGTGAACCAGCGCATCGACGCACTTGACGATTCGGTGAACCAACGCATCGACGCATTGGACGAAACGATGAACCAGCGCATCGACGCATTGAACGACTCGGTGAACCAGCGCATCGACGCGTTGAACGATTCGGTGAACCAGCGCATGGACACATTGAACGATTCGGTGAACCAGCGCATCCACTCGGTGAACCAGCGCCTCGACGCCGTGCTGCTCGACGAGGGCCGCTGACCGGCCCGCGAAGGGAGTCTCACCCAGCTCCGCGAGCCCCGCGTCCCGCTGACCCGCCTGCGCGCGGGGAGTCTACACCGTCAAGCGATGCCGTCTCCCGCCGAGGGCTCGTGTGGCGGCAGTCGGAGCCGGTGGCGGCGATTTCGGGCTACGCCCGGAGATGCGGCTCGAGGGCCGCGAACCGGTGCTCGATCTCGTCGATCTGGGCCCGGGTGAAGCTGTACTCGCCGCGCCGCGACTTCGTCGTCTTGAACAGGCCGCGCTTCTGCAGCACGTGGAGCCGCACTCCGGGGATCAGCCGGTCGAGGTTGAGCATCAGCAGGAGCTTGCCGTAGAGGTCGCGCATCTCGTCGCGCCGGCCCGCCTGGTGCAGATCCCACAGGCCGGCGTAGATGTCGGCGTACATCACCCCGCCGGTCATCACCCCGTCGGTGCCGAGGCGCATCTCGTAGGCCCACGCCCGGCCGAAGTTCGCGCCGAGGATGCTCCTGATGGGGTCGGGCCGGTGCTTCATCAGCGCGAGCATCCGCTCCTGCACCGGCGGATGCTCCTCCTTGACGTAGCCGCACTGCGGAAACTCGCGCGCCAGCTCCACCAGGAAGTCGACCGTCGGCTCGATGTCGGGGGCCCCGCCGCTCGTCTGCACGAAGACGGGGCGGCCGGTGACGTCGCACAGGGCCGCGTAGTAGTCGCGGAAGTCGGCGAGCGACGACGCGGTGCGGGGCGGGATGGCGATCATCGCGTCGGGCGCGAGGGCCTCGGCGTAGCGGGCGTACTCGAGCATGCCCGCGGTGTCGTCGGCCTGCACGCCGAGCACGAGGGCGGGAGCGCGGCCGTGGTTGGCCTCGGCCAGCACGTCGAACCCGCGCAGGCGCTCGGCCTTGCTCAGGTACCGCTGCTCGCTCGAGTTCTGCGGCCACACCAGAGCCTCGATGCCGCAGCGGTCGCAGAAGTCGACCTCGCCGGCGAGGTCCTCGTAGTCGACCTCGTCGGCGGCGGTGTACGGCGTGCTCAGGATCATGAACGCGCCGCGCATCGGCTTGCCCTCGGCCGCCGCGCCGCGCAGGGCCGGGAACGCCGCGGTGGCGGCGAGCGCGCCCAGGCACTCCCGCCGGGTCATCGTGAACCGTGCGTCCGCCATTGCCGTCCTCCCCTCGCTGTCCGCCTCGCGCGTGCCGCAAGGCCCGCTGAACTCCGCCTTTTGGTGCTACTCTACATCGAATCATGAAGACCACGAGTCCGACCAGACACGCCGTCGACCCTCGACGCGGCGCCGGCCGAGCGCGGCGGGGCGGTTCCCACGGGCTCCTGTCGCTGGCGACGGCGGCGGTGGCGCTGGCGGCCGTCACCGCCGCCGCTCAGCCCCCGAGCCGGCAGGTCGGCACCGAGCCGTGGCCGGGACCCGACACCGCCCCGTGGCCGACCGGAGACGCCGCCGAGGCAGGCTTCGACCCCGCCGGCCTCGAGCGGCTCGCCGACCTCGCGGAGACGACGCACGCCGACTCCCTCCTCGTCATCCGCCACGGCCGCCTCGTCTTCGAGCGCTACTGGAACGACCGCGGCCCCGACGACGTGCAGCAGACCTACTCGGGGACCAAGGGGGCGTTCGCGCTCCTCGTGGGCCGCGTGCTGGCGCGCGGCGAGATCGAGTCGCTCGACCAGCCCCTCGTCGACTTCGTGCCGGAGCTGGCCGGCCAGACCCGCGACCTCATGACGTTCCGCAACGTGATGGCGATGACGTCGGGGCTCGCCCAGTGGCCGGCCCTCGATCGCGAGGACCGCGAGGCGGGGCGCAGCCAGCTCGAGGCGGTGCTCGCGCGGGGCATGACCCACGCGCCCGACGACTACTTCATCTACCACAACGCCGCCTACCGGGTGCTCTTCACCGCGCTGGAGCGCGCCACCGGCCTGAGCCTGCCCGACCTGACCCGCCGGGAGCTCTTCGAGCCGCTCGGCATGGAGGGCGCCTACTGGGTGGAGATCCACACCGACGAGCGGCTGCTCGGGTACCAGAGCATCCGCATGCGCCCCCGCGACCTCGCCAAGATCGGGCAGGTGCTGCTGAACGACGGCCTGTGGAAAGGGCAGCGCTACCTGGCGGCCGACTACATCGCACAGCTCCGCACCGCCCCGGCCCCGAAGGCGAACCCGTCCTACGGCCTGTTCTGGCACCTCAACTCGGGTGACTGGTACCTCACCTACCGCGAGTCGGACTACGTGCGCCAGCCGCTGCTGCCGGGGACGCCGCCCGACGCCGTGGCCGCCTGGGGCAACAGCGGCCAGATCGTGGTGGTCGTCCCGAGCCTCGATCTGGTGTGGACGCGCACCGGGCGACAGATCCCGTCCAACATCTGGACCCCCGGCGGCACGACGGCGCAGCTCTCGGCCGCCGCCGTCGCCGCCGTGAAACAGTAGAAGGAGGTTCCCCATGCGAGCGCCATCGGTTATCGCCGCCGTCACCGCCGTCACCATCGCGATGCTCGCGGCGGCCCCGCCCGCGACCGGGCATCATTCCTTCGCCGCGCAGTTCGACGCCGACCGGCCGGTGACCCTGGAGGGCACCGTCACCAGGGTGGAGTGGCAGAACCCACACATCTGGGTCTACCTGGACGTGGCCGGGCCCGACGGGCAGGTCGCGGCC
The DNA here is from genome assembly GCA_022820675.1 of Vicinamibacteria bacterium. Taxonomy (GTDB): domain Bacteria; phylum Acidobacteriota; class Vicinamibacteria; order Vicinamibacterales; family UBA8438; genus JAJEEA01. The sequence goes on along the minus strand of JAJEFC010000015.1, from coordinate 113,411 downwards.
TGGGAGTGCGAGGGCGACAACCCGAACAACCTCACGCGCCGGGGCTGGACGAAGGACTCCGTCGAGGTCGGCAAGCCCATCACGATCTACGGCTTCCAGGCGCGCAACGGCCGCACCGTCTGCAACGGCCGGACGTGGGTGTTCGGCGGGCGGACCGTGTACGCGGCGGCCCCCGACGGCGGCCCGGCCGCCGGGCCGCCGCAAGGTCGCTAGTGGACTGTCCTCGAGAAAGGCTGTCCATGCCCACTCCTCGTTTCGCCGGAAGTTGTCGATGCGAATCGGGCGAGGCGTGGGCAAGTTGGTTCCGGGACAGCCCACTAGTGGCGTGGCACTGGAGTGACCTTGCAGTTCAGCTTCCGGGGGCCAGACGCGGCTGCCCTCGGTTGGCGCCCGAAAGCCGGGGGCTTCCCGGTGTTTTCGACCACGGCGGGGCCACGTAAGGCCATTTCGCGGACACACCACCCGCGCTGCGTCATGACTGAATGTTCGGGCATGGGTGCCGTGATTCGTCAACGATTGCGCGCGGGAAACCCATGCCCGTGTCCCAGGATTGGGACGTGACGCACCGCTGGCCGCGCCGGGAGTCTGCGCCGTGGAAGGGCGCGGACTCCTGGCGGGTCGATTGGGCGCCAGGCGGAGGCCGTAGCGCGACCTTGCGGTCGCGTTCGGCGACGATTGGCGGGCTACCCGGAGCCGGAGGGAGATCGCCCATGAGTAGCAGAACCGGTTCGTTCGTCTTCTTCGCGGCGCTCGCGATGGGAGCGCTCGGCCTTTCCGCCGGCGTCGCCGCCGGGCAGAGCACGCCGGTGCTGACCGAGCAGCCGCCGGGTGACGGCACCCCGATTCCGCGCACGCCGGACGGCCGGGCCGACCTCTCCGGCTTCTGGAACAAGGGGACGCACCCCAACACGTCGGCGCCGATAGAGCCCCTCCCCTTCACCGAGGAGGGGCTGAAGGCGTTCAACGACGTGGCCGACCTGATCGACCCGACGAGCTACTGCCACTTCCCGGGCATACCGCGGATGAACAGCTCGCCCTATCCCATGGAGATCATCCAGCTCCCCGACCGCGTGCTGTTCCTCTACGAGTACATGCACAACTTCCGCGTCATCTGGACCGACGGAAGGGAGCACCGGCCCACCTGGCCCACCACCCTGATGGGCGCCTCCGTCGGCCGATGGGAAGGCGACACCCTGGTCATCGACACCGTCAACCTGTCGGGCGACACGTGGCTCGACTCGCACGGCAACCGACACAGCGACGAGCTGCACGTCATCGAGCGCTGGCGCCGCATCAGCGCCAACGAGCTGTGGTACGAGGCGACCATCGACGACCCGAAGTTCTACACCGAGCCGTGGACGACGGGCTGGGTCATGCCCCTCGCCCCGCCGGACTGGGAGCTCATGGAGTACGCCTGCACCGACAACAACCGGGACGCCGAGGAGGGCTTCCTGCAGCCCGGCGCGCTCGACGGCTCGGGCCGCGACGGCACGGCCATCGCGACGCCGCCGACGTACCCGGCCGGCTCCTCGGGCGACAGGCCCGACTGAGGTTTGCGCGCAGGAGTTCGCATCAGCGCGCCCTCCTCGCCGATGGCTGTGCCACGGCGGCGCCCCGTCACCCGGACGAGCCGCCGGTATCTCCCAGGAATGCGCTCCACGCATCGGCGTAGGGCCTGCCTCCGACGAGCCACGTGTCGTTGTGCCCGGCGCCCTCGATGATGTGGAAGGCCACGGGGCGGGGGGCCAGCTCGAACAGGCGCCGGCCGTGCGAGATCGGGACGATGGTGTCGCGGTCGCCGTGCAGCACGAGGGTCGGCACGTCGACGCGCGCGATCTTCGACTCGTTGTCCATCCGCGTCCTGATCACCGCGCTCGGGACGAACCAGTAGTGCTCGCGGGCCAGCGACCGTACCGAGCGGAAGACCGACTCGAGCACGAGGGCGCCCGCCGGACGCCGCAGCGCCGTCTCGATGGCCACCGCCCCGCCGAGCGACCGGCCGAACAGGACGACGTCGTCCGACCGCACCGATCGGGCCGCCACCGCGTCGTAGACGGCGAGGCCGTCGAGATAGACGCCGGCCTCGTCCGGCCTCCCACCGCTCCGCCCGTAGCCGCGGTAGTAGACCAGCACCACGTCGACGCCGAGCCGCTCCACGAACCAGCGCGCGTTGTGCAGCCGGTCGCCCACGTTCCCGGCGTTGCCGTGGTACCAGATGAGCACCCGGTCGCCCGGCCCCTCGATCCACCAGCCGTGGAGGGTCACGCCGTCCGCCGCCGTGAGGGACAGCTCCTCGGCGCGGAGCCCGAGGTCGGCCGGCTCGCCGGCCAGGATCCGGGTCGGAAAGAAGATGAGGCGGCGCTCCTGAAGCGCGAGCAGCGCGACGAGGGCGAGCCACCCGAGCGCCAGCAGGCCGACGAGGGACAGCGCCGTACCGAGCATCTCCCTCATCGTCACCTCGGGCCGGATTCCGGCTCCGGCGTCCGACTCGCGACCCGCGCAGGCGACCAGCCGGCCCGAGATTCCACCCGGCGATGCTCGCATTACCTGCAATATCGTTCACGACGAGGTCGAAAAAGCACGCATTCCGGTCACTCGCGCCCACTGTCGTGCGAATCCCTTCGCGTGAGCCGGCGCTTGCCCGTCGGCCTGCTCGCCTGCCGGCTCCCGGCGCGCCGGGCGGCCCGGATCGACCCGCTCGCCACGATCCGCAACGCATAGGGACGGTGACGTGAATTACCTTGCCACGTGCCAAGCGCGGAAGCCGCGGAAAGACGGGTTGCATTTCGGCTGCAGTTGGCAACTTTAGATCGATCACTGTCCATAGCCCCGCCTTTGCCACGGGTCCGGCCGCACTTGACGCTCCGGCCTCGCGTATGACAGGGTCATACCAATGCACGAAGTCATCACGATCCGCGTGCCCAAGGGCTCGCGGCGCCGGTTGGAGGCGCGGGCCCGCGCCGAGAAGCTCACCCTCAGTCAGTACGTGCGCCGGGCGCTCGACGCCGAGGAGCTGCTCGGGGCGTTCGAGGCGGCGCGCGCCGATCTGATGCCGCAGGCTCGAACGCAGGGAATCTACACCGACGAGGATGTCTTCGAGACCGAGTCGTGATCGTCGTCTTCGACACGAACGTCATCGTCGCCGCCCTGCTGACGAACGGACTGTGCCACGAGTGTTTCCGGCGCGCGGTCAGACGGCGTCTACTGGCGTCGTCGCCGGCCCTGCTCGACGAGCTCGAGTCGACGCTACGCCGCAAGTTCGTCGTCACTCCGTCAGCCAGGGCATTCCTGCAGGCCTTCCGCAACCAGGTCGGACTGGTCGACCCGGCGCCGCTGCCCGCACCTGTCTGCCGTGACCCGGATGACGATCTCGTTCTGGCCACGGCGCTCTCCGCCGGGGCCGAACGAATCGCGACGGGCGATCGGGATCTGCTCGTGCTCCGCGAGTACGCAGGCATTCGACTGGTGTCGCCGCGGCAGTTCATCGAGTGGCTCGACGGGAAGCCGGACCCGGAGACGTGAGGCATCGATCCGGCCGCCGGCTTCACCCAGGTGGTGACCGCCCTCCTGAGGGCGCTCCGGTTGGAGCCGACCGAGGCGTTGCGGGTGAACGCGTAGCCTCTCGCGTACCGTACCGACCTGGTCGACCTCGCGCACGACGATCTCTCTCGAATCGCTTCGTGGTGAGCAGGCGCATCACTCGGCGGCGACCCTGAGATCATCCAGGCTGGCGTACTCCGTGAGCTTCTCTTTCCGGGCTGCCTGCTCCAGAGCCTCGCGCGTCTCGGCGTTCGGAATCCTGACCTCGAAGGGCAGGCCGTGGTGCAACGTCACCTGCTTGTAGAACAGGGTGATGGCCTCGGTGGGCGACAAGCCGAGCGTCGAGAAGACCGTTTCGGCGTCACGCTTCAGATCGGGCTCGAGCCGGGCACGGATCATCGCGGTCTTGGCCATGGCGCTCTCTCTTCTGTCCGTTTGTACCACGCTTGGGGAACAGGCCGCAAGCGTCCCTTCGAAGCGATCCGGCCACATTAGACAGCGACGCGGTATCATCCCGTCGATCCGGCGCACGGAATGGACCCGCGGCCGGCATGGAGAGCAGACGATGGCGTACAGAACAAGGCTTCCCCTCGTCGCGGGCCTGATCGCGTGCCTGCTGCCGGGCATCGCGGCGGCGCAGGTCGAGTACATCGATCCCATGGGCGGCTTCACGCAGGTCGTCACCACGACCCACGACGGCGTCAAGACCGTCTTCGTGTCCGGACAGGTCGGTCAGGGCGAGACGCTGCGCGAGCACGTCGAGTCGGCGTTCGCGGGGGTGGTGCGGCGGCTCGAGCAGGCGGGGGCCACGCCCTCCGACGTGGTGAAGATCCGCATCTTCGTGAAGGACTTCGAGCCCGAGCAGTACCCGGTGGTCGCCGAGGTGCGGCTGGCGACCTTCCCCGACGACGCGTGGCCGGCGAGCACGATGATCGGGGTCAGGGAGCTGTTCGCGGAGCCGCTGCGGGTCGAGATAGAGGCGATCGCGGTGGTGGCCGAGCCGGGAACCGACCTCGAGATCGAGCGCTTCAACCCGTCGAACGGCTTCAGCGGGGTGGTGGCGGTGACCGCGAACGGCGTGAAGACGGTCTACGTGGCGGGGCAGGTGGGCGGCGGCGACGGCGTCGCGGCGCAGACGGCGGCGGTGTGGGGCCGCGTCGAGCAGCAGCTCGAGGCGGCTGGGGCGTCGCTGGCCGACCTCGTCAAGGCCACCACCTACATCGTCGACTTCGATCCCGGGACGGACCTCGCCGCGTACCGCGCCGGCCGCGAGGAGGCGCTGGCCCTCGACGACATGCCGGCGAGCACCCTGCTCGGCATCCCCGCCCTCGCCTCCGAGCAGTTCCTGGTCGAGATCGACGGCATCGCCGTCGTCGGCGCCGACGGCGGGCCCGTCGAGCGCCAGTTCATCGACCCCGCCACCGGCTTCACCCAGGTGGTGAGCGCGAGCGGCGCGGGCGGCCCCACGGTGGTCCAGGTCTCGGGCCAGGTGGGCCAGCCCGGCGACTCGCTCGAGGCGCAGGCCGACCAGGTGTACGGCAACCTCAGACGCCGGCTCGAGGCGGCGGGCGCGGGGCCCGAGGACCTGCTGAAGGTCGTCATCTACATGCCGGAGTACACCCGGGGCGACTTCGCGGCCGTCGACGCGGCCCGGCGGGCGCACGGCTTCCCCGACGAGACGGCGCCGGCCGCGACCCTGCTCGGCATCCAGTCGCTCTTCGCGAACGGCGCCCTGCTGGAGGTAGAGGGAGTCGCGGTCGTTGCACCGTGACCGCGGCTGAACGCCGTCACCCGTGCGACGAGCCTGCGTCCTGGAACGGCGCCCCTTCTCCCGGAGGGCGGCCACCTTCGAGATCGAGAGGGCGCCGACTTCCGCCGGGTTGGACAGGGCGGCAACCAAGCCGCGAGCGACGATGGCCGGGTCGGGAGTCTGCGCCGCAGAACGGCGCGGACTCCTGGAGGGTCGGTTGGCCGCCAACGGAGTCGCAGGCGACGATTGGCGGGCTAGAATGAGGCAGCTTGCGCCGCGGAATGGCGCGAGCTCCTCGAGCGCAGGTTGAACGGCAGGCTCACGGGCGGCCGAGACGGTTCGGAAGACAAGGAGACTGGGCATGAGGCGATGGGTAGTGACGGCGATCGTGCTCGGGGGGATGTGGTTCCTCCCCGCCGGGGTACCGGCCGCGCAGGCGGGCCAGCTTCCCGACGACGTGAACCCGGAGTCGCGCAGCCGCCTCCCGCCCATCGACCGGGAGGAGCTCGACCCCGCGCGCCGCGCCGCCTACGACGCGGCGGTGGCGAGCCCGGCGGGGGCCCCCACCGGGGCGGCGGCCCTGCGGCTGCACGGGTCGGGGGCGAGCCTGCGCTTCGAGGCGCCGATGGGACGGCAGCTCACCGAGCTGACGGTGCTGACGACGGCCCGCGAGTACGACCAGCCCTACGAGTGGGCGCTGCACGAGCTCGAGGCGCTCGCGGTCGGGCTCGACGACGGCATCATCGACATCGTGCGGCACCGCAAGCCGCTGACGGGGCTGAGCGACCGCGAGGCGATCATCATCGAGCTGGGCCGCGAGCTGTTCGGCACGCGGAAGCTGAGCGCCGACACCTACGCGCGGGCGCTCGCCCTGCACGGCAAGACGAACCTCGTCGACATCGTCGACGTGATGGGCCGCTACGCGAGCACGGCGGCGACCCTGACCGCGTTCAACCAGCGCATGCCGGCCGGCTGGCGGCAGTCGCTGCCCCTGCCGTTCACGCATCCCGACGACATCCACCCCGACTCGCGCAGCCGGCTGCCGCTGATCAGCCCCGCCAGCCGGACCTCGGTGGCCGAGCTGTACGGCCGCATGCTGTCGCCGTCGGGCATCGGGCCGGGCGTCATCCGCGCCTACGGGGCCGGACAGGACACGCTCGAGGACCGGGTGGGGCGCCGGACCATGCAGATCGCCGTCCTCGTGACGGCGCGCATGCACGACTCGCAGGTCGACTGGACGATGAACGAGCCGAAGGCGCTAGAGGCCGGCGTCGAGCCCGAAGTGATCGACGCCATCCGGCACGGGCGCCCGGTGACGGGGCTCGACGAGAAGGACGCGGCCCTCATCGCGTTCGGCCGCGAGCTCTTCGGCGAGGTTCACAACGTGAGCGCGGAGACCTACGCGCGCACGGAGCAGGCGTTCGGCGTGCAGGACCTGGTGGACATCGTCGGCCTGATGGGCGCCCACGCGGCCGACGCGGCGGTGCTGGCCGCCTTCGACCAGCACCTGCCGGAGGGAATCGAGCCGCTCCTGCCGATCGATTAGCGGCGCGGCAAACGGGGAAGGTCATTCATCGAGCCGCAATCGGCTCATCCGGGAGGTTGGCATGAAGCTCAGACGTTCTCTTCTCCTGGCGGCGCCGTTGCTGCTCTGCCTGTTCACGGTTGCGCAAGCTCAGGAGGAACCCTTCGGGTTGCCGGTGCCGCCGCTCGGCGACGGCCCCTGGGTCATCGACACCGCCGAGCAGCACGAGATCCGCGTCAGCGTGGTGGCGAGGGGGCTGTCCCATCCCTGGGCCATCGCGTTCATGCCCGACGGCGGCATGCTCGTCACCGAGCGGGACGGCCGGCTGCGCGTGGTGCGGGACGACGTGCTCGACCCGGAGCCCATCTCGGGTCTGCCCGAGGTGCGGACCGACGGCAACGGCGGCCTGATGGACGTCGCCCTCCACCCCGATTTCGCCGACAACGGGCTGGTCTACCTCACCTACACCAAGGGGCACGCCGACGGCCGCGGCTCGCCGGCCCTCGCGCGGGGGCGGCTGGAGGGGCACGCCCTCCACGACGTCGAAGACCTCGTGGTCACCGAGCCCTTCTACACCAACTCGGGGCTCAACGGCCGCGTCGCCTTCGGCGCCGACGGCAAGGTCTACATGTCGACCGGCGGCCGCATCCGGTCGCAGGACGGCGACCTCCTCATGGCTCCGCAAGACCCCATGAGCCTGCGCGGCAAGATGCTGCGCCTCAACGACGACGGCACGGTGCCCGATGACAACCCCTTCGTGGACGAGCCCGGCCACCGCCCGGAGATCTACACCATCGGCCACCGCAACACCCTCGGCCTCGCGCTGCACCCCGGGACCGGGGACATCTGGCAGCACGAGAACGGCCCCAACGGCGGCGACGAGCTCAACATCCTGCTGCCCGGCCGCAACTACGGCTGGCCGCTGATGAGCTTCGGGCGCCTCTATCCCGGCGCGCGCGTCTCGCAGCATCCGACGCGCGACGGCTACGAGTCGCCGGTCGTGGTGTGGCTGCCGGCCATCGCCGCCGCCGGCCTCGCCGTCTACACCGGCGACCTGTTCCCGGCGTGGAAGGGCAACGTCTTCGTCGGCGCCCTGCAGGAGGGCGGCATCCCCGGCACCGGCAACCTGCAGCGCATCGTCCTCAACGACCAACTGGAGGAGATCCGGCGCGAGTCGCTGCTGCAAGACTTCCGCCAGCGCATCCGCGAGGTGCGCCAGGGGCCCGACGAGCTGCTCTACGTGCTGACGGACCACGTCGACGACGGCGCGCTGCTCCGCATCGAGCCGTCGGAGTGACGGCCGGCGGGCACGACCACGGATGTGGCGGGGGCGCTGGCCGGGCCGCGTCCTCCGCTTCCTCCTGACGCGGATCGTCCCCGGCTTCCTGGCGATCGTCATCGTCGTGAATCTCGCGCGGATTCCGGTTGGCCCGCTGCACGAAGGCCTGGGTCTCGGTCGGTGGCGACCGGCTCGCTGCTGCCCGGTCGCCCTCGCCGGCGCCGCCCACCTCGCCTGCCTGGGCCAACGTCCGCTTCGTGGAGCAGAGAAGGACCACCGGGCTGTCCCGGGCCGGCGCCCCCCGCGCGAGCTGGGCCAGGGCGCCCTGGTCGGGCTGTGTCTCATCACCGGCGCCGTCGCGGCGCTCGCCGCCATCGCCGTTTCAAGCCGCCGTTCTGGCGCGCCAAGAACCCTCGCGCCGTAGGCTACGACCCCGAGCACCGTCGGTCAGACGCGATACTGATACTGATATGTAGTATCGTCGAGTATCGATGAAGCGGAAGCACCGCCGAACCCTGGCGGCGATCTACAACGTCCAGGCCAATCTGGACTGGTCTGACATCGAAGCGTTGTTCGTCGAGCTGGGCGCCGACGTGCGAGAGCGGGCAGGCTCTCGGGTGCGGTTTCGCTTCCCGGACGGAACCAGGGCGGTGTTTCACGAGCCGCACCCCACCAGCGAAACGGGACGCGCGACCGTGCGTGTAGTCATGAACCTGCTCAAGAGAATGGGGGTCGAGCCATGATGGAGTACAAGGGCTACCTCGGGAAGGTCGATGTCGACGGCGACCATCTGTACGGAACCGTCGTCAACCTGCATCGCGACCACGTGGACTTCCGTGGCGCGACCATCGACGAAGTTCGCCGAGCCTTCCAGGACTCCGTCGACTTCTACCTCGACGGCTGCAGGAAAGACGGTGAGGAGCCGGAGAAGCCGTTCTCGGGAAGGTTCGTCGTACGCCTCTCCCCAACGACTCACCGGCGAGCCCGCACGCTTGCCCGCGTCAAGGACCAGAGTTTGAACGCGGTGGTGGTGGAGGCCCTCGAAGAGTACTTGTCCGCGCAGGGCGTGTAGTCTCGAGCCAGGCTCGGCCGGCCCGGGCACGGAAACTCTATACTGGGCTGGTGGCACGAGAGACACCGGCAGACCCGGACCCTGATCACGTTGCCTTGGCGCGGCGGTGGGTGAAGACCTGGCAGGAAGCCGGGCCGCGGCTGGAACGGGTGCGGCGTGAGGAGCTGCGTCGGCTCGACCCCCAGCGAGCGATCGCCCTCCTGTGCGGCGAGGCGGACTACACGGTCCCCCCGCGTGCGCCCCGGCCGACGTCCGGCCTCGTCGAGCAACAGCGCTGGTTCATGAAGATGGCCGGCCGCCGTGAATGAGCTGATCCGCGTCGCGGCCGACGTGCAGCATTTCTGCGAGAGCCGGCACTGGCGCTTCTGCTTCATCGGAGGGCTGGCCCTGCAACGCTGGGGCGAGCCGCGAGAGACCGTCGATGTCGACCTGACGCTCCTGACCGGTTTCGGCGGCGAGGATCCGTCATCCGGACGCTACTCGAGCGGTACGAGGGGCGAATCGACGATGCGGCCGGCTTCGCACGAACGAACCGGGTGCTGCTGCTTCGCTCCGGATCCGGCGTCGGCATTGATGTCGCGCTGGGCGGGCTGCCCTTCGAGGAAACGGTGATCGCGCGGGCCAGCCGCTTCGCGTTTCCGGGTCGCGTTCCCCTGCTCACCTGCTCGGCCGAGGACCTGATTGTCCTGAAGGCGTTCGCCGCCCGCGGCCGGGACTGGGTGGACATCGAGGGGATCATCGTCCGGCAGGCAGGCACTCTCGACTGGCGCTACATCGACGAGCAGCTCGGCCCGTTGGCCGCACTCAAGGAAGACCCGGACATTCTGACCGACCTGGCCAGGCGCAGGGCCGAGCTCGATCCGTAAACCCGGCGCTTCGTCGCTACTTGGCTCCAGCGATTCGACGAAGCGCCGGGAGCTTCCTGCGCAGCCGCTTAACGCAACCCTTCCTCGGCCGCCGCCGCCGCTTCCTGCACGCGGGAACCGGCCATGATGCCCTCCATGCCGTAGTTGCCCTCGTGGCAGGCGAACTCGTACAGCAGGTCGGGGTTCCGCTTCATCGGGTGCTGGGCCGTCCACGCGCTCGTCCAGATGGTGGGGTCGGTCACCGTGTACTCGTACATCAGGTTCTCGGGGTCCATCAGCGTGAACCGCTCGACGAGCGACAGGTTCTCGCCCGAGCTCAGGAGCGGGCGCCCGATCTGGTCGTGCTTGCCGTTGAAGTGGACGGTCTCGACGACCAGCGTCTCGCCGTCCCAGTAGCCGCGCGAGTCGCCCATCCACTGGGCCACCCGGGGCGACACGTGGGGGCGTCCGTCGAGGGGGACGATGCGCGCGTCGTGGTTCTGCTCGGCCAGGATGACGACGTGGTCGGGGGTCTGGAAGATCTGGATGTTGTTGTTGTAGCCGCCGGTGCTGATGGGCGGGCCGGCCTTGGCGTGCTGGATGCAGCGGTCTCCGGCGTCGAGGTCGGTGTAGCTGGCGGCGGGCAGGCGTCCGCGGCGCACGGCGGCGATGCGCTCGGCCTCGGCCGACTCCGCGCGCTCCCGCGCCGGCTCGGTCAGGGCCGGAAGCCGGCCGTTGGGCGGATCCACGACCAGCGAGGTGCGCCGCGTCGCGATGGCGGTGGTGCCCCGGTCGAGCCAGAAGTTGTTGTAGAAGCCGGGCGTGCCGTCCTCGCGCCGGTCGACCTGGTCGCTGGCCGACGTGGTCTGGGAAGGCCGGTTCAGCAGGAGCTCGTTGCGGGCCAGGGTCTCCTGCTCCAGGCTCGCCGCCTCCTCCTCGGTCAGGAACGCCTTGTCGCCCAGCGCCTCGGGCCGCTCGAGCGGGGTGAGGGTGCGGTAGTCCCAGATGCCCTGGATGTCGGGATGCCCCCACGGCGTCCGGGCGCCGGTTTCGTCCGCCGGCTGGGCCGCCGCGAACACCGGCATCAGCGCCACACCCGCTGCCACTGCAAACGCCGCCGCCTGATTGCGATGACTCATCGTCCGTTCCTCCTGCGCGTCTCTCCCGGAATGCGTCCATCATGGACCAGATGGTCGTTCTCGTCCACCCCGCTCCGACCGCGTTCACCCGCGACGCTGCGCTACACTGTGTCGCTGCCCCGACAGGACGGCCGCCTTGCCGATTCGAGTCCTCTCCGCCGCCGACGTGCGACGCGCCCTTTCGGCCCGGGACGCGGTGGATGCCATGCGAGCTGCTTTCGGTGAGCTGTCGGGGGGGACGGCCACGGTCCCGGTCCGCAGCCACCTCGAGAGCGCCCGCGGGCCGATGCTCGTCATGCCGGCCGTGCTCGGCGCGCGGCCGGCCCTCGGCGCGAAGGTCGTGTCCGTCTTCCCCGACAATCCGTCGCGCGGCGCGCCGGCCGTCCAGGGCGCGGTGCTCCTCCTCGACGCGGAGAGCGGCCGCGCGCGCGCGCTCCTCGACGGGACGTCGCTGACGGAGATGCGCACCGCCGCGGCCAGCGCGCTCGCCACCGAGCTGCTGGCCCGGCCCGACGCCGACGTCCTGACGGTGTTCGGCGCGGGCGCGCAGGGTCGATCGCACGTCGAGATGCTCGCGCGCACGCGGCGGCTGCGCGAGGTGCGCATCGTGTCACGCTCGGGGGCGAGCGCCGAGCGCCTCGCCGCGCGCCTGTCGGAGATCGCCGGCACCCTCGTCCCCGAGGGCGGCCACGGTGTGCCGCCGATCATCCACGCGGTGCGGCATCCCGCCGCGGCCCTGGAGGACGCCGGCCTCGTGGTGACCGCCACGAGCAGCACGACGCCGGTGTTCGCGGCGGGCGACCTGGCGCCCGGCGCGCACGTGAACGCCGTCGGCGCCTACCGCCCCGACATGCAGGAGATCGACGCCGACCTCGTCCGGCGCGCCCGCGTGGTGGTGGACCAGCGCGAGGCGGCGTGGGCGGAGGCCGGCGACCTCATCGTCCCGGCGGAATCGGGGCTGATCGGCAGGGACGCCGTCGACGCGGAGATCGGCGAGATCGTGAACGGCGACGCGCCACCGGGCCGGGGCGGGCGCGACTTCACCCTCTTCGAATCGGTCGGGAACGCCGCCCAGGACATCGCCATCGCGGAGACCGCGGTCGCGAGCGCCGAACGCGCGAACCTGGGAGTCCTGGCGCCCTTCTGACCGAGGCTTGGGACTTCATGACGATCAAACGCCGCGCAGGACACCGCCATCGCGGAAACCGCGGTCGCGAGCGCCGAACGCGCGAACCTGGGGGTCCTGGCGCCCTTCTGATCCGATTGTGGAACCCGTGACTCACCTGATCCGGGGACGCAGAAACGCTGGTCCGACGCGGACATGCCGGCTGCACGGGCGTGCATGTGATTCCATCCTGGAATGCTTGGGACACGTCAGGGTATCGTCGTCGAGGTGCCGGAGCGCGTCGGCGCGAACGGCAGGAGCGCGAGAATGACCCAAGCCCACCAGGGCATCTCCCCCGACACCCGGAAACCGGAGAGAGCCGCGTCTCGCCTGCGCCTCCCGACCTCCTTCGGCCCCGGGCTGCTGTGGGCGGCCACCGCCATCGGCGTCTCCCACCTCGTGCAGTCGACCCGCGCGGGGGCGTCGGCGGGGTTCGGTCTGGCCGGCATCATCCTGATCGCGCTGGTCCTGAAGTACCCGTTCTTCGAGTACGGGCCGCGCTACGCCGCCGCCACCGGCGAGAGCCTCGTCGAGGGCTACTCGCGGGTGGGCCGCTGGGCGCTGTGGCTGTACCTGGTCATCACGGTGTCGACCACGGCCACCGTGCCGCCGGCGGTGGTGATGTTCACGGCCTATCTCCTGGGCTTCAGCCTCGGCCTCGACTGGTCGCTGCCGGTGCTGGCGGCGATGGTGATGGCGCCGGTCGCGGCGCTGCTGTGGTGGGGCCGGTTCCGGGGCCTGGACGTCTCCATCAAGGTCATCGTGCTCATGCTGGCGCTGTCGACGCTGCTGGCGGCGGCGGTCAGCCTGCCGCGCGCCGACGCGTCGACGCTGACGCTGTGGCCGGGGGGCCTCGTCGGCTCGGCGGTGCCGTTCGTGTTCCTGCTGGCCCTGGCGGGGTGGATGCCGTCGGGGGTCGACAGCGCCGTCTGGAGCTCGCTGTGGACGCTGGCCAAGAACGACGCCACCGGCCGGCGCAGCTCGGTGGAGACGGCGCGCAACGACTTCCTGTTCGGCTACGTCGGCACCGGGGTCCTCGCGTTCGCCTTCCTGACCCTGGGCGCGGGGGTGATGTTCGGTTCGGGCGAGACGTTCGCACCGGAGGGGCCGCGGTTCTCCACCCAGCTCGTCGAGCTCTACAGCGCCACCCTCGGCGCCTGGACGCGGCCGGTGGTGCTGGCCGCGGTGGTGACCACCATGCTGTCGACGGCCCTGACGGTCCTCGACGGGGGACCGCGCTCGATCGAGCGCACCGTCCTGGTCCTGCGCGCCGGCCCCGCCGCCCCCCGGCCGGCGCCGTGCGGCCCCGTCTACTGGTGGAGCCTCGCCGGCGTGATGCTGCTCACCCTGGTGGTCCTGGCCCTGTTCATCGGCAACCTCACGACGATGATCGACTTCGCCACCACCCTCACGTTCCTGACCAGCCCCGTCCTCGGCTACCTGAACCTGCGCGCGGTCGGCTCGCGCGAGATGCCCGCCGAGCACCGGCCGGGCCGGGCGATGCTGGTCCTGTCGTGGGTGGGCATCGTCCTCCTCGGCGGCACGGGGCTGTTCTACCTGCTCACGTTCGCGGTGTAAGCCGCACTGGAGGGACGCCATGCCCCAGCGCATCGCCGCCGCCGTCGTGACCGCCGCCGTGCTCGGCGCCTCGGTCGCCGCCGGCCAGCAAGGCGCACCCGCCGGCGAGTGGCCCGCCTACGGGGGCGACCACGGCAGCACGAAGTACTCGCCGCTCGAGCAGATCGACCGCGCCAACGTCGGGCGGCTGCGCGAGGCGTGGCGATGGGCCTCGCCCGACAACCCCATCGTCACCGAGCACCGCACGACGCTGCCGGGGCTGCCGGCCGCCTTCAAGTCGACGCCGGTGCTCGCCGACGGGGTGCTGTACGTCAAGACGTCGCTGTCGCAGGCCGCGGCCATCGACGCCGCGACCGGCGAGACCCTCTGGGTGTTCGACCCCGGGAGCTGGGAGGGCGAGCGGCCCGCCAACACCGGCTACAACGCGCGGGGGGTGGCCTACTGGTCGGACGGGCGCGACGCGCGGGTCTTCCTGCCCACCGGCGACGCCTACCTGTGGGCGCTCGACGCGCGCACGGGGCGTCCCATCGCCGACTTCGGGGCCGACGGGGCCGTCGACGCCACCCAGGGGCTGCGGCGCCCCATCCCTCGCCGCGACTACCAGCTCATGTCGGCGCCCATCGTCGTCGGCGACGTCGTCGTCATCGGCTCGGTGATCTTCGACGGCCCCCGCTACCAGCTCGACGCGCCGGGCGACGTGCGCGGCTTCGACGTCCGCACGGGCGAGGAGCTGTGGGAGTTCCACACCATCCCCCAGCCCGGCGAGTACGGGAACGAGACGTGGGAGGACGGCTCCTGGGCGTATTCCGGCGCGACCAACGCCTGGGGCATGCTGACCGCCGACCCCGAGCTCGGCTACGTCTACCTGCCCATCGGCACGCCCACCAACGACTACTACGGCGGCCACCGCCTGGGCGACAACCTCTACGCCGAGAGCATCGTCTGCCTCGACGCCACGACCGGCGAGCGGGTCTGGCACTTCCAGCTCGTCCACCACGGCGTCTGGGACTACGACGCGACGGCGGCCCCGGTGCTCGTGGACATCGAGGTCGACGGGCGGCCCATCCGGGCCGTCGCGGTGGTGACGAAGCAGGCCTACACCTACGTCTTCGACCGCGTCACCGGCGAGCCGGTGTGGCCCATCGAGGAGCGGCCGGCGCCGCCGTCGACGGTCCCGGGCGAGCGCCTGTCGCCGACCCAGCCGCACCCGACGAAGCCGCCGCCGTTCGACCGGCAGGGGGTGAGCATCGACGACCTCATCGACTTCACGCCCGAGCTGCGGGCCGAGGCGGTCCAGATCCTCGACGAGTTCACCTGGGGGCCGCTCTACGAGCCGGTCACGGCGGCGGGGGACGGCAAGCGGGGCACGATTCTCATGCCCGGCCAGATCGGCGGCGCCAACTGGCACGGCGCGGCCGCCGACCCCGAGACGGGCTGGCTCTACGTGCCGTCGCGCACCCAGCCCGGCGTCGTGCAGCTCGCGCCGCCGGACCCCGCGACGTCCGACTTCCGCTACCGCCGGACCGGCTCGGGCGGCCTGCGCGGCCCGCGCGGCCTGCCGCTCTGGAAGCCGCCGTACGTCCGGCTCAGCGCGTTCGACCTGAACACGGGCACGCGGACCTGGATGACGCCCCTCGGCGACGGGCCGCGGCAGGAGCTGATCGACATGGGGGTGCCCGACCCCGGCCCCCTCGGCGGCGGCTCCTACACGGGGCCGCTCCTCACGAAGACGCTGCTGTTCCTCGGCTTCCGCGGCCGGCGCGACAGCCCCGACCTCGCCTTCCGGCGCGCCGCCGACGGGCCGCTCGCGCCCGCGCTGTCGGAGACGCCGTTCCTGCTCGCCTTCGACAAGGCGACGGGCGAGACGGTGCACGCGGTCGAGCTCGATGTGGCCCCGACCGGCACGCCGATGACCTACCTGCAGGACGGCCGGCAGTTCGTCGTCCTCGCCTACGGCACCGCCAACGACGCCGGCCTCGTGGCCCTGGCCCTGGAGTGAGGCCTCCGTTCCCCGTGGGCCGCCGTCGCGGCCGGGACGCGGCGGCGCCGAGACATGCGGTTCCTGCTCGGTCATCCGCCTGAAAGAGGACGCCGCCGTCGCGGCCGGGACGCGGCCTCCATCCGCGTGAATGAGGGCGCCGCCGTCGCGGCCGGGCGCGGCCTCCATCCGCGTGAATGAGGGCGCCGCCGTCGCGGCCGGGGCGCGGCTCCCGGTTGGTTCGTCACGCCAGAGTCTTCGGGCACGGACATGGGTTTCAGCCGCGCAATCGTCGACGAATCACGGCGCCCATGCCCGAACATTCGGCGTTGCCGCGGCGCCGAGACGACCCGCCGCGCGGCGTTGCGGGCTGAACAACGGGGGCCTTCGACGCGTATACGGAGCATCGGGACCCCGGGGCGGCGGCGTGCTACCCTGACCGGCCGCCCGTCGGAGAGCCCTGCACCCATGGACACCGCCATCCGCATGACCGGCGTCACCAAGACGTTCGGCGGGTTGACCGCGGTCGACCGGCTCGATCTGGAGGTGCCGCGGGGCGGCCTGTACGGGTTCATCGGGCCCAACGGGGCCGGGAAGACGACGACCATCCGGATGATCATGTCGATCCTCTTCCCGGACGCCGGCGAGGTCTCCGTCCTCGGGCACGGGTCGGCGCTCGAGGCGAAGGACCGCATCGGCTACCTGCCGGAAGAGCGGGGCCTGTACAAGCGGATGAAGGTCCGCGCGTTCCTCCGCTACATGGCGCGGCTCAAGGGCGCGGACGGCCCCGATCTCGACCGGCGCATCGCGGCCGCGCTCGAGCGCGTGGGCCTGCCCGGCGTCGAGCCCAAGCGTTGCGACGAATTGTCGAAGGGCATGTCGCAGAAGGTGCAGCTCGTCGCGGCGACGATCCACCGGCCCGACCTGCTGATACTCGACGAGCCGTTCAGCGGCCTCGACCCGGTCAGCACGCGGATGCTGCGCGACCTCATCCTCGAGGAGCATGCCCGGGGCGCCACCATCCTGTTCTCGACCCACGTGATGCCGCAGGCCGAAGAGATCTGCCCGCACATCGTCATGGTGCACGAGGGCCGCAAGGTGCTCGACGACGCCCTCGCCGACATCCGCCGCCGCCACGACCCCCGGTCCATCGAGCTCGAGCCGCTCGACCCCGCCGCCGACACGGCGGCGCTGGGCGCCATCGCCGAGGTGGAGCGGGTGCGGGACACCGATCGCGGGTCGGAGATCCTGCTGCGCGAGGGGACCGACCCGGCCGCGGCGATGCGGCGCATCATGGAGACGGTGCCGGCCGCGCGCATCGAGCTCACGCGCCCCCGCCTCGAGGACGTCTTCATCCGCATCGTCGCCGGCGGCGCGTCCGGGGACGACGAGGACCGGCTGCGCGCCGCGCTCCGGGAGCGGGAAGGGGAGGAGGCCCCCGCATGAGCCGCATCCTGCACGTCGCCCTGCGGGACTTCCTCGCCACGGTGATGACCAAGGGCTTCATCATCGGGCTGCTCATCGCGCCGGCCATCGGCGGCGTCATGTTCCTCGTGGGGCCGTGGCTCTTCGACGACAGCCGCTACCGGATAGAGGGCGAGTACGCCGTCGTCGACCCGACCGGCGCCGTCCTGCCCGCCATGAGCGCCGCCCTCGACCCCGGGGCGGTGGCCGAGCGGCGCATGAACGAGTTCCGCCGTACCCTCGGCGACGCCCCCGAGGCAGTCCGCGGCATGGCCGAGGCGGCGATAGGGCAGTCGATGGACGACGCCCTGGGGCCGGCGCCCGACGTCCGGCTGCGGGCGCTGCCCGCCGACGCCGACGTCGAGGCCGCCAAGGCGTGGCTGAACGAGGAGTCGGACGGGCCGCGCCACACCGCCCTGATCGTCATCCACGAGCACGCGGTCGCGGCCGGCGGCGCGCAGGGGCTCGGCAGCTACGACCTGTTCGTGCCGCCCGGCCTCGACGAGCGCGACCTCGACTTCATCCACGACAGCGTCCGCGACGCCATCGTCGACGCGCGCGTCGCCGCCCGGTCGCTCGACCGCGGCGAGCTCGACGCCCTGCTCCGGGTGCCCCGGCCGCGGTCGACCACCGTCGGTCCCGACGCCGAGCGCGAGACGGTCGGGGGCCTCAACACCATGCTGCCGATGGCGTTCATGATCCTGATGTTCATCGGCGTCATGAGCGGCGGCCAGACCATGCTGACGTCGATGATCGAAGAGAAGTCGACGCGCGTCGTCGAGGTGCTGCTGTCGGCGGTGTCGCCCATGGAGCTGATGGCCGGCAAGCTCATCGGCGGCGTCGCCATCACCCTGGTCATGCTCGGCCTCTACATCGCCATGGGGCTGGCGCTGCTGGCGACGTTCTCGCTGTTCGGCCTGCTCGATCCCTGGCTGATCGTCTATCTGGCGATCTTCTTCCTGATCGGGTTCTTCCTGTTCGGGTCGCTGATGCTGGCGGTGGGCGCCGCCGTCAACGACATGACCGAGGCGCAGACACTGCAGATACCGCTGATGCTGGTCCTCATGGTCCCGTGGTTCATCTGGCCGGCCGTGTCGCGGAACCCCGGGTCGACGTTCGCCGTCGTCGTGAGCCACCTGCCGCCCCTCAACACGTTCGGCATGCTGCTGCGGCTGGGGTCGAGCCAGCCCCCGCCGTGGTGGGAGGTCTGGCTGTCGATCGCCATCGGCTTGGCGTCGGTGGTGGCCGCGGTTTGGGTCGCCGCGAAGGTGTTCCGGATCGGGCTGCTGATGTACGGCAAGCCGCCCGACCTGAAGACGCTGATCCGGTGGGTCCGGGCGGCCTAGCGCCCAGGAGTTTCGCCCCAATACGCAGCGTGTCGTTCGGTTCGGCACCCCCCAACATGTGGCGGCCGATCGAACCCGAGGTCGTCCCCCGGCACAGACTCCCGGCCCGGCAATCGGAGCCTTGGCCGACAATGCTCCGGCCGCGGCAAGGCTCGACCCGCACCCCGCGGGCGGCCGCGTTTCGCGGCCGGGCAGCGTCGGTCAGGAAAAACGCTGGATCGTCGCGATGGCCGCGCGCAGCCGAAAACAACCGCGTTTGACGACAAGACGAAGAAAACCCCGCGCAACGAGGGTTTCGCTGCGCGGGGTCCACTTGCCCGCCGACGCCTGACCGCCGACGCCGAAGTCAGGTCCTCCTATTCCGCGTAGTCGCCCTCCACCGCCATCGCGATGATGGCGGCGTGCTCGTACGACTGGTCGAACAGCGAGGTCGCGGTGATCCAGTCGCCGGGCCCGGCGCCCTTGAGGGCCCGCGCCGCGCGGGCGGGGATCGGGGTGCTGAAGGTGATGCGGCCGCTGTCCGCGTCGGACCCCTCGAACTGCACCGGCAGCACGTAGCCGTGCTCGAGCACCGACTGCTCGCGCAGCTCCAGGTAGCGGATGGCGCGGTCGCCGTTCGCGGTCGGCGTCCAGATCAGCACGACCTGGTCACCCTTGGCGAAGCGATCGACGTAGCGGAAGACGTGCTCCTCGACCGGCGCCGACACGGTGATGACGGCCTTGTCCAGGGACACCAGCTCGCCGTTCCACGCGTAGCGGCGGGCGCGGCGGGCGGGGTCGTAGGCGTCGACCAGGCTCACCGCCTCGGCCGCGAAGTCGGGCCGATGGGGCGAGGTGCCGATGGCCCAGGCGCCGGGGGTGAGCCCCTGCATCAGCGGGGCGCTGTCGGCCGGGGGCTCCACCGTGAAGGTCACGTACTGGCCCTCGGCCGCGGCGAACTTCGCCCGCAGCAGGAAGCGGTCGCTGCCCCACAGCCCCGACCCGTCGTCGCGCTTCACGGCGCGGATGCCGTCGGCCTGGTCGTCGAACCCGGACCAGGTGATGACGATGGGGTCGCCGGCCTTCAGGTCGGCCGCCACGCTCCCCGACGGCGAGACGATGCGGGAACGGACGTCGATGGTGCCGGCGTCCTCGTCGCGAGACACCAGCGCGCCCCGCCACTCGTAGGTGTCGCCGGCGGCCGGGGCCCTCCCGGCCAACCGCGGGGCCATGGACGGCGCATAGGCGTCGACGGTCAGCACCGGGGTCTTGCCGGCGGCGGGACGATGGTGCGACGACAGGGTCGCCCAGCTCCCGCGGGTCATGGCGCGCAACTCCGTGACGCGGTCGGCGGGAGGCTCGACCGTGAACGTCAGGTAGCGCCGCGCCGCGTCCGTCTCGACGAACTTCGCCTGCAGCAGGAAGCCGCCGTCGCCCCACAGGCCCGAGTCGCGCTCGACGGCGCGGATGCCGTCGGTCCGGTCCTCGAAGCCCGACCAGGTGATGACGATGGCATCGCCCTTGTCGAGGGCCGCCGCCGACGCCGCGGCCGCGTCCGACACGAGGCGCGACTTGACGGTCAGGGCCTTGCCGGCGTCGTCGAGGGAGACCAGCTCGCCGTGCCAGCGGTAGGCGGCGTCCGCGGTCTTCGGGACGTCGGCCGGCGACGCCGCGTAGGCGGCGACCGCCTTGGCCTTGGCCGAAGGCTGGTGCGGCGACGTGCCGGTGGCCCACGCGCCCGGCCTCAGGGCCCGCACCGCGTCGATGCTGTCGGCGGGCGGCTCGACCGAGAACGTGACGTAGCGCGAGTCCACCGCGACGAGCTCGGCGTCGAGCAGGAACCGCTCGCTGCCCCACAGCCCCGAGTCGTCGGCGGGGCGCACGGCCCGGACGCCGGCCGCGCGGTCGCGGTAGCCCGACCAGGTGATGCGGACGGCATCGCCCGGCGCCAGCCCGTCGGCGGCCGCGGTCGGCGACACGAGGCGCGACCTGACCGTCAGCGACCGGCCGGCGTCGTCGAGCGAGACCAGCTCGGCGTTCCAGTCGTAGGTGTCGCCGGGCGCGGGGCCGTGGCCGTTCCCGGCCCCGTAGGCGTCGACGGCGGTCACCGCGGCCGGCCCGTGCGCGGGCCGATGCGGCGAGGTGACGGTCGCCCAAGTGCCCTGCATGGCCGCCCGTAGCGGGGCCAGCTCGCTGGACGGGCCGGCGACCGAGAACGTCAGGGACTGCCGCGCCGCGTCGGCGGCCACGAACCGCGCCCGGAGCCGGAAGCGATCCCCCGGCGCCAGCCCCTTGCCGTCGTCGCGCGCAACGGCGGCGATGCCCTGGGCGCCGTGGTCCGACCCCGACCACGTGATCAGGATCGGATCACCCGGCTCCAGTCCCGCGACGTCCAGGCCGCCCGGGGCCATGACCCGCGAGGTGACGGTCAGCTTTCGCGCTCCCTCGTCGAGCGCCACCAGCTCGCCGAGCCACTTGTAGGTATCGACCCCGGCTCCGAACGTCAGCGCGGGCTGCGCCACCGCGAGCGCCCCCACCAGCACGATCCCGCGCCACGCCCACGGCGACGCGGTCAGACCAGCCAGCATCCCGGTCCGGTTCGACATGCTCCCCTCCTCGACGGTTTCCATGACCTGCTCCCGAAAAGCCCCACCGGGCGGGCCCGAGCCGCGTCTTCGCGGAACTGCCTGCGTCTTCGCAGAGCTACCTGCCGGCCGGTGCGGCGGCGCTGAGGGTCAGCACCGCCATGCCGCGGCCGCCACGGGGGCGGCGACGGCGTTCGCCGACACGAGCAGTGCCCCGCCTGATTCAGGCGACCACCGCAAGACGCACTCTTCGGACTGTCCCATGGAGCACTGCTCCGCCGCGCGAACGGCGGACCACGCCAAACGTACTGCTCATATCGGCCCTGGGATAGCCGATGCCTGGAGGGATGGGCTTGACCGCGTACCCAGCACGATTATGAGAGGAGCACCGGGCAGTGTCAAGGCGAATTATCGGGCCGCAGGCGGGCGGCCGGGCGAGCGGCGGGGTGGCGCGAACGGGCTGGGGGATCCGGCGCGAATCGGGCGAGCGACGCCGGCCCGTCACGCTCGCCGCCGGCGGGCAGGGCCGCCGACGGTCCCGCCGATCCGGCCGGCGGAATCCGGGCCGAATGCGGCGATGCGCGGGGCGCGTGGCACAGGCCGAAACGGCGATGCGCGGGCGGGCGGCACGGGCCGGCCGGGCGACGCGAATCCGGCGCGGGGACCGGGAATGGCGATGCGCGGGCACGCGGCAGGCCGGGCCGGATGGCGCGAATCCGGCTACGATCGGGAATAAGGGAGCCGCCTCCGAGGTCTACGCCGTTGTCTGTTTCGGCACCGCACGGCGCGGGCGGCGGAAGCCCCCCCGGCCGGCGCGAGACCGAAGGGCGTTGCGCCCGATGAGATTCACCTGTCCAGGGAGACCACCATGACGAGACTCCGTACCGTGTTCGTTCCCCTCGCTCTCCTCGCGATGGCGGCCCTCGCGGCGCCGGCCGCGGCCCAGGGCACCGACTTCTCGGGCACGTGGCGCCTCGATGCGGACGCCAGCGAGCTCCCGGACTTCGGGGGCGGGGGCCGGAGGCTGTTCGGCGGCGGACGACGGGCTGGCGGCGGGGGCGGCGGGCTCGGCGGCGCCGCGACGCTGGTCATCGTCCAGACCCCGGCGATGCTGATCATCGAGCAGCAGTCCGACGCGGGCAGCCGGGCCGTGACCTACCGCCTCAACGGCGAGGAGAGCACGAACTCGGGGCCGAGAGGCGCGCAGACGACCGTATCGCGCTGGGACGGCGCCGCCCTCGTCACCGAAGGCACGATCGAGGTGGAGACCCGGCTCCGCGACTTCTCGATCGCGGTCACCGAACGGCGCACGCTGAGCGCCGACGGGCAGACGATGACCATCGCGGCGACCCGGACGACCCCGCGCGGCGACGTCGACTCGACGCTGGTCTACCGGCGCGAGTGAGCCGCGGGCCGGCCCGGCGGCGGGACCCGCGGCGCCTCACAGGGCGGCCAGCGCGTCCCGCTGCCGGGCGAGGCGGGCGTCGCGCTCTTCGGCGAACCGCACGACCCCCGCGATGACGGAGGCCTCGTCGAGATGCGCCTCGGCAATCACGTCGGGCTCCAGGCCGCCGGTCAGCCAGCGGTCGTGCCAGTCGGAGACGAGCGAGTACTCCCCCGTCACCGGCCCCGCGTCGCGGAGCGGCCACACGCGCCGCGTCCCCGTCGTCACCACCATCAGGTCGTAGCGCGCCTCGGGCGGCAGCACCGCGTCGCGGTAGGCGGCCGGCTGGCGGTCGAACAGCTCCTCGCTGATGGCCGCGACGACCTTCACGTTGACCCCCCGCTCCTCGAGGGCCGGCAGCGCCTTCACGAGGTTGAACGTCGAGCTGGCCCCCTGGGCGACCACGTAGCCGTGCCTCGGCCGGCCCGGGGCGAAGTCGCGCAGCACGTAGAACCCCTTGGCGGCGGCCCGCAGGTCGGAGTCGGCGAAGGTCGAGCGGTCGGCCACCGGCAGGTCCGGCCGCGCCACCTCGAGCACGATGACGCCCACCTCGGGGTCGCGGGCCGCGATCTCCGCCGCCGCGAAGTAGCCCGGCGCCACGTCGTTGTAGTCCCAGAAGCTCAGGGTGATGACCTGCCCGCGGGGGAACAGCTTCCACACCTGGGGGGCGAAGATGCCGAAGTGGGTGCGCGCGTCGGCCGCCGTCTCGGGCCCCGAGTGCCCGGCGAGGATGTGGAGCACCCCGACCCGGAACGGGCTGTCCTGGTTCTGCTGGCTCCAGATGCGGGCGGGCAGGTACATGAGCGGCGTGAACGCGCCGTAGCTGCCGCTCAGGGCCCAGACCCCGCTGTGCACGGCGGGGTCGAGGGACGCGCTCTGGCCGACGAGGCCCACCGCGGTCGAGGCGTTGCCCGCCTCCTGGATGGCCGCCTTTAGCCGAGTCCCCGCCGGGTTCGACCGCGGGTCGTAGTGGCCGGTCAGCGACCCCTTCTCGACGTTGATCGAGCTCGACAGGTCGGCCGACAGGGTGAGGAAGCGGTTGCCGGTCACGTGGTTCATCCACTTGATGACCTCGGAGATGGCCCGCCGCGTCCCCGCCACGGCGCCCGCCGGCTTGAACAGCTCGATGCCGATCTCCTGCGCCTCGCCGTTCGGCCGCGCGCTCACCGTCTGCGGCTCGACCGGCAGGCGGTCCACGCGCAGGCGATCGTCGCAGAACGGGTCGCGCGCCACGTCGAACCGCAGCTTCGCGTCGTCGCGCACGCGGTCGCCGATGTCGACGAGGCGGTCGGTCAGCCAGTCGCCGAGGCCGTCGCGCCCGAGCAGCGACATCACCACGTCGACGTTGGTCTTGTACTGCCGCAGCCGCTCGGCTTCGCCGGCCGCGGCGCCGTCGCGGATGCCCTGGAACTCGACCCCGTAGCGCCGCTCGAACGTCTCGGCGAGGGCCACGAAGTACGGCGAGTTCATCTTCATCGAGTAGGGATGGCTGGGGTAGCCCACCACCTGGGGGCCGAAGCCGGGGATGGCGCCGTCGCGCGCCGCCGGCCACCACCCTTTCGTGGTGCGGCCGACGACGATCATCGGCCGCCGGTCGTCGGGGTCCCAGCCCTCCATCGTTCGCAGCGCCGCCAGCACGTGGTCGTAGTCGTTGCCGTCCTCGACCGACAGCACGTTCCACCCGTAGGCGGACCACTGGTCGGCGACCTCGTAGCCGGCCATCGACTCGGACACCACGCCGCCGACGAGCGCGTCGTCGATGCCCGCGTTGTTGTACGAGAGCAGGATGCGCAGCCGCTTGCCGACCTGCTGGGCGACGGCCTGGGTCTTCAGCTCCTGCGAATGCCCCGAGGTCATCGCGAACTCGCCCTCGAGGGCCACGACCTTGGGGGACGGCCCCGCCCCCATGAAGTCCCAGAAGGCGGCCTTGCCGGCGGCGGTGGCGATGCCGATGCCCGACGGGCCGCCGTTGACGTCGTTGGTGAGGTCGGTGGTCTCGGAGTGCCCCGCGAGCGAGCGGATGCCGCGCAGCCGGGCCTGCGCGAAGAGCGGATCGCCCTCGACGCCGGCGTCGGCGAGCAGCGTTCGCAGGGCCCCCGCCCCGCGGCGGAAGCCCAGGCAGTCGATGGACAGCATGGCGACGTTCGGGTCGACGCGGAAGCGGTCGTCGCCGGTCGCGGCGTGGCGGCGGGCCATGGCCTCGCCCATGATGATCCACAGGGCGTAGAGCGTCGGGATGTTGTGGCCGCCGGCGAGCAGGAACTTGTCGCCGAACGGGTGCTTCGGGCGGCGGTAGTCGTAGCAGAGGCCGCCGTTCTCGGGCCCGGCGAGGTGCAGGGCGACGTTGTACGGGGTATACGCCAGCGGCCCCCCGAAATGCCCCGTCTGCTGGTAGTTGCCGAGCAGGGTCAGGGTCATCGCGGTCATGAAGCCCACGTCCTCGAGCCGACGGCGGTCGTAGGCCGGCACGTCGACGCGGAGGTCGGTGGACCCGCCGCGGCCGGCGGCGCTGCGAATCACGATTGGCGTGCCGTTGGAAGGCAACGGGGCCGTCATCCTGCACCTGTTCCGCGCGACACCTGTTCTCTGCGCGACGACGCCATCACCCTCGCCGGCGAGGAGGTCGTCACGGAGAGCGCCGCATGCATCGAGCGGACGTTCGAGCTCGAGGACCCGGTCTCCACGGCCGGGTCGAGCTGCAAGGTCCTGCGATGGCCCGGAAGCCGGGGCCGGGCTCAGTCCCGGTCGCCCGGGGCCTGCGCCGCGTCGCCGTCCAGCTCGTCCGGCGCGGGCTCGGCCTCGGCCTCCGCCACCGTGAACCGGACATCGCCGGTCGCGGTCACGCCGTCGGCGCTGACCGCGGTCCACGTGAGGGTATGGTCGCCCGGGACCACCGCCCCGCTGACGGCCGCCATCAGGTCGCCCTCGCCCATGGAATGCACGCCGACGAGCGAGAGGCTGCCGTCGGGACCCGCGAGGGCCAGCGAGCTCTGCGCCAGATCGGTATCTTCGTTGAACCAGACGCGGACGCTGGTGAACGGTATCGTCGCGACGCCGCCGGGACCGGGCGTGCTCCTGACCGCGGCCGGCGACGACTCGTCCTGCGACTGCGCGGCGCAGGCGGCGCCGACAGCGAGGAAGGTGCCGACCAGGACGGCGAGAGCGGGCCTTTTCGTGAGCGTAATCATGGCATCACCTCGTCCGACATTGTAGGCCATGCGGCGGCGTTTCCGCTTCCCGTTCCGGCTCGAGAGAGGAGCGCGTTGCCGCTCCGAGAGTCTGCGCCGTAGAACGGTGCAGACTCCAGGCCGGGTTGGTCGGGCGGCGAGCGGAGTCGCAGGCGACGCTCTCCGGGCTAGTCGGCCAGCTCGATCGAGACGGTCGCCAACTGGTCGTCCCAGTGCACGTACATCGTGCCGCCCTGCCGGGTCATGTCGAAGAACCCGATCTGCAACTGGTCGAGGGATCGGCCGGCGGTCTCCACCGACATGATCGTGCGCATGACGTCCCTGCTGTCGTCGTAGCCGTAGGCGCCCCACAGCACGTTCGGGTCGTCCTCCCCGAAGGTCTGCATGACGCCCCACGTGGTGAAGATCAGCGTCCACGCCGACGGATCCGCCAGGTCGGCGAACATGGTGTATTCCCCGGCGTTCAACCGCTGCCCGCCGATGAGGAGGTCCGCCTCGGTGGTGAAGGTGGTCGTCTGGTCCGCGCCCACCCGCCAGAGCGGAGCCCCGGCGTAGATGCGCCGGCCGTACTCCCCGCCGTCGCGGAAGATGCCCTGCCTGGCGCGCAGGATGGGCCGGCCGTAGTGGATGTCGATCCAGCGGCCTCCCTCGTAACGGCCATCGGCGTTGTAGCTGCCCCCGATCTGCGTCGCCGTGTGCCCGCGGGTGCTGAGCGGCCGGCTCTGCGCCGCCGCGACGCCCGCCATGACGACCGTCGCCGCTAACACCGCGACGACGCCGGACAAGCGAACGCCCCGTCCCTTCACCGACACGTGCATGCTGGTCCTCCCCGGCACGATCCTCATCGTCATTCGTGTGTGTCGTCGAGAACGGGATCCGGTCGCCGCACCCCGGTGCCGGGCGGCGAATAGAGTGGCGGAGAGGGTGGGATTCGAACCCACGTGCCGGTTACCCGACAAGACGCTTTCGAGGCGCCCCCGTTACGACCACTTCGGTACCTCTCCGCAACAGCCGGACCCCACTTCCGGTGGGCTGCACCCCGAAACCGGGGCGCCTTTCGTCGCGCCAAGCCCGCGCCTCTGCCGAGCCGGTCCGGCGACCGCCCGCGCGGTTGGTCATGACGCGCTTCTAGTGTACGCTGCCGGCAAAGTCGTTCGCAACTGGTCGTGGATGTGATCCAGAAAATCGGATCTCCAGACCAACGTACTGAATGACCGGGCGCGGTCCTGATGGGGCGGGCGCGTTGCGGTTGCTGTGCCATCGCCGTGAAACACGGCCGTAACATCGCCGTCGTGGTGGTGACAACAGCCGGCACGCGCCTTGCACAGGTATTGTTTCCGAACGACCGCTCCGCAAACCCGGACCCCGCGGGCGTCCGCTGCGCCTGCGTGCTCGCCGTTCGCCGTCGGTTAATTCGCATCCATCAGGGGGAGGTCCCACATGAAGCGAACAACGGCCGTCGTCGCCGCGGTCGCCCTGCTGTTCGGCGCAGGCGCCGCCACCACCCTCGCCCAGCAGGGGCGGGCCGAGCTGCGCGGCTCGGTGACGGACGAGCAGGGCGGCGCCCTGCCCGGCGTGAGCATCCTGATCACCAATCAGGATACGGGCACGTTCCGCGAGGTCGTCTCGAGCGGGGACGGCAGCTACTTCGCGGGCCAGATGCTGCCGGGGACGTTCCGCATCACCGCCCAGCTCGCGGGGTTCAACTCGTTCGAGCGCACCGACTTCGCCATCGGCGTGGGCCGAACGCTCGACCTCGACATCGTCATGACGATCGGGGCCATCGAGGAGACCATCACGGTGTCCGGGGCGGCGCCCCTCGTCGACCTCACCTCGTCCGAGGTCGGGGGCACCATCAACACCGGCGACCTGACCGAGCTGCCCACCGGCAACCGCAGCTACTTCGCGGCCATCGCGCTGCTGCCGGGCATCCAGTTCAACCCGTCGTCGAGCCTCGGCAACGACACCATGATCGCCAACGGCCAGACGCCGGGGACGAACAACGTGTCGGTCGACGGCGCCGCCAACAACGACGACAACAGCGGCACCTGGGCCGGCGGCCAGACGCGGGTCCCCCTCGAGTCGGTGCAGGAGTTCCAGGTGATCACGAACCAGTTCGACGCCGAGTTCGGGCGGGCTCGGGGCGCGGTCATCAACTCGATCACCAAGCAGGGCACCAACGAGTTCACCGGCGCCGCGTTCAACTACTACACCAGCGAGAAGATGACGGCACGCGACTACTTCGCGGCGCGCGACGACCTCCCCAAGCCGCCGACGAGCAAGCGGGAGTTCGGCGGCGTGATCGGCGGGCCGATCGCCGAAGACCAGATGCACTTCTTCTTCAGCCTCGAGCGGCAGCTCGTCGCCCCGAGCCGGGCCAAGGTGTTCCCGACCCGGCCGGAGCTGAACTTCACGACGGCCGAGAGCTGGGAGGCCTGGAACACCCTGATCCGCGTCGACCACCAGATCAACGCCGGCAACACGTGGGCCTTCCGCTGGCTGCGCGAGCTGGCGCCCCAGTTCAGCCTGCTCGGCGGCCGGACGGCGACGCTCAACGCGCTGGAGGACGAGACCGACAACGACCAGACCTACGTCGGAAGCTGGACGAGCGTCATCGGCAGCTCCAGGGTCAACACGGTGCGCGTCTCCGCCACGCGCGAGCAGTACTGGCGGGGCAATCCGTGCTGGCGCGACGAGGGGACCTTCGAGGACCTCGTCGCCCCCGGCAGCACCGCGCAGGCGAACTGCCTGCCCCAGTACACGTTCCGGAACTTCGTCGACAACCAGTTGACGAGCTCCCAGGGCAACCGCGACCACCACTGGGCCTACTCGAACACCTTCTCCTGGTTCGTGCCCGACAAGATGGGCGACCACGACCTGAAGTTCGGCGCCACCTACCACAACACCAACATGCTGTGGCGGTCGCAGAACAACCTGAACGGCAACTTCGTGTTCCGGAACCCGAACGACGTCCTGTTCGACCCGAACGACTACACCTCCTGGCCGAGCCGGCTCCACATCCGCGTGGGCGGCCAGCTCGAGTCGGCGACGGAGTACCACACGCTCGAGGCCTTCGTGCAGGACAAGTGGCAGGTGACCGACCGCCTGACGCTGAGCTTCGGCGGGCGGTACGACCTCGAGGTGTTCCCGTTGCCCAACGACTACAACCCGTTCTTCGAGACGGCGACCAACGTCGGCGGCTTCCAGGCGGCGCCGGCCCTCGGCATCACGTCGCCGCTGTCGTCGGGGCGCACCTACCCCATCGACTACAACAACTGGGCGCCGCGCACGTCGTTCGCGTACGACGTGACCGGCGACGGCAGGTCGGTCGTGCGGGGCGGATACGGCATCTTCTACGACAAGACCCTGTACTACGCAATCACCCCGTACGTGCGGAACACGCCGTACAACAGCTCGTTCACGGTCAGCTTCCCGCAAGACCAGAACGACCCCAATCCGGAGCTCGGCAGGCCCCTGGACCCGAACAGCGAGCTGTACCGACTGATCCGGATCAACCCGGACGGTTGCCCGGCGCGGCACGGCAACCCGGGCTCGTGCGTGGAGGTGAACCGGGACGTGCTGAACGAGCTGCTGCCCCCGGGCGCGCAGCAGTTCAACACCGGCACGATCCAGTTCGACCACCCGAACCGCGAGCAGCCCTACGCCCACCAGTTCACCATCGGCTACGAGCGCGAGCTGACCCCGGTGCTGTCCGCGTCGGTCGACTACGTCCGCCAGCTCGACCGCGACACCCACATGCGACAGAACCTCAACCCCCAGGTCCGGGCGGGCACCGCGCCGACCGATCCGACCCGCCGGGTGGACGCGTTCGGCGTGCTGGGCAACACGGGCCTCAACCCGGGAGACGGCTACCTGGGCAACGTGCTGTTGACGACCAGCAACGGCAGCGGCACCTACAACGCCTTGAACTTCCAGTTGGAGAAGCGGTACGCGAACAACTGGGGGCTGCGGGCCGTCTACGCGCTGGCGAAGAAGGACACGAACACGCTCTGGTTCACGTACGGGAACTTCGCCCAGTCACTCGCCGACCTGAACCTGGACGGTCTGTGGGGACCGAGCGAGTACGATCGCCGGCACAACCTGACCCTCAGCGGCCGAACCGAGATCCCGTTCTTCGGCGGCATCACCGTCAGCAGCGTGCTGCGCTACATGAGCGGCGCGCCGTTCCACATTCACGACAACGGCTTCGACGCCAACATGAACGGCATCGGACCGGATCCGCTGCCGGCCGGCTCCTACGAGGCACGCGACCCGTCGAATCCGGACGCGTTCTCGGCCACGAGCCAGGGAGGACCGTACGGCGCCTACGGGCCGGACTTCTTCCAGCTCGACCTGCGGCTCGGGCATCGGACGCGCTGGGGGAGCCGTCAGACGCTCGACATCTTCTTCGACATCTTCAACATCACCGATCGGGCCAACTTCAACAATCCGAACGGCGACCGGGAGAGCGCCAACTTCCTGCTCCTGACCGGACTCCGGGCGGGCAGCGGCTTCCCGCGGCAAGCGCAGTTCGGCATGAGGTGGGGCTTCTAGGTCCGGGCCCCGCGCAACCGGCGGCGTGATCGCAAGGAGGGCCGGGCGCCTGACGCCCGGCCCTTTTCGGCGTCCGGCCAGCCCGCCCGGGCACGAGCTGCTGAACGACCTCCTTCGCAGTCTCCTCAGCGGGGCGGCGCCCGGGCCGCGGGCCTGCAGAACCCACGGCCAACTGCCCGGAGGCCCGCAGAGCCAACCGCCAAACTGCCCGGTTCGGCGACCGTCTGTCCGGCTGTCGGGCAAGAACGGCCGGGGGATTCGCCACGGGAAGCCGTCGGCGCACGGGGAGGACCGAAGGGCGGCCAGATGCCTGTTTTGCAGCCGTCCAATTGCCTGTTTTGCAGCCGTCCAATTGCCTGTTGCAGGCTGGATGATTCGCCGCATCGCGATCGTCGCGCGATGAAGCAAGGTCACGGCCGCTCTCGTCAAGGGGACGACTGCAGCCTGCAGACCGCCCACTCGCGGGCAAGCGCAACGCCCGCGTCCCGGACGGCGTGCTCGATGAGCCCCGGGCGGGGGCCGTGAGAATCGCGCGTCGGTCGCCGGGGGGCGGGCAGCGGGCGCAGGCGGCGGAAACCGGAGTCAGCGGAAGCTGCGGAAACGGCGCGTGGGATCGCGAATCGCCTCGTCCTGCCGTTCGATGCACTGGCTGACGAGCGGGGCGCTGCCGAACACCTCGAACGACGTCCGCGCGCCGCCCGCGCGAACGAAGAGGTTGGCGGTGTTCTGCAGCAGGACCAGGAGCACCTCGACGCCGCGGCCGGTCGAGACGCGAATCACGCGGTCGTTGACGGGCGCCACCGCGACGTTGTGCCGCTCGCCGGGCACGCCGCGGACCTGGGCGCTCGCGGTGGCTGCCAGGGGCCCCGGGAACTCGAACCCCGCGCTGACGCCCCCGAACTGGCAGGCGAGGATGATGGCGGCCCCCTCGTCGTTGCCGAGCCGGAACTCGGCCCCGCCCCCGTCGAGCTCCCGGGCGTCCCAGACCGCCTGGGCCGCCGCGGGTGACGCGGGAATCGCGATCGCGAGCAACATGGCTGCGGCTCTCGGCATGGTGTCTCCTCCGGCGGCGCCGTGTCATCGAGACGGCCGACGGCTCGGCGCCCTCGCCAGCGTCGGCTGCCCGCCCCCCGCGGGCGGGCCAGGAAAGGCGGTGGCCGCGAGCGCCCCGCCCGGCACCGCTGACGAAAGCGGGCAGCGGGACGGGTCACGGACGCCGAGCGGCGCCGCTGACCGACGCGGGGCGGACCGTCACGGAGACACCGAGCGGTACCGCTGGCGGGCGCGAGCCCCCCCGCCCGCCCCGCCACGGTCCCCGGTTCGATGACTACACAGAGTCGGGCCGGACGGCGCCTCGGCCGCCCGGCCCCGGAATCGCGGGCGGGCCGGACGGCGCCTCGGCCGCCCGGCCCGAATCACGGAAAGGCCTTGCGACGCCGGCCGCTGCCGCTAGTACCCCCAGCGGATGCCGAACTGCGCCTGCCGCGGGAAGCCGCTGCCGGCCCGCAGCGACGTCAGGTTCAGGAAGTTGCTCGACCGCATGTCCCCCGACGGGTTGTTGAAGTTGCCGTGGTTCGTGACGTTGAAGACGTCGAAGAAGATGTCGAGCGTCTGCCGGTCGCTCCAGCGCGTGCGGTGGCCGAGCCGGATGTCGAACTGCATGAAGTCGGGCCCGTACGCGCCCCGGATGCCGCCGGCATTCTCGACCGTGATGGGGTTGCGGCCCTCTCCCGCTACGCCGCTGTAGGTGCCGGCGGCGATCGGGTCCGGGCCCCACCCGTTCATGTTCGGGTCGAAGTTGGTGTCGTGAATCGTGAACGGCGCACCGCTCATGTAGCGCATGACGCCGCTCAGCGTGATGCCGCCGAACACCGGAATCTCGGTCCGGCCGCTGAGGGTCAGGTTGTGACGACGGTCGTACGGGCTCGGACCCCAGAGCTGGTCGATGTTCACGTCGTTCCCCACCTGCGCCCAGTTGGCGTCGAGGTAGTAGATGGAGTTGCCCTCCGACTTGCCCAGGGAGTAGGAGGCGCGCATCTGCCAGTTGTCGCTGTAGCGCTTCTCGATCTGGAAGTTGAGCGCGTCGTACCGGCTCGTGCCGAGGCTCTGGACGAACGACACCCGGCCGCCGCCGTAGCCCTCGCCCGGCATCAGCACGTCGTTCAGCCCGGGCACCAGCCCGAGGGCGTCCATACGGGTCACCGGATCGGCGCGGAGCATGCCGTCGCGGACCTGCGGGCGGCCTTCCATCAGCATCTGGCGGTCGCGGCCGTGCATGCTGACGAAGTCGATCGACGCCGACAGGATCGGCGTCAGCTCGCGCTCGTACCCGACGGTGAGCTGATGCGTGTACGACTGCTTCCGGTCGGGGTGGTCGAAGAAGACCCAGCCGGTGTTCACGGCCCGGGTCCCCGGCGGGAAGAGCTGGTCCAGATAGGCGCGGTTGATGGCCAGGCACCCGCCGCCGCCCACCTCGGCCGGGCAGCCGGTGGTCGACGTGTCGATCAGCCCGCCGAGGTCTCCGGTCGGCCGCATGCCCATGCCGGGGCCGGGGTCGACGCCGGCAGCCGGGAAGCGCACCACGTACGAGTCGGAGTACGGCGCGAACCGCGACGTCCGCGTGACCTGGTAGCCGATGGTCTTGTCGTAGAAGATGCCGTAGCCGCCCCGGACCACCGAGCGGCCGTCGCCGGTGACGTCGTAGGCGAACGAGGTGCGCGGCGACCAGTTGTTCCAGTCGATGGGATAGTTGCCGTCGGCCCCGCCGTTGAACTGTCCCCGCCACGGGTTGTCGGGGTTCTCGAGGGGGAAGATCTCGAGGTCGTACCGTACGCCCAGATTGAGGGTCAGGCGGTCGGTCACGCCCCACTTGTCCTGGCTGTAGGCCTCCAGGGTGTTGTACTCGGTGGGGACGTAGAGCTGGCCGCCGACCCGAATGTCCACCCATTCGGGATACGTCGAGAAGTCGTCCCGGTGGAACGGCTGGTTGCCGCCGAACCCGAACCGGCCGTTCAGGTTGTTCTGGCTGCGCCACAGCATGTTGGTGCGGTGGTACGTCGCCCCCATCTTGAAGTCGTGGTCGCCGGCCCTGTCGGGCAGGAACCACGAGAACGTGTTCGAGAGGCTCCAGTGGTTGTCGAGGTTGCCGCTTCCGCTCGTCAACTGGTTGTCCTGGAAGTCCTGGTACTGGTACATCGGCGGGCAGCTCGCCTGCGCCACGCTGCCCTGCGCGGTGAGGGTGTCGAAGTCGCCCAGCGCCCGCCAGCACGGGTTGCCGCGCCAGTACTGCTCGCGCGTCGCCGACAGGCGGACCGTGTTCACCTTCGAGTTGCCGATGACGGTGGTCCAGCTCCCGACGTAGGTCTGGTCGTTGTCGGTCTCGTCCTCGAGCACCGCCCGCGTCCCGGTGCGGGTGCCGAGCAGGTCGAACTGGGGCGCCAGCTCCCGGAGCCAGCGGAACGCCCACGAGTTGTTGGCGTTGACCTGCTGGTCGACGCGGATCAGCGAGTTCCACGCCTCCCAGCTCTCGGCCGTCGAGTAGTTCAGGTCGGAGCGCTCGGTCGGGAAGACGAGGGTGCGCCCCGGCGCCACGAGCTGCCGCTCGATGCTGGTGAAGAAGTGCATTCGGTCCCGCAGGATCGGCCCGCCGATGACCCCCCCGAACTCGCGCTTGCTGGTCTCGGGCTTGCTCAGCCCCCGCTGCTGGGCCAGCACGTCGAGGGCGGTCATCGCCTCGGACGTGTAGTAGTTGAACAGGGCGCCCGTGAAGTCGTTGGTCCCCCGCTTCGTGATCGAGTTGACCACGGCGCCGGTGGCCCGGCCGAACTCGGCGTCGAACTGGTTGGTGATGACCTGGAATTCCTGCACCGACTCGAGGGCGACGCGCGTCTGCCCGCCCGCCGCGGTGCCCGAGTTGTCGTCGTTGTTGGCCGAGCCGTCGACCGCCACGTTGTTGGTGCCCGGGTGCTGCCCGTTGGCGATGATCGAGTCGTTGCCGAGGCTGGACGAGGGATTGAACTGGATGCCGGGCAGCAGCGCGACGGCCGAGAAGTAGCTGCGGTTGCCCTGCGGCAGCTCGGTCAGGTCGTCGCTGGTGATGGTGCCCCCCACCTCGGCCGACGTGATGTCGACCAGCGGCGCCTCGCCCGAGACGGTGATGGTCTCCTCGAGCTGGCCGATCGTCAGCACGATGTCGAGGTTGAGGGTGCGGCCGACCCCGATGGCGAAGTCGGTCCGCTCGAAGGTGCGGAACCCGGGAAGCTGGGCGGTGATGGTGAACGTGCCCGGCAGCATCTGGCTGGCGAAGAAGCTGCCGTCGCCGCCGGAGAGCACTTCCCGGAACGTGCCGCTGTCCTGGTTGGTGATGAGGATGGCAACGCCGGGCAGGGCCCCGCCCTGCTCGTCCTGCACGCTGCCTCGGAGCTCGGCCGTGCCCTGCTGGGCGATGGCCGGTGTCGCCGCCAACGCGACGAGGATGACGACCGCCGTGAGTCCTGCGAGCCTACGCACGTTTCACCTCCTGCAAAGACGAATCTCCGACGGAGCGACGTGGCGCTGCGTGAATCCGGACGGCGACGCCGGGTGGATGCCCAGGCAAATGTCCCTATGGCCAGGCTGCCTCCTGCAGTCGGGGCACCGAGGAGTCCGGGGCACCGAGCGAGCGTGGCACGCGCCGCCGCCGGTTGACCGGCGCAACCCGGAAGCCGCAGGGGCGAACGTGGTTCCAGCCTGGCGGAACCTGCTGTTCGAAGGACCTATTCTTGCAAGGAGCGTGCCCACAGCATCGGCGCTCCCGGGAAGACCGCTTTCAGCCGTGTTCGGAGGCGTTGAAGTGCAGTCGCGGCAAAGCTGCTCGTCCGGATGGAACCCGAGAGTCCAATGGCTGGTTCTGCGAAATCCGGGTTGCCGGATATCGCCGCAACGCGGATTGGCTGCGGAAGACCTACGGTTGAACGGGAGACCGGTGGAGTCTTGCCGCCCCCGTGCGGGTAGGAGACAGCGACGCAACGGAGCGCTTCGTCGGGCAACCGGCCCGCGGGTTCGAATCCGAGCCTCTCCGCCACCTCCTGTCAAGGATGAAGGCGGTCGAGGGCGCGCCGTGCCCGCACGAGAGACGGGCCGGACGACGTTTCCGCCGCCCGGCCCGAATCGCGGAGGAGTCCGCTCCGAACGCTGCCGTCCGGCGCGGCTAGTACCCCCAGCGGATGCCGAACTGCGCCTGCCGCGGGAAGCCGCTGCCCGCCCACAGGGAGGTGAGGTTCAGGAAGTTGCTGGACCGCCGGTCTCCCGTCGGGTTGTTGAAGTTGCCGCGGTTGGTGATGTTGAAGACGTCGAAGAAGATGTCGAGCGTCTGGCGGTCGCTCCAGCGCGACCGATGGCCGAGCCGGATGTCGAACTGCATGCGGTCCGGCCCGTACGCGCCATTGATCCCGCCGACGTTCTCGACCGAGATCGGGTTGCGGTTGGCGCCCGTCTCGCCGTGGTACATGCCGGCGGCGATCGGGTCCGGGCCCCACCCGTTCATGTTCGGGTCGAAGCTGGTGTCGTGGATCGTGAACGGCGCGCCGCTCATGTACCGCAGGGCGCCGCTCAGCGTGATGCCGCCCAGCACCGGGATCTCCGTCCGGCCGCTGAGGGTCACGTTGTGACGGCGATCGTACCGGCTCGGCCCCCAGAGCTGGTCGAGGTTCAGGTCGTTCCCGACCTGCGCCCAGTTGTTGTCGAGGTAGTAGGCCGAGTCGCCCTCCGATTTGCTCAGGGAGTAGACCGCGCGCATCTGCCAGTTGTTGCTGTAACGCTTCTCCACCTGGAAGTTGAGCGCGTTGTACTTGCTCGTGCCGAGGCTCTGCACGAAGTTGACGCGGCCTCCCTCGTAGCTGTCGCCCGGCAGCAGCACGTCGTTCAGCCCCGGCACGAGCAGCAGCGCGTCCATCCGGGTGACCGGATCCGCGCGGAGCGTGCCGGCACGGACCTGCGGGCGCGCCTCCATCAGCATCTGGCGGTCGCGGCCGTGCATGCTGACGAAGTCGACCGAGGCCGACAGGACCGATGTCAGCTCGCGCTCGTACCCGACGGTGAGCTGGTGGCTGTAGGCCTGCTTCCGGTCCGGGTGGTCGAACCAGACCCGGCCGGTGTTCACCGCCTGGGAACCCGGCGGGTGCAACTGGTTCAGGTAGTCGCGGTTGATGGTCACGCAACCGCCGCTGTTCAGTTCGGCCGGACAGCCGCTGGTCGAGGTGTCGATCAGCCTCCCGAGGTCGCCGCCCGGCCGCATGCCCATCCCCGGACCCGGATCGACGCCGGTCGCCGGAAAGCGCACCACGTACGAGTCGGAGTACGCGGCGAGCCGCAACGTGCGGGTGACCTGGAGGCCGAGGGTCTTGTCGTAGAAGATGCCGTAACCGCCCCGGACGACGGAGCGCCCGTCGCCCTCCACGTCGAACGCGAACGACGTCCGCGGCGAGACGTTGTTGTAGTCGACCGGGTAGTTGCGCTCCGCCCCGCCGTTGAACTGGCCGCGCCACGGGTTGTTGGGGTTCTCGAGCGGGAAGACCTCCAGGTCGTAGCGGACGCCCAGATTGAGCGTCAGGCGGTTGTTCAACTGCCACTTGTCCTGGGCGTACGCCTCCAAGGTGTTGTACTCGGTCGGGGTGTAGAGCTGGCCGCCCACGCGGACGCTGAGCGCCTCCGGGTAGGTGGAGAAGTCGTCCCGGTGGAACGCCCGGTTGGACCCGAACTCGAATATGCCGTTCATGTCGCCCTGCTGGCGCCACAGCATGTTGGTCCGGTGGAAGGTCCCCCCCATCTTGATGTCGTGGTCGCCCGCCTTGTCGGGCAGGAACCAGGAGAACGTGTTCGAGAGGCTCATGTGGTTGTCGCGGTTCCCTCTGGCGCTGCCCAACGCGTTGTCCTGGAAGTCCTGGTACCGGTACTGCGGCAGGCAGCTCGCCTGCGCCGTGCTGCCGCGCGCGGTGAGGGTCTCGAAGTCGCCCAGCGCCCGCCAGCACGGGTTGCCGCGCCAGTACTGCTCCCGCGTCGCCGACAGGCGGACCGTGTTCACCTGCGAGCTGCCGAGCACGCTGGTCCAGCTCCCGACGTAGGTCTGGTCGTTGTCGGTCTCGTCCTCCAGCGTCGCGAGCGTCCCGACCCGGTTGCCCAGCAGGCTGAACTGCGGCGCCAGCTCCCTCAGCCAGCGGAACGCCCAGGAGTTGCTGGCGTTGATCTGGTGGTCGGCACGGATCAGCGAGTTCCAGGCCTCCCAGCTCTCGGTCGTCGAGTAGTTCAGGTCGGAGCGCTCGTCCGGGAAGACGCGCGTCCGGCTCGGCGCGACGAGCTGCCGCTCGAGGCTGAAGAAGAAGTGCATCCGGTCCTGGAGGATCGGCCCACCGATGACGCCGCCGAACTCCCGCTTGCTGGCCTCGGGCTTCTCGATTCCCCGCTGGAGCGACAGCACGTCGGTCGCGGTCATCCCCGACGACGTGTAGTAGTTGAACAGCGCGCCGGTGAACTCGTTGGTCCCCCGCTTCGTGATCGAGTTGACCACCGCGCCGCTGGCCCGGCCGAACTCGGCGTCGAACTGGTTGGTGATGACCTGGAACTCCTGCACCGACTCGAGGGCGACGCGCGTCTGCCCGCCCGCCGAGGTGCCGGAGTTGTCGTCGTTGTTCGCCGAGCCGTCGACCTGCACGTTGTTGGTGCTGGGGTGCTGCCCGTTGGCGATGATCGAGTCGTTGCCGAGGCTGGACGAGGGATTGAACTGGATCCCGGGCAGCAGCGCGACCGCCGAGAAGTAGCTGCGGTTGCCCAGCGGCAGATCGGTCAGGTCCTCGGTGGTGATGGTGCCGCCCACCTCGGCCGACGTGAGGTCGACGAGCGGCGCCTCGCCCGAGACGGTGATGGTCTCCTCGAGCTGGCCGATCGTCAGCACGATGTCGAGGTTGAGGGTGCGGCCGACCCCGATGGCGAAGTCGGTCCGCTCGAAGGTGCGGAACCCGGGGAGCTGGGCGGTGATGGTGAAGGTGCCCGGCAGCATCTGGCTGGCGAAGTAGCTGCCGTCCCCCCCGGAGAGCGCTTCCCGGAAGGTGCCGCTGTCCTGATTGGTGATGAGGATGGCGACGCCGGGCAGGGCCCCGCCCTGCTCGTCCGTCACGCTGCCTCGTAGCTCGGCCGTGCCCTGCTGGGCCATGGCCGCTGTCGCCGTCAAGCCGGCGAGGATGACGACCGTCGCGAGTCCTGCGAGCCTACGCACGTTACACCTCCTGCCTGGACGAGTCTCCGACGGAGCGACGTGGCGCTGCGCAACGATACGGACGGCGGCGACGTGTGGAGTAGTCTGGAGCTGTCTCCTCCTCCGGGAACACCGGAAGTGACACCGCGAGTTCCAGGCGGTGACGGGAGCACTCCCGGTCGTGGTCTTCGGCGAGAACCACCAGCTTACCCCACGCCGCTGCTCTCGGCAAGGGCGCCCGCCTCATCGCGATCGCCGATGCCTCTCGGGCAGATCGGCCAGGCCGCGAAGGGCGTGCCGGAGGCCGGAATACCGAAGGCAGAGAGGCAAAACCGGTTGCCCCGGCCATGTTGCGGGACGCGGGCCGTGTCGCACGGCGCCGGCGTCGCGCTCCTGGCGGGAGGGGCCGGTGAGCTCGGGCGAGTGCGCCAATCCGTTGGACTTCGAGACCAGATTCCTGGATTCCCTCGCTCGGCAGAACACCGCCCCGGTCGTGCCCGCCACGGCGTGCTCGGCGCCCGGGGGCGGCACGCGCGTGCCCTTGCCGATCCGTTCGATCCCGCCGCCGCGGGTCGTTCGCGGATCGGTGCAATCGCCGCTTCGCGCTGATAGGATAGGTTCAGTCGCTCAATCGTGGTTGAAGTTGCGCCGCGTGCACCACCCGCACGACGGGGCGGGCCGGCGTCGGTCGTCCGCGGCAGCCGCTCGGAACGAAGGGGGAAGAGCCATGTTCGAGACAAGCACACTACGCCGATCGATGGTCGTGCTCGCCATCGCGGCGGCGGCGCCGGCGGCGGCGCAGAACAGCGCCCGCGTCTTCGGAGTCATCACCGACCCCGCGGGCCGGATCGTCGAGGGCGCCACCATCACCCTCGAGTTCCAGGGCGGCCTGGCCCGCAGCTACGAGATGACGACGAACGACGAGGGCGAGTACCTGCAGATGGGGCTCATGCGGGGCCCCTACCTCCTCACCGCGTCCAAGGACGGCGTGGGCATCAACCGGGTGTCCGTCGACCTCCTGGCCGGCCAGGAGGTCGAGCGGAACCTGATGCTGCGTACGGTCGAAGAGCTCTACCGCGAGAGCCTCTCCGAGGAGGAGCGCGCCGCCCTCGACGCCCGCGCCGCCACCAGCGACGCCTTCGACCAGGGGCTGGCCGCGGTCCGCGGCGGCGACCTCGCGGGAGCGGTCACGCTGTTCCAGGCCGCGCTGCAAGCCACGCCCGACTGCGCCGAGTGCCAGCGCAACCTCGGCATCGTGCAGGGCCGGCTGGGCGCCCACGACGAGGCGGAGGCGGCCTTCCAGGCGGCGCTGGGGCTCGAGCCGGACAACGCCGCGACCTACGAGGGCCTGGCCGAGCTCTACAACGCGCAGCGCCGCTTCGACGAGGCGGCGGAGGCCAGCGCGGCGGCGGCCCGGCTCTCGGGCGGGGGCGCGGGGGCCGGCGACAACGCCACCGCGGTGTTCGACCAGGGGCTCATCTTCTGGAACGCCGGACGCCTCGACGAGGCCCGCCAGCAGTTCGAGCGCACCCTCGAGCTCGACCCCGAGCACGGCGAGGCCCACTACTGGCTCGGCATGGCGAACCTCAACGCGGGCCGGATGGCCGAGGCGGCGGCCGAGTTCCAGATCTACCTGGAGCGCGAGCCGAACGGCCGCTTCGCGTCGACGGCCACCGGCATCCTGTCGTCGATCCAGCCGTAGCAGCCCGTGGTGAAAGCCCCGCGTTGCAGCGCGCCCGGAGGGCGCCGGCGAACGGCCGCGGCGCCTGACAAGGCGTGAGGAGGGCGCGTATCGGGCGCCACGGGCTGGCAGGGCCGCGGGCCGCGGTTGCGACGGCCTGCGGCGAGCGCGGGGAATCTGCCCCGCGGGGCAGATTCCGGCTTCGTGGCGGACCCGCCGCGCAACGAGGGGCGCGGCGTGACCGCCGGGCTGCGCCTGCGAACCGCGGAACGTCGACCAAAGAGGAGACGTCCAATGCATGGGATCGCGAAACCAACCGGTTGGGCGCGGCCCCGCGCGCGTCGGGCGCGGCGGGTCTCTCGACCGGGGTTCCGCGGCTCGATGCTCGCCGAGTCGCATGGCATGAGTATTGCTCGACACATATCGACCAGAGAGCGACCGGCGCAGGAGCTCGGCCCTCGCCGCCTCGCGCGTGCCCCGTGCGCCAGGATGGGACTCGTCCTGATCTGAGGATCTCGATACACGAGAAGGGAGGTCAGATCCGCCGACTCGAGACGCTGGCGCCGACGCGACGGGAGACGGCCGGTCCGTCTTCCGGGTCGGCTGCCACTGCAGAGCGTATTTCCGTTCGTCGTGGATCCCCCTCTGAAGGAGGCAAGATGCGGAGACTGACAGCGTTGCTGGTCACCGTCGCACTGCTGCTCGGTGCGACGGCCACGTTCGCCCTCGCTCAGGTAGGTCGAACGGAGCTTCGGGGTCGCGTAACGGATGAACAGGGCGGTGTCCTTCCGGGCGTCACCGTTCTCATCACGAACCAGGACGACGGCACGTTCCGCGAAGTCATCAGCTCGAGCGACGGCACCTACTTCGCGGCGCAGCTCTTGCCCGGCACGTTCACGGTCACCGCGTCGCTGCCGGGCTTCTCGACCAGCGAGCGGACCGATTACGTGCTGACCGTCGGCCAGACCACCGACCTCAACATCGTCCTGACCGTCGGCGGCATCGAGGAGACCATCACCGTCTCCGGCCAGACGCCCCTGGTCGACCTGACCTCCGCCGAGGTGGGGGGCACGGTCCAGGCCGACGAGCTGGTGGAGCTGCCCCTGGTGAACCGGTCCGCGTTCGCCGCGATCGCGACCCTGCCGGGCCTTCAGTTCAATCCGTCGGCGTCGCAGGGCAACGACTCGATCATCGCCAACGGGCAGACCGGGGCCGCGAGCACGCTGAACACCGACGGCGCGAACAACGCCGACTCCACCAGTGCGGGCGCGGGCGGCAGTCAGGTGAAGGTGGCGATCGAGTCGGTCTCCGAGTTCCAGGTCATCACCAACCAGTTCGACGCCGAGTTCGGTCGGGCGAGCGGCGCCATCATCAACGCGGTGACGAAGCGCGGCACCAACCAGGTCAGCGGCGCCGCCTTCAGCTACAACACGTCGACGGCGATGACCGCGACGGACTACCTCACCCAGCAGGCGGGCAACGACAAGCCCGAGAACAGCAAGTACGAGTTCGGCGGCGTGCTGGGCGGCCCCGTCATCCGCGACCGGGCCCACTTCTTCACCAGCCTCGAGCGGCGCCTCACCAAGCCGGGCCGGACGCGCATCTTCAACAGCCGGCCCGACCTGAACCGCACGTCGAACGAGGACTGGCAGGCCTGGAACTACCTGATCCGGTATGACCAGCAGCTTAGCGCCAACCACTCGTTCGCGGTGCGCCACCTGCGCGAGCTGAGCCCTGAGCTCGACGTCTTCGCGTCGACCCTGCGGACGATCAACGCGACCTCGGAGAACGACGACGACGAATGGATGGTCGTGGGGAGCGCCACCAGCGTCCTCGGCAACAACGTGGTCAACACGTTCCGGGGCATGCGGAGCGAGGAGCGGTTCGCGGGCGGGGCCTCGCAGTGGGTCGCCGCGGGCGGACCGTCGCTCCGGACCGGCGTGATGCGCGACCTGCCGCCGGGGTACTACACCAGCAGCTACCAGGACAACATCGACACCACCTCGGGCGGCCGCGACGACTTCCAGTGGCAGTTCACCAACACGACGTCGTGGTTCATCCCCGACAAGATGGGCGACCACGACGTCAAGTTCGGCGGAAGCTGGAACGTGAACGAAATCAGGGACTTCAGCGAGAATCACCTCGGCGGGGAGTTCTGGATGGCGAGCGAGACCCTTCCCTTCGACGTCGACAACCTCTTCACCTACCCCGACCGGCTGCGGGTTCGGGTCGGCGACCCGAACGGGCGGTTCTTCGACTACCCCGGCGACAGCCTGGAGCTGTTCTTCCAGGACAAGTGGACGCTCAACGAGCGATGGACCCTCGGGCTCGGCATCCGATACGACGCCGAGCGGCTGCACGGGAGGCTGAACAGCAATCCGCTGATGCCGCCGGGCGAGGATCCGCGCGACTGGGACAACTTCTCGCCCCGGCTGTCGGTCGCCTACGACGTGGAGGGCGACGGCCGGTCGGTCATGCGAGTGGGCTATGGCCGCTTCTACGACCGGACGCTCCTGAGCGGGCTCGACAACGTCCTGCAGGACCCGGCCGTCCAGACGTCGTTCGACGTCACCTTCCCGCGGAACTTCAACCGCGACCCCAACCCGCGGCTCGGGCTGCCCGCGACCGATCCGGAGCTCATCGCCGCGACCATCATCGTGAGGCCGGGCGACCCGCTGTTCTCCCAGTGCCCTCCGGCCACCGGCAACCCCACCAACGGGTGCGTGCTCGTCAACCACGACTGGGTCGCCGCCAATTTCTCGGGGGCCGAGCAGTTGAACCAGGCTCGCGTCTACCTCGACAACGAGCGGCGGAACCAGCCCTGGTTCCACCAGTTCACGGTGGGCTACGAGCGCGAGCTGATGCCGACCCTGTCGGTTTCGGCCGACTACATCATGATGCGGGGCCGCGACCTGCTCAACCGTATCAACTACCTCGCGCCGTTTCGGCATGACGGGATGAGCCAGTCCGACCCGCTGACCTTCTACGACGTGGGAGGCGCCTTCGGGGGGCAGCGGGTCGAGGACCGGACGGACACGGTGTTCTATCCCGGAGGCGCCATGGATCCCCGCACGGGCTTCCCGCTCGCGGGCACGTTCATCAACCGGGTGCTGTCGATCGAGAGCGTCGGACGGTCGTCGTACGACGCGCTGAACCTCGCGGTGGAGAAGCGGTACTCCGACCGCTGGGGCGCCCGCCTGTCGTATGCGTGGGGGCACTCGCACGGAAACTCGTTCGAGCAGTACGGCACCAACGGGCCGAGCCTCGACGGCGTCCAGAGCCAGGTGCTCGGCGAGCTCAACATGGCCGAGAACTGGCAGGATGCGGAGACCGACCGGCGGCACATCCTGACCCTCAGCGGGAACACCGAGCTCCCGGGCGGCATCACCGCCGCCGCCATCCTCCGCTACATGACCGAGCTGCCGTTCACGATCTACAACAGCAC
This sequence comes from Vicinamibacteria bacterium, assembly GCA_022820675.1. GTDB lineage: Bacteria > Acidobacteriota > Vicinamibacteria > Vicinamibacterales > UBA8438 > JAJEEA01. The sequence continues at coordinate 69,627 of JAJEFC010000015.1, read as the reverse complement.
CATCGACATCAACCAGAACGGCTCGCTCTGGGATCCGCTGCCGCCCGGGATGTACACCGGCACCGGTGCGAACCCCATCACGGTGGAGCAGACCCGGGGCGCCTGCGAGCTGATCAACGCGGTGGGGTGCCAGGCCGCGGCGCGCTCGGCCGACTACCTCCAGCTCGACCTGCGGTTCGGCTATCGCGTGCGCCCGCGCGCGGACGAGACGATCGACATCTACCTGGACGTCATCAACCTGACCAACCGCACGAACTGGAATCCGGCCAACGGGAACCAGAACAGCGGTTCCTTCTTGAACTACACGTCGCTGCGCGGCGGCGGGTTCCCGCGTCAGGCGAACTTCGGCCTCCGCTACGGCTTCTAGGCGGGTCGACGTTCGGGCAGGCCGGGCCGGGAGCGACGTGAGCTTCCGGCCCAATCGACGACGGCGTTGCAGGCGGAGGCGCCAGCCGACCGGATACTCGAATCCGGCGGCGGGCGCCGCCCGCCACGAAGCGAGGGCCGGGCGCCGAGCGCTCGGCCCTTCTCGTTCGATCCCTTTCTCTTCGTGGTGCGCGGACAGCTCCGCCAGCCGAGGATCGGTCACGAAGCGGTGGCCGGGCGCCGAGCGCTCGGCCCTTCTCGTTCGATCCCTTCTCTTCGTCGTGCGCGGGCAGTTCCACCAGCCGAGAATCGGTCTCGCCTATTCCGGCGGCGGCTCCTGCCGCTGCAGACACTCCGACACGATCGAGTCGCTGCCGAACACCTGGAAGGCCGCCCGCTCACCGCTCAGGCTCACCCGGAGATTCGCGGTGGTGCGCAGCAGCCGCAGGAACGTATCGACGCCCCGGCCGCCGGTCAGTTGGAACAGACGATCGTTGATGGGCACGACCGCCACGTTCTGCCGCTCGCCGGGAACGGCGCGCAGGGTGGCCCGTTCCGTTGCGTCCACGGGCTCGGGGAACTCGAACCCCCCATTGACGCCCCGGAGCTCGCACACGAGGATGAGCGACGCCCCGTCCTCGTTCGTGAGCTGGAACTGGGCGCTGCCGCCGCCCAGCTCCGTCGTGGTCCACGCCGGCTGCGCCGCCGTCGGCGCGGCGCCGGCGGCGAAGAGCAGCAGGGCCGTTGCGACGATGTTCCTCATGATTGTCTCCCTTCCGGATACGCGGCTCCACGTTCCTGCCGACGACCGGTCCTGACGCGGACCATCCAGCCTGCGCGTTGGTGCATTCGACATCGGCCTCCCGATTCGTTGGCGCGCCGCTCGCAGACCCGCGGTACGTGTCTTGCGTGCGAGACGACGCACCGGGCATCGAGGAGATTCGTGCGCGCTGGGCGCTCTTCGCCGGAGGTGTTCCCGTAGACAAGTCCCCTGCAAGCGGTTCCAGGCCGTCGGCGACCGGACAGACCGCCCGGGCGGGTACCGGTTATCGCCGGTGGCGAATCGCTGGCTCGGCATGGTGTGGCAGCGGAAACCGTCGCCCCCCGCCACAGTGCAGTCCCTGGAGGGGTGGTTGGCGCCAGCGGGCCCGAAAGCGACGATTGGCGGGCTCAGCCCTGGCTGCCGACCTGCAGCCGGTTGATCACCCGCTCGGTCTCGAACGCCTGGCGGGCGATCTGCTCGAGAACCCGCCTCTCGACGTCGCTGCGCACCGAGCCGACGAGGAGCACTTCTCCCTCGTGGACGAGAATGCGGAACGGCGAGTCGGCGAGCAGGAGGTACTGCGCGAACACGGGGTGCCGCTGCACCCGCTGCGCGATGAGCCGGCGCAGATCCCGATCGCGGCGGGACGCCGACTGCACGAAGAGATCGAGGACGACGTCCTGGACGCCGGGGATGCGGGCGATGCGGGCGAACAGCTCGCCCGGCTTGTCCCGCTCCGGCGTCACGCTGCCATTGAGCGTGACGACGCCGTCGACGACCGAGCCTCCGACGTAGTCCCAGATCGTGTTGTACCGGTAGCTTCGAATCGCCGCGCCGACGGCCCCGGCGATCTCGTCGTCGTCCTCCCCGCCGGGAATCACGAGCTCGCTCGCGACGGTGTCGACGCCCTCGATCTCGAGGACGCGGTCGATCGCCCGGGTCTTCACCCACAAGGTCGGCACTTCGCCCGACAGGGTGACCTCGGCCCCGTCGACGCGGTAGTCGACGCGCCGCAGGTCCACCTCTTCACGCAGCACGGCGCCGACCTCCGCGAGCACGGCGGCGGGGCGCTGCGCGGCCGCCGCCGTCGAGGGCGCCGCCGTCGTCATGCCGGACAGCGCCAGCAGGACGGCGAGCCCGGCCCGCACGGTCATCGTCCCCCCGCCATGCCGGCGCTGTCGGTCCAGCTCAGCGTATAGGACGTGCGCGACTGCACCGACACGCCGTCGCGCGCCACGGTCACGTCGAGGGCGCGGTGCCGATGGGTCGGATCGGGGTTGCTCGTGTAGTACCCGAGCACGTAGTAGTCGCTGGTCTCGGCGTCGATCTGACGGAGCATCCCCTCGAAGTTGTTCGTGTTGACGATGGAGATGCCGCCGGTCAGCTCGGCCAGCGTGCGCAGGCTGGACCGCGCCGCCAACTGGTACTCGCGCCAGGCTTCGAGCGGGACGTCGTAGTCGATGTCGGGGCTCGACACGAGACCGCGCGGGTCCAGCGTGTAGAACGTCGTGTTGGTCCGGTTGGCGGCGGCGGCCAGCTCTTCCATTTCGCCGACCAGCTCCGCGTCCGAGAACACCGTGCCCTGGCGCTGAATCCGATCGAAGGGAGCCAGTTGCGCCGCCATCTCGGGGTCGTTGGCGGCGAGATCCGACCGGCGGTCGCGCAGGAATCGATCCGCCCGGTTGGTCCGGTAGAGCCGCTGCAGCTCGAACGGATTCAGGTCGTATCCGGTGCTGACGTAGATCAGGACCTTGCGCCGATCCTGGACGGCTTCCAGGTTCTCGAGGAGGGTGTTCACGGTCAGGAAGGCGCGATGGGCGCGCCAGCGCAGCTCCCCCGGCCCGTCCCGTCCGTCCTGCACGTCGTGGATCAGCTCGCGCGGGGTCAGGCCGGTGCCGATGATGCCGTCGACCGAGGCCTTCACCAGCTCCCGATCGTAGGTGATGTCGATCGCCGTGCCCGCCGAGTCGTTCGAGATCAGCCCGACGAGATCGCCGTCGTGCACGAGGATGTCGACCACGTCCTTGATGAAGTGCCGGACCCGCGGCGTGCTCTGCGGCTCGAGGTGCATCGCATCGACGAAGAAGATGAAGATGCGCCCCGCGATCTGGTTCGCGGGCGCGGTGCCGGGCAGGATGATGCCCTCCTGCACCACCGGCGCCGGCGAGAGCTGGTTGAAGACCCGGCCGCCATGCACCAGCACGAGCGAGGCGACCTCCTGGGGGACGCCGTCTTCCGCGACGCGGAAATCGGCCGGGGTCAGGTCGGGCACGAAGACGCCGTCGGCGTCGCGCACGATGACGTCGGTGCGAATCAGGGTGACGCCGGTCCGGAAGGTCCCCGCATCGGGGAGCTGCCCGCCGACGGCCCGGGACGGCTGCTGCTGCAGCGGCTGGGCCGGCGCGCCGACGGCGAGCCCCACCCCGAGCGCGGCAAGGCCGGCGCCGAGGCCGACGCGCATCCACCTGGAACGAACGCGGCGAAGGTGACGCATGCGGAACCCCCCAGATATCTCCGTCGAAGCGGGTACCATGTTACCCCTTCGCCGACGCGGATCAAGCCTTCCTCCGCTTCTCCTCGGCCCGGCGCCCGGCGAAGAACGCCCGAATCAGCGCGTTGCACTCCGGCTCGAGCACGCCGCCGGAGACCTCGACCCGGTGGTTCAGCGCGGGGTGGTCGAGCACCCGCATGGCCGAGCGGACCGCGCCGGCCTTGGGCTCGGCGGCGCCGAAGACGAGCCGGCCGATGCGGGCGTGGACCAGGGCGCCGGCGCACATCAGGCACGGCTCGACCGTCACGTAGAGCGCGGCGCCGGTCAGCCGGTAGTTGCCGACGGCGCGCGCGGCGTCGCGCAGGGCGACGATCTCGGCGTGGGCCGTGGGGTCGGCGGCGAGAACGGGCTGGTTGCCGCCCCGCCCGAGGACGGCGCCGTCGAGCACGACGACGGCGCCCACCGGCACCTCGCCCCGCCCCCCCGCAAGCCGCGCCTCGGCGAGCGCCTCGCGCATCCACCGCTCGTCGGCGGACGACGCGCCCCCGGCCACTGCCCTACCCTCCCGCACGGCGTCAACGGGCTCGCCCATGTTCCTTCCGACACTCACCCGTCGTGGAGTTCGCTGCCTGCAGCCGACGAAGCACCCGGCCTGACCGCGTCGGCCCTCGGGTCACGGATGCGCACGGCGCTCCGTCGTCACCGCGGCGACACCCGCGACGCGAAGAACCCGGCAAGGGCGTCAGCGGGCTGTCCCGGAAGGCTGGGTTCCCCTTCCCGGCCGGGGTGCGACGCCGAGAGAGCCCGGCAGGGCCCGGCGGGCAGGAGAGCGGCAGCGACGCCCCCCCGGACCCCGACGACCGCGACGTACATGCGAACGGGGCGCCCGTCTGCGCGGGCCGCCCCGTCCTGTCCCGCCCCGCGCCGGCCTTATGCGGCCGATGCGGGGTCGGGATGTCGTCGTTCCGATGGCCCTGCGCCGTCGGGCATCCGCCCCCGTGAAGCTCCGGCGCGGGCCGCTGGGCCGTGCCGCGACCGCGAGGCGCCGCGGTCGCCACCGGACGGCCCGCTACTGGGTCGGGCTCTCGTCGATCCACACCCGGATGCTGCCCTCCGGATGGTTCACCTGGACCATCTCGCCCCGTAGCGAGCTGAGCTCCTGAATGGCGCCGCGGAGGTCCAACGTCTCCCCGGCGCCCGACAGCAGCGCGTCGACCACGCTCACCGGCACCCGGACCTGCACCTCGCCTACGAAGTCGCGGCCGCGACCGCGCCGGTCCCCGTCGTGCCCGGCGCCTTCCTCGGCCGCGTGGTCCTCGTGCTCGGCCGCGTCCGTATCACCCTCTTGCCCGGCGTCCTCGTCGTCCGTTCCGGTGACGTCGACCACGATGGTGTCGCCCTCGCGTGCGACGCGGACGCTCTGCCGGCCGTCCTGGATGTTGGCGATCTCGACGTCGCCGACTTCGCGAAGCTGGCTCCACGCGGCGCGGATCGCGGTCACCGGGATCTCGCGGTCACCACCGAGCTGAAGCTGCCCGTCGGCGTCGACGATGGCCTCCGGGGCCATCGCCAGGGCCGCCTCGATGGCCGCGAGCGGCAGGTTGAGGCTCATGGTGGTCTGCCCCGTCATGTCGAGGTGGACCCAGGGCTGCACCTGCTGCGACTGCTCGGCGTGGAGGCCGATGGCCGCGCCCGACGCCACGAACGCCGTCATCACCGCGAGCGCCGCGCGACGAACCGTCGTTGCCTTGATCACTGTTTCCCTCCCAGGTTCCGGGCCATGCCGCACGACCGGGGGTCGATGGACCGCATGCGCCCGCGTGTTCACCCGAGGTACGCGGTCAGCCATGCCGCCAGCCGTCCCCGGTCCTGTCCGGTGTATACGGCGCGGCCGCGGCAAAGGTTTCAGAGGAAGGGCCGTCTCCCCGCGCGCCGTCACAACGTCAGGTTCAGCATGACCCGGGCGGTGCGCGGCAGCGACGGGTGGAAGTGGACGTCCTCGACACCCTCGAGCGGCTCGCCAGGCAGCCGCGACAGGTAGAAGTAGTCGATGTCGGACACGTCGCTGTTCAGCAGGTTGAAGCCCTCGAGGGTGACGTTCATGCGCTCGTTCACGCGGAAGCCGACCTCGCCGTTCCAGATGGTGGTGGCCTCGGAGCGGACCGAGGCGTCCTCGATCAGCGGGCGGGGGCCGAAGTGGCGCAGCCGGACGCTGCCGAACACGCGGCGGGTGGGCTCGACGGTGAGGGCGCCGCCGACGACCCGGTCGAGGGCGCCGGGAATGAAGCTGCCGGCCGGATCGACGTCGGAGAACCGCGCCCGCGAGAACGACAGGTCGACCTCGCCGGTCATCCAGGGCGTGAAGCGGGCGTAGTTGGTCCACTCGACGCCCCACCGGCGGCTGGGCCGGCTCGCCTCGGTGATGCCCGCGTCGCCCACGAACAGGAGCTCGGAGTCGAACGAGAGGTACCACAGGGCGACCGTGGACTGCAGCCCCGACAGGGCCACGGTGCGGAAGCCCACCTCGCCGCCGCGGGCGGGCACCAGGGGGTCCTCGCGGTCGACGGGGTCGCCGCTGGCGGGGTCGACGCGGACGGTCGCGGCCCGGGGGTCGTTGCTGTGGAAGCCCCGGCCGTAGTTGAGGTAGATCTCGCTGCCGGCCCACGGCCCGAGCACCGCGGTGAGCTTGGGGCTCACGAGCGCGGTGTCGCCGCTTCCTGAGTTCAGGGGGTTCTGCGCGACGACCTCGTAGCGGTAGAGGTCGCCGCGCATCCCCAGCGTGGTCCGGAACACGGGGTTCCACTCGATCTCGCTCTGGGCGAACAGGCCGACCGTGGTCTGCCCGACCGCATCGTCGCGGATGGTGTTGGTGCGGCGCCTCGCGATGGTGTTGTAGAGGCCGACGGTGCTGACCGCGTCGTTGCGCACCGACGCCCCCACCGACGATTCGGCGGGCCGGTTCAGGACCCGGCCCAGGCGCCGGTGCACCACCCGGGCCCCCGAGCTCCAGCGCTGCCCTTCCTGCTCGACCTGGTCGCCGTCCACCGGGTTCTCCAGGAAGTAGGTGAAGTTCTGGAACAGGTTCAGCCCGCCGCGCAGCGCGTAGGCGGTCACCCGCGTCGACTGGTTCGCGCGGGACCGCAGGCCGTCGAACGCCAGCGAGTAGCGGAAGGCGCGGCCGGCGTCGGTGGGGTCGACGTTGCCGAACCGCGTGATCAGCCCCTGCTCGACCGCGCGCCGCGGAATCTGGTCGGTCGCGTTCCAGTCGCCGTCGTAGCCCATCGCGGTCAGCGAGAAGGCGTTCCGCAGGTCGCCCCGGCTGTACCGGATCACCCCGTTCGCCTTCCGCATGTTGTCCTCGAGCTCCCACGGGCCGTCGTTCCTGCCGAGCTCGAGGGCCATCAGGAGGTCGCCGCCGGCCACCTGCGGCGACACCGCGCCGAGGGCCCGCCCCCACCCCTGCCCGCCGGCGCTGAGGCTGAACAGCGGCCGGTCGAGCCGGTTCACGTAGCTGATGTTCGCGGAGCCGGCGGCCGAGACGTCGCCGTGCTCGGCGAAGTACGGGCCCTTGGTGTACTGCACGCCGCTGACCAGCTCGGGGATGAGCTGGTTGACGTCGGTGTAGCCGTGGGCGTGGGCGCCGGACGACTCGTTCAGGGGCACGCCGGCGAGGGTGGTCGCGAAGTCGGAGCCGTGGTCGAGGTTGAAGCCGCGCAGGTAGTACTGGTTGGCCTTGCCCTCGCCGCTGTGCTGGCTGACGATGAACCCGGGCACCGACTCGAGGACCTCGCCCGGCCGCATGATGGGCCGCGCCTCGAGCTGGGCGGCGGTGACGGCGCCGACGCTCGCCGAGCTCGCGACCCCCACGAGGTTCTCGCGCGGGTCGTCGAGGTCGGCGATGTTCCGGAAGGTGCGGCTGCCGGTGACGACGACGTCGGCGGTAATGGCGAGCGCGAGCTGCACGTCGACGGTGACCGGCTCGCCCGCCGTCGCCGTGAAGTCGACGCGGCCGGTCGAGAAGTTCACCAGCCGCACCACCAGCGTCGCGGGGCCCGACGGCACGTCCCGGACGGTGTACCGGCCGGTCTCGTCGCTCACCGCGAACAGGTCCCCGGCCGCGGTCTCGACCGCCACCGCCGCGCCGGGCAGCACGCCGCCGGTGTCGTCGGTCACCACGCCGGTGACGACGCCCTGCGCCTGCGCGAGCCCCGGCGACGCCGCCGACAGCAACGCAACGACGAATGCCGGCGCGATTGCGCGCGCACGCCGGCGAACTCTCACGCTCCACCATCCGCCAACCTTCTCGAACACGGCGTCCCTCCAGCGCGACCCGCTCGCATGCCGATTCGGCATGGATGCCGCGGCGCGAGGATGCACTATGCCCGAGAAGCACGGAAGTGCTTTCTTAAGAGTCCCTTAAGAGTTTCTGAACGGACTGGGGCCGCGCCGCGGAACGGTGCGGGTGAGCGCCAACGGAGCCGCGGGCGACGGCTGGCGGGCTCAGGGCGCGCCTCAACGGTACGGGGGCCCCGGCCCGCGATCGTCCGCGGCGGCGCCCCCGCCCGTCCGCGCGCTGCCCCAACGGGGGCTACGCGTCCAGGGAAGACGTGAAGTGATCTACCAGGGTCTCGGCGGTCGCGCGGTTCCAGGTCTCGTTGACGCCGACCAGGATGGTGCCGTCGGGTCGGACGCCTCCCAGATCGACGCCGTGCTCGCGCAGCCGCGCGCGGAACCCGGCCGGGTCGGCGGCGGACACGCGCAGCCGGAAGAGGTTGGTCGGGGCCGGCATCCGCTCCACCGCGAACGCCTCGTGCCGGGTGATGCGCTCGATGAACGCCTCGGAGGTCTCGACCGCCCGTCGAAACCGGCCGACGAAGCCCGGCACGTGGTGCAGGGCCACCGCCGCGAACGGCCACGCGCCGGGCAGCCCCGCCCCGAACATGCGGCGGGTGTGGTACATGTCGTCGAGCAGGGCCCGCGGGCCGGCCAGGATCGCGCCGGACGCCGAGTTGAAGTACTTGTAGAGCGAGACGTAGACCGTGTCGAACGGGCGCGCGTACTCGGCCACGTCGACACCGGTGCAGGCGCTCTGCAGGAAGAGCCGGGCGCCGTCCATGTGCAGCCCGATGCCGCGCTCGCGCGCGAACGCGGTGATGCGGTCGAGCTCGGCCTGGTCGAACCGCTCGCCGAAGCGCCGCCGCACCGGCGTCTCGACGGAGATCACCGACACCGGCCTCGACACCCGGCCGCTCGCGGTGCGGTCGATGACCTCCTCGACCTCCTCGAGGGTGAACGTGGCCCGACCCGGCGCCAGCGGCATGATGGTGATGCCGCTCAGCGTCTGCACGCAGTCGCCCGAGTCGTTGTAGAGGTGGCTCTCGGCCTGCAGGATGGCCCGGCCCCGGCCGCCCGCGAGGGCCCGCACCGCGAGGTGGTTGGCGAGGGTGCCGGTGGGCATGAACACCGCGCGCTCCTTGCCGAGCAGGGCCGCGAACCGCTCTTCGAGCTCGGCGACGACGCCGCCGTTCGAGTAGCTGTCGCGGGCGATGCGCCCCTCGTCGGCCAGCCGGCTGAGGATCCGACCGTGGTCGGCCGGCGTCAGCCCCAGGCCGTCGCCGGACATTCGGACTCGGCCGCTGCCCGGCTCGACCGCGCTCCCGGACCCGATGCCGCCGCCCTGGCTCGCGGCCAGGCCCGGGCCGAGCGCGCCGGCCCCGAGGCCGAGCGCACCCGTCTGCAGAAACCGCCGGCGGTCGATGGCTGTGCCGTTGCGAGTCATGGCGCCGCTCCTTCGTGATGTGCCGCCCAAGCCCCTGTAATCGCCCTTGCGGTACTGCTGCCGCCGCCGGACTCCGCTCACGCTCACGGCGCAGGCCGCCCGACCGGAACTGCCGCCCCGCTGTTCCATCGCCTGCCGCCACGCGGATCCGCTGAACACGAGGCGTTCGCACCCACTTTCCGCGGGGTGGACACCGGTCCGCCGATCGTCACGTTACGTCTTCGCTTGCCGCCACCAACCCCCGCAGCAGTCTGCCCGTTCGTTGGTGCAGGTCTACTCCAGCGGCAGCCGGTACGCCAGCAGCCGCCCGGGCTGGCCGCTGCCGCTGGTGGCGACCACGATGTACTGCACGCCGTCGAGCACGTAGGTCATCGGCGACCCCGACTGGGGCGCCGGCATGTAGACCTCGCCGACCTCCTCGCCGGTCATCTTGTCGTAGGCGCGCAGCATCGCCCCGGGCTCGCCCGACGGCGTGGTGAAGATGCCCCCCTCACCGGCGATGACGAGAGTCTTCGTGTTCAGCGTCCCGATGCGGCCGACGCGCCCGGTGCGCGGGATGTCGACCCCCTCCAGCCGGGGGTGGTTCCGGATGTTGTCGGGCGTCTCGCCGTGCGGCACCTGCCAGAGGATCTCGCCCTCGTTCAGGTCGATGGCGGTGATGCGGCCCCACGGCGGCTTGATGATGGGAATGCCCTCGATGGTCAGCGACGCCTCGGCGGCCGAGATCTCCGGCGCCCGCCCCCGGATGAAGTTCATGTCCGACTGCTCGGGGTCGTTGACGAGCCCCAGCGACACGACCTGCGTGTAGCTGTAGAGGTACATGATGCCGGTCTCGGGGTCGTACGAGGCCCCCGGCCAGTTCGTGCCCCCCGCCTGCGACGGCAGCATCAGGGTGCCCCACGGCCCCTCCGGCACCGAGACCGTCGGCGGCGTGAAGATGGGGCCCATGCGGTAGTTCGAGACGATGCGCTCGGCCTCGGCCCGCAGCTCGGGCGTGAAGTCGATCAGGTCTTCGATGCCCACCCCCTGCCGGTCGTAGGCTGCGGGCCTGGTCGGGAACGGCTGGGTGAGCGACAGCAGCTCGCCCGGCACGTTCGACGCCTCGACGGGGCGCTCCTCGATGGGCCACACCGGCTCGCCGGTGACGCGGTCGAAGACGTAGAGCCACGTCTGCTTGCTGGGCTGGGCGATGGCCTTGATCTCCCGCCCGTCCACGGTGATGTCGACCAGGATGGGCGCGCACGGCAGGTCCCAGTCCCACACGTCGTGGTGGATGAACTGGAAGTGCCAGAGGCGCTCGCCGGTCTCGAGGTCGACGGCCACGAGGCTGTCCGAGAACAGGTTGTCGCCGTGCCGGTGCCCGCCGTAGTAGTCGTTGGTGGGCATCTCGGTGGCGAAGTAGGCGATGCCGAGCTCGGCGTCGACGGTCATCTGCCCCCACACGCCGGTGTTGCCCGTGTAACGCCACGAGTCGCCGAGCCAGGTGTCGTTGCCGAACTCGTCGGCCCCGGGCACGGTGTGGAAGATCCACTTGCGCTCGCCGGTACGGGCGTCGAAGCCGCGGATGTGGCCCTTGACGTTCTGCATCGACCGCGGCCGGCCGCCCGGCAGGTGGGCGGCCCCGACCACGATGGTGTCGCCGGCGACGATCGGGGCGGCGTGCAGCCCCACCTCGCCCGTCACCGGGTCGATGTCCTGGTCCAGGGTCAGCTTCAGGTCGACGATGCCGTCCGTCCCGAAGCTCGGCAGCCGCCGGCCCGTCGCGGCGTCGAGGCCGATGAGCTGGTAGCCCGGCGTGACGTAGAAGATCTCGCCCGCCCCGCCGTCGTCGCGGTACGCCAGGCCGCGGCCGGACAGCCGCCGAGGGGCCGCCGCGCCGCGCTCGCCCTCGTCGAGGCGGTGCGTCCACAGCAGCTCGCCCGTCGCGGCGTCGGCGGCGACGACGGCCCGCCGCGTGCCCGCCGTCGTGTACAGCACCCCGCCGACCATGAGGGGGGTCGACTGCAGGTTGTACTCGGGCTCGGGGCCGAAGTTGTCCGTGCTCAGCGTCCACGCGAGCTCGAGATCGGCGAAGTTGTCGGCCGTAATCTGGTCGGCCGGCGAGTAGCGGGTGCTCGCGAGGTCGCCGCCGTAGGTCGGCCACTCGAGGTCGCCGGCCGGCTGCGCCGGGGCGGGGGCCGCGAGCACGAGCGGTGCGAGCACGAGCAGCGCGAGCATGAACGAGTCGAGGGTCGAACGCATCCGTCTGAGTGACACGGTTCTCCTCCAGCCGTCGTATCCTGTCGCAGGCAGTCTATCGCCGGGGAGCGTTGCGTTCAAACGACCGGCCGATGCCGGACGGAGCCCTGGCTCCCGTTCCGGAGCGCCGGGCTCGCACGTCCCGGCCCGGCCGGACAGCCGCCCCGCCGACGGCAGCGAACCGTCGCCGCGACCGCCTGGCCCGACCTCGGCCCCGGGGGACCTGCTGCTGCGTAGGATACGATGGATACGCTGCATCGGCGGACGACGGCCCAGCGGGTCCGGCGGATGCCGAGAACAAGACGCGCGATGAGGCAGACGACAGGACTCGGCATGAGCGCGACGCCAGGGAAGGCGGCGGCGATGCCCGTCGGCGCCATGAACGGAGCCGCCGCGGGCCCCCGGCCGGCCGCGCTCGGGATCGGGACGGCGTCGTGAAGGGAGGAAGTGGCGCGCCCTGCAGGATTCGAACCTGCGGCCTCCTGGTTCGTAGCCAGACGCTCTATCCAGCTGAGCTAAGGGCGCGTGCTTTAGAATCAACGACTTACGGGTGTTCGGTCGGTACTGCCAGCCGGTACTGCCAGCCGAATCTCCTCCTTCGCGGGTTTTGACGCCACATCGGCACGCTCCAAACGCCGGATGGCTTCGGCAACTGCGGTGGCGCGTAGATCATCGTCGTCTGCGGATCCGTGTGCCCGTACAGATCCTGGATGTCGGCCACATCCGAGCCCGTCCGGCGAAGCCCCGTCGCGACGGGCGCATGCCCGTCCAGTGCATCAGCCTTAAGCGTACTACGGTTTTGGACCCCGGCGTCAACTGCGACAGCACGTCCGCGATGTGAGCGCGGTCGAGCCACCGTGGCCGCGGAGCCAGACGCTTGAACCGGACGAGGTCCACCAGCTCGGCCGCGGCGCGCCGCCTGTAGAGAACCTTCACCAAGTTCGTCAGCGCATCCCGTCGATGGTTGCGCGCCGAGACGGACAACGTCTCCGCCCCCAGTCCCTGCACGATCTGGTCGACCGACACCAGGTCCCGCGGAGCGCCGACCACGTCCACGCCGGCGGCCGCGGCCCGGAACAAGACCCGCGCCCCGCCCGCGCGCCCCGAGTCCACCCGGACGCCCGAGGGACGAGCTATCGGCGTTTCAAGCCGTGGCCCGCAGCACCCAGGACTGTGGCGCCCGACTCGCGGGCGACCACGACCAGCCGCTCGTCGAACGCCACGAACGGCACGTTGTGGTCCAACCTCTCCCGCAAGAGATGGCAGCTCGCGAGCTGGATGGCATCGGATGCACGCAGGGAGTACGCGTTGAGCAGCGTACGCGCGCGCGATGCGACGTCCGCCACCAACTCCACGACCACGAACGAGGCCAGATCCCGCTCCAGCGTCGCAAGCGCCACGTCGCGCTCTTCGGGCGTGACATCACCGATGCGCGTCCGGCGAGCGAGCGCCGATGCGACCTCCACCTCCGACAGTCGGCTGATGGCCGCAACATCACCCGAGGCCAGCAACCGCTCGACGGCATCGCTCCCTCCCGGTGCTGGGGCCGCCGGGCAAAGACCTACACACGGGAGCCCGGATGATCCTCCAACGCGGAGGTGGGGCCGAGGCGCTCGCTGACGGCGACGCGAACCTCGCCGTCGGCACCGCGTGGGCTGTGGGCGCGCGAGGAGATGGCCGGCACCCTGGACGGCCTGGCACGGTCGACAAGTTCCGGGACAAGTAGGCCCCCGACACCCCGACCTTCCACCTCGACCGCCCGAAGAAGCGCCGTTGCGGCATGGAGTTCCTCTACAGCCTGCACCGCCTCAACGTCGCCACCGCCCGCGCCCGCGCTCGTCGCCATTCCGGCACTCCTCACGCCGGACTGCCGAACCCCGGAGCAGATGTGCCTGACCAGCCCCTTCTGCCGGCTTCTTCGAGCTGGCCATCTCGCGCTCACCGCGTCGAGGCGACCGTGCTTCGATCACCCTGACGGGGTCCCTGGTCAACGGAATACGGCATATCCGACCCCAAGATCGTTCCCGAGTTACCCAGGTAGCGAGCTACCACTCACGGCCTGTCGGAACGAACAGCCGCCCTCGTCGCATCCTGTGCGCGAGCACCGCGCAGCACGTTCGGGAGCGCGTAGTTCCCCTCGTGGCAGGCGAACTCAAAGAGGGGCCCCGACGTCACCCCCTGCGACGCCGCGTCCGCGGACAGCGGGAAGCGGACGGTCCACGGCCGGGTGAAGCGGGTCGGATCGGCGATCGTCACCTCGTAGTCGATCCTCTGGGCGTCGACCCGCGTGAACCGTTCGACCACGTGGAGAGTCGCGGCAGGCGCGCGCCAGACGTGGCGGAACCGGTCGGCCGGCCGATCGGGAAAGTGGCGGCTCTCGACCACCAGCGTGTTCCCTTCCCACCGGCCGCTCGCCTCGCCGTTCCACTGCGCGATGCCGGTCCGAGGGCGACCGTCGATGGGGATGATCCGACGCTGCCGGTACATCTCGTGCACGATCACTACGTCGGTCGGCGTCTGGAAGATCTGGTGGTTCGGGTTGTCGCCGAACCAGATCTGCGACAACCCGTCACTGATGCACCGCTCGCCCGTGTCGAGGTCCATGTGCGAGTCCCAGGGGCCCGTCCCGTACGGCCGTTCACCGTCGCGCGCCGTCGGCGTGTAGGGGATTCGCCCGTCCGGCGGCTCGACGATCAGCGACGTGCGCCCGCTCGGCACCCAGGCGGTGCCCTCGTCGAACCAGAAGGCGTCGGCGCCCAGGCTGCCGTCGGGCCGGTAATCGACATCTCCCCCCGTGGGCGCCCGCTCCGCCGGCCGATTCAGCCGGCGTTCCTCCTCGGCGAGCGCCGCGGTCTCGAGCGCCGCGACCTCCTCTTCCGTCAGGAACTCCCGTCCCCGGTACTCGGACGGGCGTTCGAGCGGCGTGAGGGTCGAGCTGACCCAGATTCCCTGCAGGTCGGGATCGCCCCAAGGCGTCCTCGGCACGTCCTGCGCCGAGATGGTCACGCCGAGCGCGGCGGCCACGGCGACGATTGCATACATGGACACGAACCACCCTTCTTTCATCTCCATCCAGGACATCCTGGCCTGCCCGCTGCGCGTGGAATCGGAAGGCGTCCACCTATCCTCGAAACACGATGGGTGGTGGACTCGCGGCACTTGGCGATATGTTCCCCACGCCCGTCCCGCCTACGACGCGCCGTTACTCGTTGAAGTAGTAGGCCACGTCCGCGAGGCGATCGCGTGCGAACGTGAAGACGAAAACCAGCGGCACGGCGCCGGTGCAATACAGGGCGTGCCTGGCGTTTGGGGGAATGAAGACCGCCGTTCCCGGACCGACGTCCATGCGAACGCCGTCGATCTCGACGTGGCCCCGGCCGCTGACCACGTAGTACGTCTCCTCGGGCTCATGGTAGTGCCGCGGCAGCACCCCGCCCGGGGCGACCTCGCCCACCCCGGTGACGAGCCCCGCGCTCGGGCAGCGCTCACCGCTGACGAGCAGCTTCCACCGTACCGCGCTCCGGTCGGCGCCGGCCGGAGCCTTCCAGTCTTCCCAGTCCAACGCCACCTGATCGACGACGACCGGTTTCAGCGCTTGGTCACGACATTGAAGTGCGTGCGCATCTGTTCCGCGACGCCGACGACGATGTCCTTGCGCAGGCCCCTCTTCGATGCCGACGATGTGCGTACTCATTCCCGCTCCTCAACCTCGGCGAGCCGGGCACCGAGCCACGTCGTGGTTGGACTCACGGACGGCCCCCCGAGGGACCCGGGGTCGCGAGCCTCGGGGCGCTGTTCCTCGACGCCGCGAGTGACGGTCGCCCACCCAGGACGACCGGACGACCGTGTCTCGGTTGCGTAGGACATGTCCGCCGCGCCAGCGGATTCGGCCCCCCCGGCTCAGCCTCCGGCGGCGCTCTTTCCCGGGTGGAGGGTGAAGCTCGTGCCCTCCAGCAACAGCTCCCTCGTGTCGTAGCCGACCGTGTAGGTCGAGTCCCAGGCTGGCCGCAAGCCGTCGCGGTCCGGCGTCGGTCCGGGCCGCGAAATGCATGTCGATGCCCGAGGTCGTCAGCCCAGGCCAGTTCACCAGGTCGATCTGGATCCGTCGATGCGCCCCGCACACCGCGCACCTGCCGTCAACTTCGTGGCTTGGGCGCTGCCCGAGCCACACCCGCACGCGTCACGTCGCATCCACCGGAGCGGACCAGAGCCTTTGGAAGGTCCCGGAAGTCCACCGCCGACCGCCGCCGGCCTCCAGCGCCAAAGCCCCGCGTCAGCTCCGGGAGGAGTTGCGTTCGGGGTGCCGCCCCAGCGGCAACCGGCCCGGCTGGGGCAAGCGCCCGCCCGTGCAACTACTGAAGACGGATGAGCACCGGAGACCGAACGGTTCGGCAGGAAAAAAAGTTGAGCTGCGCGCGGTCGTCTTCAGGCAAACCCTTGGCGGGCCGCCGCGCTTCCAGCATGATAGGGGTGGTGGTGCGACCGGCAAACGTCTCGGTGTCGCCGCAGGCGAGCGGACCCAGCGGTCCTGACAACCGGGGACGCAACCCTGACGGTTCAGATTCCGAGCAGCGCCTGCTGGCTCGCGTCCGGCGGGGCAGTCGATCCGCCCTCGGCGCGCTGCTCACGCGTCACGCGTCGTGGCTCCGGCGCTGGGCGCGGGGCCGGCTGCCAGTCTGGGCCCGCGACGGGGTGGACACCAGCGATCTGGTCCAGGACGCCCTGCACCGCACGCTCGCGCGGGTGTCGAGCTTCCGGTCGGCGCACAGCACGGCGATGCGCATCTACCTGCGGCGGGCCGTCCAGAACCGGATAGGCGACCACCTGCGGCGGGCGATTCTCCGTCAGAGCGTGATCGAGCCGAGCCAGCCGCTCCTGCTGTCCGACGAGGCGGGGCCGCAGCTTCGGCAGGTTCTCGACGACGAGACGTGGGAGCGCTACCTGGAAGGCCTGAAGCAGTTGACGCCGCGCCACCGGCGGCTGGTCGTCGGCCGCATCGAGTGCGGCTACAGCTTCCGGCAGCTGGCCCTGCTCGAGCGACTGTCGTCACCGGACGCGGCGCGCATGGCGCTCCGGCGCGCGCTGGTGCGG
Organism: Vicinamibacteria bacterium; assembly: GCA_022820675.1. Lineage (GTDB taxonomy): Bacteria > Acidobacteriota > Vicinamibacteria > Vicinamibacterales > UBA8438 > JAJEEA01. Next base: position 52,899 of record JAJEFC010000015.1, on the reverse strand, counting down.
CTGAGCAACGTCATGGCGGATACACAACCCCGCTGACGTGGGAGCGGCGCGAAGAGCTGGCCACACCCGCCAACCTCCGCGCCCTCGCCAACCTCCGCGCCCTCGCCCCGGCCGTCACCGGCAGCCAGCCGGCGGGAGAGGCGCCGTCGGCCGGCGGCGCCGACACTCTCGGCGGCGTCTTCGGGCGCCGCGCCTCGCAGGCCCTCATCGCCCTCGCCGTGGTGGATCGCCGCGACGCTGCTGCTGCCGTGGGCCTGGGGAGACCATCAACGGCTGTGCACAGCCGTACCAGCACTACCAGCACGGGGGTTACAACGTGCTTTCGCCCCCCCCGGACGGCTACAAGCGGGGGTCCAGCGGGAGGATCTCGCTGACGACGAGTCAGTCGGATCTTGCCCACGCGCCGGCTACGGCGATGGCGGACTCACGTAACGCCCCCAGGGCTTCGGAACCAGCCCGCCGGCTGCCTCTCGGGGCACGGACCGTACGAGGGTGTCGCTGTAGAAGTTCGGGGTGGCCTCGACGCCGGTGCCGTCGTCGGCATAGTAGAACGCCTGGAGGGTCGCGACGTTCCCGGGGGCGAACCCCAGGTCCACGTTCACCAGCCGCACGAAGATCTCGCCAATGTCCTCCACCGTGGTGCATCCTCAAGCGCGGTCGGCTCGCCCCGGCGGCCCCTCGGCTGGCATCTCGTCGAAAGTTGGCAGGCGGAGTGTGCTGGTTCCGGAGCAGCGGCCGCATCGATTTCTGCGGTCCGTCGCAGGCCGGCCGTCGTCGAGCCCAGACCCCCTATTCCAACGCCACCACCGCGGCGCGCAGCTCCATCAGGTGCGCCGCCCGGATCGGGGTTGTTCCCGCCACCGGCTCCACATCCGTCCACGGCGGTGTCGACCGCCCCGCCGCTCGGTACGCCGCAGCAACCGCCGACCGCAGCTCCATCAGGTGCACGAGCCTGACTTGCGTCACCCCCACCCGCAGGACCGGGTCCGTCCACGTGAACCGTCCCAGCCCCGCCTCCGCCCGCAGGGCGTCGATGCGCGTCCGCAGCTCGGTGAAGTGGACCGCCCTGACCCGCGTCTCGCCGGGCACGATGGGATAGTCGGTAAACGGCCGCAGCAGCACCGTCACCGCGAACGATTGGGCCGTCGGCGTGTTCGAGCCCCTGACGTCGGTCGCCGTCACTGTCACCTGTGCGCCAAGCCGAAGTTCAGCAGCTTTGGCGACCCGCCGGCCGTGAACCCGATGTTCCCCGGCTAGACGTCCCCGACCGGCACCCCCGCTCGACACCAGTGACGACGTCTTCGAGGTGACCACCCGAGCTCGACGCCGACCGCGTGGAGCTGACCGAGGCGCTGCGCGCGTTCACACGCCAGAGCGGTGGAGCGGATGTGTCGCTGGTGACCGAACCGAAGGGCAAGTGGACCCCGAACGGCGAGGACGCCGTCAGGACGGGGCCCGCTCGGATCCTGCCGCGACGGTGAGACGCATGCCGACCGCATGACACGTCAATCATGTCTGGAAGCGCAGCGGCTCGCCAAGGAGCCCTTCGAGAACGGACGCGCAACTCAACTCTCCCTGCCAAGACCGTTCGGTTTCCGGTGCTCATCCGTCTTGAACAACTGCTCGGTGCAGACGCTTGCACGGTGACCCGTGGTGGCCGCCTATCGGGCGGCGGGGCGGTCGTCGCCGGGCTGGAGCGAACTCCGTGGCGGCCCTTGGAGGGCCTGGGAACCGTGATTGACGGCGGGTAGTCGCGATCATTCCCCAGACACGACGTCAGAAAGGAGGACCAATGCGTGGGGCTGCTACCGCGTTCGTAGCTGTTGCCATCGTCTCGGCCGACGACGTTGCGGCTCAGATCCTGAGCCGCGCCTCGCAGCCGCCGGCGGTCGCACTGCAGGCGGCGGGATGGACCGACCATCCCATCCGTCCCGGCGTGACGTCGATCAAGGCGGTCCATTTCGACGAGCTGCGTGCGCGGGTCGCGGGACTTCGAGCCCGTGAGGGACTGGCGCCCGTACGGTGGACGGACCCGGTTCTGACACCCGGGGCAACCATGATCACGCGGGCCCACCTCGCGGAACTGCGCGCCGCGCTCCGTGGCGTGTACGACGCGAGGGGGCAGCTGCAGCCGGCCTACACGGATCGCACCCTGACAGGCCACACCCCCGTCAGAGCCGCCCACGTCATGGAGCTGCGCGAGGCGGTCGAAGTCCTTGAGAACCCCGCCCCGTCGCTGGAGCCGTACTACACGATGCTCCCGATCGAGGTCATCGACCCGAGCTACCGGCCTCATGGTCACAACTCCGCGTCGACGGATCTCGACGGCGACGGGAACGAGGACCTCGTCCTCTTGGGCTACACCTATCCAACGAGCGACGTCACGGCGACGAACTACCGCCCGCAACCCGGACGGGTCTTCCTGGGCGACGGCGACGGCGGGTTCAGGCGGGCGCCGGCCGAGCTGTTCCCGGTCGACACGCTGAACACCGTCGGCCCGAGGAAGGCGCCCTTCGGCGACCTGAACGGCGACGGGCTGCCGGACATGTTCATCGCCGGGCACGGCTGGGACACCGACCCGTTCCCCGGGGAGCAGAACCGCCTGTACCTGTCGCGCCCCGGGGGCGGCTGGCGCGACGCGACAAGCGAGCTGCCGCGGCTCTCCGACTTCTCGCACTCGGCGGCGATCGGCGACATCCGGGGCCTGGGGACGCCCGACATCCTCGTCGGCAACATCTGGGGAGAACACCTCGTTCTGCCCTACGTGCTTCTGAACCACGGCGACGAGACGTTCTCGCTCGACCGGTCGAACCTGCCGGTCGGCCCTGACGAGACCCTGAACTACGATCGCAGGGGCGTCGCCATCACGGGGACGGTGCTGACGGACCTCGACGGCGACGGGCTGCCGGAACTGATCGCGGTCGGAGAGGGGTATCCCGGGCTCGCGGGTTCGTTCGTCTTCTGGAACCGTGCTGGCGCCTTCCGCGAGCAGCACAAGACGCCCCTGCCGTCGCCGGAGGTGTTCGCCCACGGGCACATCGGTCTCGATGCCGCCACGCTCGATGCGGACGGCGACGGCCGGCTCGACCTGGTCGTCGTCGGGACCCAAATGAACCCCTTCTACGACGGCTGGTTCGTCCAACTGTTGATGAACCGGGGCGACGGCACGTTCGTCGACGAGACTGCCCGCCGGCTGCAGCCGCACGAGCAATCGAGCGGCAACGCGAGGGTGGCGACCCAGGCGCCATGGGCGTTCTGGGTGGATGTCCTCGACTTCAACGGCGACGGGGCGGCGGACTTCGTGATGACCCCGACGGCCGGAGACCTGCGACCGAACCAGCCGCTCGTCTGGCTGAACGACGGCAGCGGGGGATTCTCGGCGCTCAAGGTGCACGACTTCGTCCGCCCCGGCTACGAGTGGCTGATCCTCGATGCACCCCTCGTGAGGACGCGGCACGGCTACAGCTACATCGCCACGCAGTCGTACCCGGGCAGTGGCGGGCTGATCCTGACGGGGCTCCTGGCGACCCGACCATACCGCTAGCGGGCTAGCGGCTAGCGGGCGGCTTGACAGCACTCCCGGCTCGTGGGTCGGTTCGACCAGCCGCACGGCTTGCGGACGAGCACGCCGTGCACCGTCGTGCGGTTTGGGCCTTGGTCCTCGGGCGGGCAGTCGTTGACGGCGTCCGCGCGGTAGCCTGAACCCCGGCCTCTGTCGTCGGCAGCAGGCGCCGCGAGGGTCGGTCTCCAAATACCGCCACAGGTCCACCGCGTCGAGCCTTGGCGGCGAGTGATCGCCGCCGGCGAGGTATACCCCCGCTTCACGTCATGAACGGGCTGGCGAGATGCGCTCTCACCACCGTAGCCGTGCGACCCCGGCATCGCCGCGATCCGAGATCTGGACCTCGAAGCGGTTGAGATGGCCCCGTAGTTGCCGTTTTGGCGAAAGCCGCGCGAGGAGGGCGTCGCCTACGCGGTAGCCGCGGGCGAGGGGCGTGTCCGACTGCCGGTCTGGGCCCGCGAGGGGCCGGACACCAGAGATCTGGTCCAGGCCGACGGCTTCCGGCCGGGGCAGGGTTGACAGATGCCCGCGCCGGGGGCCAATGCGGGGGATACGGCGCCGCCGCGCCCGACCCCGACGACCTGCGACCGAGTTCCACGTCGCAGCCTGTAGTGTCCGTCTGTGCTGTCCGCCTCGGCGGTCGGCGCGGGGACGCCGACCGCACTCCGCACCGCCATCGCGGAAGATGTGCAACTTTTTCCGTCCACACCGTTCGGTTTCCAGCGTCCATCCGTCTCTAGATGGTTGAAAGCGACGGTCCGGTGCGCGGGGGCAACGCCGGCCACGGCCTGACGCCCGGACCGAGACGGAGATGAACGCCATGATAGCTCTCAGGTCGTTCGTTGTGGCCGTCGCGGCGGTTGTCGTGCTCACGGCCCCGGCGGTCGTGCTCGCCGACGGCCAGGTGGCCCTCGTCGTCGGCAACAGCACCTACGCTCACATCGGCCCGCTCCCGAACGCGGAGAACGACGCCGTGGACATGTCCGCGGCCCTGCGGCGGCTCGGCTTCGACGTGACCACCGAGCTGGATGCCGACCGCGTGGAGCTGACCGAGGCGCTCCGGGCCTTCACGCGCCGCAGCCTGGGGGCAGACATCGCGCTGGTGTTCTACGCCGGCCACGGCATCGAGATGGACGGCGCCAACTACCTGGTCCCCGTGGACGCGCGTCTCGAGCGGGACCTGGACGTCCGCTACGAGACGGTGACGGTCGACGACATGCTGGCGTCGACGCTGGGCGCGTCCCTGCGGCTGGTGATCCTGGACGCCTGCCGCAACAACCCGCTGGCGCGGTCGATGCAGCGGACCCTGGCCAGCCGGAGCGTGAGCGGGGGCAGCTTCGGGGACTTGAACGAGTCTCTGCTGGGCGACGAGACGCTGGTGGCGTATGCGGCGGCGGCGGCGGGGACGACGGCGGCGGACGGCCGAGGCCGGAACAGCCCATACACGGCGGCGCTGCTGGCGCACCTCGAGCAGCCGCTGGAGATCGGCCTTCTGTTCCGCCGTGTTCGCGCCCAGGTGCTGGCGTCGACGAACGGCCAGCAGCGCCCGCACGAGTACCAGTCGTTGGTGGGCGAGCACTACCTGAGCGTGCCGCCGACAGCAGAGGCGCTGACGGTCGCGGCGGCATTGCCGGCCGTCGTGGCCGAGGTCGACGCCCTGCCACCGGCCACCACCGCCGCCGCCGATGTGGACGTTGGCGACCTGGATGCCGGCCGGCTCCGGCAGCTGGCGGAGCGGGGTAACGCCGAGGCCCAGACCGAGCTCGGCGAGCGCTACGAGGACGGGCGCGGGGTAGGGCAGGACTACGGCGTCGCGGTGACGTGGTTCCGGCTTGCGGCCGAGCAGGGCTACGGGCCCGCTCAGGCGGCCATCGGCTACCTGTACGAGACCGGCCGTGGGGTGCGGGAGGACGATGCCGTCGCGGCGTCCTGGTTCCGGCTTGCGGCTGAACAAGGCGACCCCCGCGGCCAAGGCAACCTCGGCGTCATGTACCGCGAAGGGCGCGGATTGGAGCAAGACTACGACGAGGCTGCGACGTGGTTCCGCCGGGCCGCTGAGCAGGGTTACGCCCCTGCACAGGCCAACCTCGGTTGGATGTACCTCAACGGCCGCGGCGTACTGCGTGACGAGCAGGCCGCTGCCCGATGGTACCGCCGCGCCGCCGAGCACGGAAACGCCTTCGGGCAGACCAGCCTGGCTTGGATGTACTGGAACGGCCGCGCCGTACCGCGCGACGATGAGGAAGCCGCCCATTGGTACCGCCGCGCGGCGGACCAGGGAGACGCCCTTGGGCAGGCCAACCTGGGCTTCATGTACGCCATCGGCCGCGGAGTCCGGCAAGACCAAGAGGAAGCCGTCCGGTGGTACCGCCGCGCCGCCGAACAAGGACACCCCCGCGGCCAGTACAACCTCGGCGTCATGTACGCGAGCGGCCGCGGTGTACGCCGGGATGATGGCGAGGCTGTGCGCTGGTACCGCCGCGCCGCCGAACAGGGACACGTCAACGGCCAGTACAACCTGGGCTTCATGTACGCGAACGGCCGCGGGGTGCGGCAAGACGAAGAGGAAGCCGTTCGGTGGTACCGCCGCGCCGCCGAACGGGGACACGCCACAGCCCAGTACGCTCTCGGCCGCAGATACGAACAGGGCCGCGGCGTGCGGCGGGACCGCGTGGAAGCAGCCAAATGGTACGGCTTGGCCGCCGAACAGGGGCACGACGCTGCCCGGGAGAGACTCGACGAACTTCGCTGAAGCGGCGGCCCGGACATCTGGAGACGCGCAGGGCCGCGCACGGCGTCGTTGCTGCCGATGCAACCCGTCGAGCTTGCTCGATTCGCTCGGCGCACGCTTAACGTCAACAGCTTCCCGGACAAATGTCACGAGCCATTGGGACAACAGATACACTAGCGTCGTCCCACGACTGGATTGCGTCAATCCACTACGCCATGCAATTCGTGCATCGCTTTTTCACATTCTCTCTAGCCGAATTGTGGAGACCGGAGGGCCGTACGATGCCAGCTTACATCATCATGGGTTTGGGTTTAGCGGCGTTAGCCGCTATTGGCTGGCGCGAGTGGGTGTACGCTCGGACTTGGTGGTTTTGGTTTCTCGCGAAGGCGTACAGGCACCTTGCCACTTCTGACAGTGCCACCGAGCTTCCCACCATCACGGCCGCCAGCAGCATCAGACCTCGGTCGGCTTCGTAGCCATTCTTCATCGTCTTGGGTTTCCTTCCTCAGCTTGTCGGTTCACCCTTGCTGTTGCGGGGTCTTGCCGTCGCGTGTCACCAACGACCCGAACCCCATGTACTACCGTCCGGATCACGGTGACCGCGCGGGACGTGGCGAACAACCCCACCCGTCCGGTGGCGGTTCAGTTCAACGTGGACATGCAGGCGAAGGCCCCGCCGACCGTCGGCGTTCAGCTCCTCGCCGTCGAGGTGGGTGTCGGGCAGACCGTCACCGTGCCGCTGGCCGGAGCCTTCGTCGACCCCCTCGGCGGCACGTTGACGTACGCGATCACCGCGCAGAACACCTCGGTCGCCACGGCGGTCGAGAGTCCTGCCAGTGCCGACGCCATCCGCGTAGTCGGTGTCGCAGAGGGCATGACCACCGTGGCCGTGGTCGCCAGCGCCGCCGGCGGGTCCGCCCGCCAAGCGTTCGACGTCACGGTCCTGCCGCGGCCGGTCAACCAGCCCCCGGAGGTCGGCCGCGCCTTCGACAACCTGGATCTCGACGTCGGCGCTACCGCCCGTGTGTCCCTCGCGGACGCCTTCAACGACCCCGAAGGCGACGCCCTGAGGTACGCCGTCACGACCTCACGGGCCGACGTCGCCACTGTCTCCCCGGTGGGCTCCGGCTCGGAAGACCTTCACCGTCCGGGCCGCCGCCGGCGGCGGCTCCACCATCACCGTCACCGCGAACGACGACACGTCGCGCCCCCAGCGGGCGGCCGTCCAGACCTTCGAGGTCACGGTGGCCCTCGCCGCCCCGCCGGCTCCGGAGGGCCTGCGGGCGAAACTGCAGGGCCACGGTGCCGCGGCCGTCTCCTGGACGGTCCTGCCCGCGTGGTGGAGCGTCACCGCTGGGACTCGCGAGACGCCGACCCACGGCGTAGGTCCCCGGAGGAGGAGGAGCGGCGGGTCACCAGCCGACCGCCGCCCGTCTGATCCACTGCCCGTCCTGCTTACGACGCGCCGTTACTCGTTGAAGTAGTAGACCACGTCCGCGAGGCGATCGCGCGCGAACGTGAAGACGAAAACCAGAGGCTCGGCCCCGGTGCAATACAGGGCGTGCTTCGCGTTCGGGGGAACGAAGACCGCCGTTCCCGGACCGATGTCCATGCGGACGCCGTCGATCTCCACGTGGCCTCGGCCGCTGACCACGTAGTACGTCTCCTCGGGCTCATGGTGGTGCCGCGGCAGCACCCGGCCCGGGGCGACCTCGCCGAGCCCGGTGACGAGCCCCGCGCTCGGACCGCGTTCACCGCTGACGAGCAGCTTCCACCGTACCGCGCTCCGGTCGGCGCCGGCCGGACCGTTCCAGCCTTCCCAGTCCAGCTCCACCTGATCGACGACGACCGGCTTCAGCGTTTGGTTACAACGTTGAAGTACGTGCGCATCTGTTCCTCGACGCCGACGATGTCCTTGCGCGGGCCCCTCTTCGACGCCACTGATGTGCGTACCCATCGCGCTCCTCAACCCCGGCGAGCCGGGAGCCGCCCGTCAGGACGACCGCGCCTCGGTTGCGGAGGACGTGTTTCCCTGCTCGGCGGCACGGCGGAACCACCGGATGGTCTCCGCGTAGTCCTGCCCGACGCTGGCGCGGCCGTCGTGTACCGGTCGCCCAGCTCGGCCTGCGCTTTCGCGTCGCCCAGCTCGGCCCACACCTGGAGCTCGGCGACCTGAAGGACACCAACCTGAGGCGGTGGTCGATCCACCGCCAGCCCGGCCCCGCTGACCGCGGGCCGCGATGCCGGCAACCGCCCGTTCGGAGACTCCTCCGGAGACACACCGTATTCCGCCGTGTCCCTGCTCCCTCCAATCGACTTCCAGAACACCGCTTCCGTTGCCACCGCCGGCGCCCCGAGCCCGACGACAGCCAGACCCACCGCAAACGCCCTCACCGTTCTCATCTCCCGCATCTTCCTTGCCCCCGCAGGCGTCCTTCTCCGCCGCCAAGTCGCACCTCTGGCGCCGGTGAACCGAACGCCGCGCATCTGCCGACATGCCTCCTTCACAGCCTCGATGCTGCCGAATTGCGCCCTCGCACGGCGCGCCGCCTCCACCGGCGGGACCCCGGCGCGGACCAAGTCCTCCGTCTGGGCGTCCAGATGAAACCGCATCTCCTCATCGAGCGCACTCTCGAACCGCTCGCGGCTCCGCAGACTGGCGTCGCGGCCGTCAACGCGCCTCGAACACTTCGGGCGACAGCCCGACCGCTCGCAGCGCCTCGTCCACCGCCCGTTCTGCGTCGCCGCCCGGCGCGAGGTCGGCCGCCGACTGACGGATGACGGCTGCGGCAATCCCGAACGAGCCCGCCGCCGGCATCAGGTGCGTCATCGCCCGGAAGAAGATCCGCTCGATCTCCGCCCGGCGTTCTCCGCCCACGCCGTCGACCGTCATGCCGCTCGTACGGTGCCTCCCGCCTTCGATGGCCAAGGTAGAAGGCGTGGCTCAGGATCGTCGAATTCCAGTGGGAGCCTCCGTAGCCGCCGCTGCCCAGCTCGAAGATGTACTCTCCGTTCACGAACGCGAATGGGGAGAAGGTGACGAGCTCTTCACCAGCGATCTCAACGACCAAGAACGCGAACTCATAGCGATCACGGTAGCTGTCCGGGAAAACGTACGGAACCCCCGGAGACAACGGCTGGGACCGGGGATCCGGCGGGAAGCGGATAATGGGTCGGTCCCCGGCGCCGCCGGACACGGAATAGTCGGCCGTGACGCCGGTATCTTCGTGGAAGAACTCGACGGCCTGGGCAAAAATGTCGGCGTAGGCCTCGTGGATGGCGAAGCCCTCAGCAGACCCGATGACGAACCGGCCGTCGAAACACAACGTCGGGAGCAACACGGTCTCCGGGCCCTCCGGTGTGGATATGGGCACAGGGACGCGAGTGGTGTCGCATGTGTGAACCTTGTCTTCGCGACCGATGAAGCTTTCGGGCCCAAGGCGGATGCTGCCAGCCAAGTCGTTGATGAGCCCTGTGTCGTTCCCTGTACGTCGGCTCACAGCATGGTGCGTCACGCCGTGCATCATCTCGTGACCGACGGTGTCAAGGTCTGTCCACGGCGCACCGTAGGCCGCTGCACCGGTGCCTTCCGGGCCGTACGGCGGCAGGGCGAAGACGGCGGTGGGGTAGCCGGGGTTCACGATACTCAGGATGCGGCCGTTCTCTCCATCGAGGCCTTCCCAGCCGTGGCGTTCGAAAAGATAGTCATACATCCAGCCGGTATACGCGTGGATATCGACCACCGCCGGGTCGTCCCACTCGTTGTCGGCGTCGGCGGCGATGTCGTCCGAGGTCCAGAACGGTTCGCCTGGAGGCAGTCGCTCGTGCATATGCTCCGCGAGCAGGCGGTTGAAGCGGGTCTCGTCGGATCCCGCGTCCAGGGTCACGCTCTCGCCTGGGCGCAAGATGTCCCTTGCCTCGAACCGGCTGCCCGTCTGGGTTGTGCTCAGCTTCTTGCGGTCGCCCTCGTAGCCAGTACCGACCCCGACTGCTGATTGCCGCATGGCCGCGTTCATGATGTGCACGACCCGTCCGTCGTCGGCGTCGGCGAAGTAGAAGCGCAGATCGTTCATCGGGACCATGTAGGTCAGGGCGTAGGAGCCGTCGAGCAGCGGCAGGATGATCAGCTGCGGCTGACCGCCGGCAAGGACTGCTCCACCGTGCAGCTGTTCCAGAAGTGCGACGACCTCGGCCGCGGAAAAGCCGGTGTCGTATCGATGTCGATCGCTCGGTGCAGAGTTCCGAACAGCGACACGGTGACGCCGCTACGGTCCAGCTGGCGAGAGACGCCGGCGCCGTGTACGGGTATGCCGGCGTAGTGCTGCGCGAGATAGTCGTGGGTACGTCCCTCCAGGGAAGGGTCGCTCGCCCGCGACATGGCGACAAGTTGGCCGGTTCGGGCCATGCTGTCGACCGTTGCGTCCCAGCGCCGCAGGGCGTCGAGGTCGGCGTGTCCGGCTGCGAGCGAAACGACGCTCAGCTCCTGGGACGCAATGTACGGTTCCCTGGACACGAGTGTGAGCGCGATGGCGGCCGAGGCGATCACGAGTCGTGGAGTGGCTCTCATTCTGGCGTGTATCTCCGCTGAAATCACGTGTCGGTTGCGCGTCGAAGCAGTCCGCCGACAGGCCGGCCGCCATAGGGGTGTATCCACCGGCGATGGCCGGCCTCGCCGAGCGGATGGACGACAGCCGTCACCTGGACCAGCTCCGGGAGTCCCGGTCAACAGCCTGCAGCCCGTTGGTTGCGGCCTCTACCCGGGCCCGTCGCCGCCCACGGTCCGCCCCCGGTCGAGACAGAGCCTCGACCAATCGGTGGCCTCGTTGGGCCGCCGCGCGCGCCGCCTCAGGCAAGCCCACCGAGCGCAGCATCCGCGCCGCGCCGTACCACAGCCGCCATCGGCATCGTCGAATCGCGAGTCTCACGCCGGTGGAACCCCATCTCACGGGATCACTTTCGCACCCGCCAACCGTCGGCCTGAGCGCTCGAGGTCCTCGTCGCCCCGCGCCGGGGAGAGTTGCGGTCCGCCGCTCCACCCGGCAACGTGCTGGCCGGCCGAGTGTTCCCCCCCCTCGTACAACTACTGAAGACGGATGAGCACGCAGGACCGAACGGTCCGGCAGGAAAAAACTGAGCTGCGCGCTCGTCGTCGGGCAGGCCCTTGGCGGGCCGGCGCGCTTCCGGCATGATGAGCGTGGTGGTGCGGCCAGCAAGCGTCTCGGTGTCGCGGCGGACGAGCGGACCCAGGTCCTGACAATCGGGGACGCAACCCTGACGGTCCGGATTCCGAGCAGCGCCTGCTAGCGGTATGGCCGGGTCGCCAGCAGCCCCGTCAGGATGAGCCCACCGCTGCCAGGGTAGGACTGCATGTTGATGTAGCTGTAGCCGTTCCGTGTCCTCACGAGACGCGCACCAAACAGCAGCCACTCGTAGCCGGGGCGGACGAAATCATGCACCTTGAGCGCCGAGAACCCCCCGCTGCCGTCGTTCAGCCAGATCAGCGGCTGGTTCGGCGGCAGCTCTCCGGCTCCCGTCGGGGTCATCCGGAAGTCCGCCGCCCCGTCGCCGTTGAAGTCGAGAATATCCACCCACACCACCCACGGCGCACCGGTCGCCACGCCCGCGTTGCCGCTCGACTGCTCGTGCGGCTGCAACCGGAGGGCAGTCTCGTCGGCGAACGTACCGTCGCCCCGGTTCATCAGCAGTTGGACGAACCAGCCGTCGTAGAAGGGGTTCAACTGGGTCCCGACGACGACCAGGTCGAGCCGGCCGTCTCCGTCCGCATCGAGCGCGGCGGCGTCGAGATCGATGTGTCCGTGGGCGAACACCTCCGGCGATGGCAGCGACGTCTTGTGCTGCTCGCTGAGGCGCCCGTGCGGTTCCAGAAGACGGACGAGACCGCCTCGATGCCGGGATGGCCCTCATGGCCCTCGCCGAGCGCGATCAGCTCCGGCAGCCCGTCGCCGTCGAGGTCCGTCAGCACCGTCCCGGTGATGGCGAGGCCTCTGGAGAGGAAGTTCAGGGTCTCGCCGGGACCGACCGGCAGGTTCGACCGGTCGAGCGAGAACGTCTCGGCGCCTTCGTTCAGAAGCACGTAGGGCAGAATCCGGTTCGCTCCCCAGATGTTGCCGACGAGGATGTCGGGCGTCCCCAGGCCGCGGATGTCGCCGATCGCGGCCGAGTGCGAAAAGTCGGAGAGCTGCGGCAGCTCGCCGGTCGCGTCGCGCCAACCGCCCCCGGGCTGCGACAGGTACAGGCGGTTCTGCTCTCCGGGGAACGGCTCGGTGTCCCAGCCGTGCCCGGCGATGAACATGTCCGGCCGCCCGTCGCCGTTCAGGTCGCCGAAGGGCGCCTTCCGTGGGTGGACGGTGTTCAGCGTGTCGACCGGGAACAGCTCGGCCGGGGCCCGCCGGAACCCGCCGTCGCCGTCGCCCAGGAAGACCCGTCCGGGTTGCGGGCGGTAGCTCGCCGCCGTCACGCCACGCTCCGGATCCGGCCAGGTGGCACCGAGGACGACGATGTCCTCGTTACCGTCACCGTCCAGATCCGCGGACGCGGAGCTGTGACCTTGAGGCCGGTAGCTCGGGTCGATGACGTCGATCGGGAGCATCGTGTAGTACGGCTCAAGCGACGGGGCGGAGCGTTCGAGGATCTCGACCGCCTCGCGCAACTCCATGACGTGGGCGGCCCTGATGGGGGTGCGGCCCGCGGTCAGCGTGCGGTCCGTGTAGGCTGGCTGCAACTGTTCCCTCGCCTCGTACACGCCACGGAGCGCGGCGCGCAGCTCCGCGAGGTGGGCCCGCGTGATCATGGTTGCCCTAGGTGTCAGAACCGGGTCCGTCCACCGTACGGGCGCCAGTCCCTCGCGGGCTCGAAGTCCCGCGACCCGCGCACGCAACTCGTCGAAATGGACCGCCTTGATCGACGTCACGCCGGGACGGATGGGATGGTCGGTCCAGTCCGCCGCCTGAAGTGCGGCTGCCGCCGGCGGCGAGGTGCGGCTCAGGATCTGAGCCGCAGCGTGGTCGCCTGCGGCGATGGCAACAGCTACGAGCGCGGCAGCAGCCTCACGCATGGCTCCTCCTCTTCTGACGTTGTGTCTGGGAAGTGATCGCGAGGAGCCGCCGCAATCACGGTTCCAGGCCCTACATGGGCCGCCACCGAAGCTGACCAACGGGGAGCCTGCCCCTCACTCGAGCGCCAGCACCGCCCGGCGCAGCTCCATCAGGTGCACCGCCCTGATCGGGACCGGCCCCGCGGACGACGCGGGATCGCTCCAGCCCGGCGCCGACCGCCCGGCCGCCCGATAGGCGGCCACCAGGGCCTCCCGCAGCTCCAGCAGGTGCACGACCCGGACCCGCGTCACCCGTGCCCGCAACACCGAATCCGTCCAAGGGAACGCCCGCAGCCCCACCGCTCTTCGCAGGGCGTCTATGCGCGTCCGCAGCTCCGTGAAGTGGACCGCCATGACCGGCGTCACGCCGGGCTGCAGCGGGTCGTCGGTGAAGGATTCCGACACTGTCGTCGACACCGTCACAGTGAACGACTGCGTCGCACTCAGACCGCCCGGGTCGGTCGCCGTCACCCGGATCGTCGCCGCACCCTCGCCGCCTGCCGTCAACGTCACCACGGCCCCCGCGGCACGCGCCGTCACCACCTGCGGGGCCGACGACGACGCTGTGTAGCTCAGCGCGTCGCCGTCGGGGTCGACGAACCCCCGTGACACGTTCACGTTCAGCGTGCGGCTCGGGGCCAGAGCCCGGTCCGGCAGGGCCTCTGTCGGCGTCGGCGGCCGGTTCGCCGGGTCGGCGCAGCGGATGGGGCCGGCGGGCGTGGTGTTCACCAGCGTCACCAGCGTCGTGAAGTCGTCGTCCGTCCCGTAGTTGCCGTCAGGCCCGTTGTGGTGTTGCGGGACCACGAAGTCGATCACTCGATCGTCGTCCGCGTGCATAGGCACGGCGAAGTACCCGAAGTCGCGGTCCGAGCCTGCGAACGGTTCTGGCGGCATCGCCCGAAACCGGCCGCTGCCGTCGTTGCGGTAGACGAGCGGCGCCTCGACGGCCACCGGCGACCGGCCCCGCGACATGACCAGATCCGCGCAACCGTCGCGGTCGACGTCGTGCATCTCCGCCTCGGCCAGGTTCAGGTTCTCGCCGTCGTCCGCCCTGCGTTCCGGCGTCGTCGCGCTCTGGTCGCCCATCCGGGCGGCGGTCTCGTCGGCGAACGACGACCCGCCGCGGTTGGCCAGCACCTGCACGTAGCGCCCGCTCCATCCCCCGTCCGGGCTGTTGCGCGTGTGCGTGAGCAGGAGATCCCGGAGTCCGTCTCCGTCGATGTCGAAGCCGGCCACGCCGAAGACCCGCGTCAAGCCGTCGTTGAACGCCGGATGCGGCAGCTCGATTCGCACCGGGTAGTGGCCGGTGCCGTCGTTCACCAGCACCATGCTGAACTGGGTGACGCGATCCGGGTCCCGGATCTGGCCGAGCACGAGGTCGAGGTCGCCGTCGTTGTCCAGGTCGGCGAAGTGCCCCAGGTGGAAGCGCCCGTAGGCGTTGAGCGGCGGCAGGAAGTCCGCCTCCAGCCGCTGGTGGTTGCTGGAGGAGTCCACCGCGAAGGTGCCGTCCCCGTTGTTCACCATCAGGTGGCTGTCGACGTTGGCGCCGCCGCCGCTCTCGACCCACAGGTCGATGTCGCCGTCGCCGTCGATGTCGCCGGATGTCGCCGTCTTCAGATGGAGGTCGGCGGGGCCGGAGGCAGGCGGGACGGGCGGATCCCGTTCGTGCTCTCGTTCGACCGCATCGGCGAGCGCGAGCGACGGCCGGAACACGCCGTCGTCATGACTCAGGAACAGCTGCGGCGGACTGCCGTACCCCAGGCTGTGCGCGTCCACGTAGGCCCCGGCGTCGAAGATCGCGAGGTCGTCCCGGCCGTCGCCGTTGAAGTCGTCCGCGACCACGACCGGGTTGCGCGCCTCGATCGTCTCCTCGACCAGCTCCGGGGCGGGTTTGAAGCCGCCGTCCCCCGTGCTGACGAACACGTGGAGCGGCGTCTTCCGGAACCGGTCCTCGGGTGTCGCTCCGACGGCATGCTCGTCGCGCCCTCCGACGACGATGTCGTCCCGGCCATCGCGGTTCAGATCGGCGACCGCGAGCACGAAGTCGAACCGACCAACGCCGGGCTCCGTGGTGACGCGCGAGAAGGTCACGCGAGGTTGCGCCTGGGCGGCGCCACACGAGAGGGCGACCGCCGCAGCAGCTACCATCGCGAACCGCTGTGCGGTGAACCCTATCGCGTGCGTCACCCCTGTCGACCTCCGGATCTCCGCGGTTCGCGCTCTACTCACGGCCAGCGGAACTGCCGGCCCTCGCTTCCTGTGCGCGAGCACCCCGCAGCACGTTCGGGAGCGCGTAGTTCCCCTCGTGGCAGGCGAACTCGAAGAGAGGGCCCGGCTTCACCCCCTGTGCCGCCGCGTCCGCGGACAAAGGAAAGCGGACGGTCCACGACCGGGCGAAGCGGGTCGGGTCGGCGATCGTGGCCTCGTAGTCGATCGTCGCGGCGTCGACCCGCGTGAACCGCTCGACCAAGTGCAGGCTCGCCGTGGGCGCGCGCCAGACGTGGCGAAACCGGTCTGCCGCCCGATCGGGGAAGTGGCGGCTTTCGACCACCAGCGTGCTCCCTTCCCACCGGCCGCGAGCCTCGCCGTTCAACTGCGCGATGCCGGTCCGCGGGCGGCCGTCGATCGGGATGATCCGGCGCTGCCGGTACATCTCATGCACAATCACCACGTCGGTCGGCGTCTGGAAGATCTGGTGGTTGGGGTTATCGCCGAACCATACCTGCGACAGCCCGTCACTGAGGCACCGCTCGCCCGTGTCGAGGTCGAGGTGCGAATCCCAGGGGCCGGTGCCGTACGGCCGTTCGCGGTCACGCGCGGTGGGCGTATAGGGTATTCGGCCGTCCGCCGGCTCGACGATCAGCGACGTGCGCCCGCTCGGCACCCAGGCGGCGCCTTCGTCGAACCAGAAGGCGTCGGCGCCGAGGCTCCCGTCGGGCCAGTAGTCGACGTCCCCCCCCGCCGGCGCCCGCTCCGGCGGCCGATTCAGTCGGCGTTCCTCCTCGGCGAGGGCCGCGGTCTCGAGCGCCGTGATCTCCCCGTCCGTCAGGAACTCCCGTCCCTGGTACTCGGACGGTCGTTCGAGCGGCGTGAGGGTCGAGGCGACCCAGATTCCTTGCAGGTCGGGATCGCCCCATGGAGTCCTCGGCACGCTCTGCGCCGAGACGGTCACGCCCAGCGCAGCGGCCACGGCGACGGCTGCATGCACGGACACGCTCGATCGACGGGCCTTGCGGTCCATCAGAAGCGGTACTTCAGGGTGAGGGTCACCGCCTTGTAGCCGATGCCGCCGAAAGCCAGCGTGCTCCCAGCCGGGGTCACCCCGTCCGCCCGGACCGGCCTGTGGCTGCGGATCTGGAGCCACGTGACCTCCTCGGCGATGTCGTCGAAACGCGTCAAGCGCATTTTCCCGCCGAGAAACGTGCGCTCGGTCAGCGCGTAGTCGAGGCCGGCCAGCACCTGGAAACCGAAGACGGTCTGGCCGGCCGGGGCGTCGAGGATGCTGACCGTGCCGGCGGCGGCGCGCTTAGCGGCGTCGGGCCAGTCGGGGTCGAATTCGATCTCCAGGTACTCGGCATCGGGCTTGCGGGTGAGCTGGATGTAGTAGCTCAGCTCGGTGCGGGCCCAGCCGATTCCGGCACCGACGTACGGCGTCCAGGACGACCCGTTCATGAAGTCGTAGTACGCGTTGGCGAAGAACTGCTGCGCATGGTGCTCGCCGATCCACTCCTCGAGCGGCGCGGTGGTGGCCCATTCGCTGTTCTTGCCGGCCAGGGCCACGCTCTCCGTGCCGCCGAGCGGTTGAATGTCGTCGCCCTGGTAGCGGTTGAGGTACTCCACCTCGAACCGCGGCCCGCCGGCCGCGTAGCCGAAGGTGAAGCCGCTCACAGGCCCAAGGTCCGGGTCGAACTCGTTGGCGAACAGCACCGCCGCCGAGGTATCGCGACACGCCGCGTCGTCCGGCGGGCTGATGGAGACCGGATAGAGCAGCCGGTCGCACCGCGTCGGGTGGCTGACGCCGCTGACTGACGAGTCGACGCTGGACGCGAGCGCCACCCCCAGCTCGAGGCCGACGTACCATCCAGCCCGGTTTTCCTGGGCGGCGCTGGGGGCGGCGCTCAGGACGCAGAGTCCCACGGCGCCAGCGAAGCCGTTGCGCAACGACGAACGAAGCAAACGTATCGATTCCATGCGAGTCCCTGTATCCAGCGTAGGCCGTCAGAAGCTGGCGTCGCGGCCGTCAACGCGCCTCGAACACTTCGGGCGTCGGGCCGGTAGTCGACGTCCCCCCCCGCCGGCGCCCGCTCCGCCGGGCGATTCATCGGACGGTCGTTCGAGCGGCGTGAGGGTCGAGCCGACCCAGATTCCTTGCAGGTCGGGATCGCCCCAAGGAGTCCTCGGCACGCTCTGCGCCGAGACTCTCACGCCCAGCGCTGCGGCTATGTGCACGGACGCGAACCACCGTCGTTTCGCAACAGACATCTCGATCAAGAATCCTGGCGTAACCGCGGCGCGTGAAGTCGGCGAACCTGAGGAATTCCGCGTTTACGTGGACGCTGGAACCACCGGCCGGGTCTGCGGGGGTCGGGCCGGTTGCCGGGGCCTTGAGCGGCACCCGGGCAGCTCCTCGGCGTGCGCTGCCCCGTCGCCCTCGCTCACCCGCGGGCCGCTCCAGCAGCCCCCCTTCGGACAGACACCTCGTCATCCGGTCGGATACCGCCGTCGGTGACTCCGCAGGCCGCGCGCCTGCAGGCATTCGTCCTTCATGGCTTCGATGCTGCCAAACTGCGCCCGCACGCGGCGCGCCGCCTCCGCCGGCGGCACCCCGACGCGGACCAGATCCTGCGCCTGAGCGTCGAGGTGAAAGCGCACCTCCTCTTCCAGCGAGTCCTCGAAGCGATCACGAAAAACGCACGTCATTACAAAGGAGCTCAGCTGCGAAAACATGACCTCATCGTGATGGGGTCCGCCGCGCGGCCGGCACCTGCCGATCGTCACCGCGTACCGAGGGATGGCGCCGACCTTGGGGGCGCTACCCTGGGCGCTACCCGGTCACCCGCCGGCCGTACAGGCCACCGTGCAAGCGCCTGCATCGAACGACTGTTAAGACGGATGAGGACCGAAAACCGAACGGTCTTGGCCGGAAAAAAAGTTGAGCTGCGCGTCGGTTCTCCGACGGCTCCTTGGCGAGACGATGCGCTTCCAGGCATGATAGACGTGTGGTGCGATCGGCACGCGTCTCACCGTCGCGGCAGGATCCGGGCGAGCCCAGTCCGGACAATTCGGGTTCCGAACAGCGCCTGCTGGAGCGCGTCCGGCGGGGCAGTCGATCCGCCCTCGGCGCACTGCTCACGCGTCATGCGCCGTGGCTCCGGCGCTGGGCACGGGACCGGCTGCCGGTCTGGGCCCGCGACGGGGTGGACACCAGCGATCTGGTCCAGGACGCCCTGCACCGCACGCTCGCGCGGGTATCGAGCTTCCGGTCGGCGCACGGCACGGCGATGCGCATCTACCTGCGGCGGGCCGTCCAGAACCGGATAGGCGACCACCTGCGGCGGGCGATTCTCCGCCAGAGCGTGATCGAGCCGAGTCAGCCGCTCCTGCTGTCCGACGAGGCGGCGCCGCAGCTTCGGCAGGTTCTCGACGACGAGTCGTGGGAGCGCTACCTGGAAGGCCTGAAGCAGTTGACGCCGCGCCACCGGCGCCTGGTCGTCGGCCGCGTCGAGTGCGGCTACAGCTTCCGGCAACTGGCCCTGCTCGAGCGACTGTCGTCACCGGACGCGGCGCGCATGGCGCTCCGGCGCGCGCTGGTGCGGTTGAGCAGCGTCATGCCGGAGGCATGACCCACCGCCAGCCGGCGGCGCGCTGCCCACCTGCCGGTGCAGATCGGCCGGCCGCGCCGGCCCTCGCGACTCCCGGGCGCCACGAAGCAGCCTCTCGCTCTCCCGCTCGTCCCACCGTTCGGTTCTCGCGGTTCATCCGTCTTGATCCCGTGACTGACGCGTTCATTGGATGAGGAGCGCGACGGAGGCTTGGTCGAACTCGATGCGACGGGAACCTCGATGAAGCGGAGCAACGGTATGTCGGCCAACAGCGAAGATCGTGACGATGTCGTCGTCGAGGTGGCCGACGCCCTCACGCGGGACCAGGAGGTTCAGTGGGAGCGGTGCGAAGAGCTGGCCACACCCGCCAACCGCCGCGCCCTCGCCAACCTCCGCGCCCTCGCCCCGGCCGTCACCGGCCGCGAGCCGGCGGGTGAGGCGGCGGCCGGCGCCGCCACTCTCGGCGGCGCCTTCGGCCGCCGCGCCTCGCAGGTCCTCATCGCCCTCGCCGTCGTGGAGGTAGCCGCGACGCTGCTGCTGCTGCCGTAGGCCTGGGGAGACTATCAGCGGGAGCATGGCGAGCTCGGCATCTACTTCGCCATCAAGCTCCTCGGCCATTCGGCGAGCGCCTGCCTGCTGCTGTCCGTCGGGCGCCGCGACCGGCGGACCCGGCTGCTGGGGGTCTATTACCTGCTCAAGGCCACGCTCCCGCCGATGTACATGCTCCCGGCGTTCTTCCTGGAAATGCCGCCGCCCGCGCAGCTCTCGGCCTTCCTCCTGGACCCGCCCGCATCGGGCAGGCTCTTCCTCTACCTGTACCTACCCTCGTTCGTGTTCGCGCCGGCGTTCCTGTGGCTGTTCGCCCGTGAGTGCCCGCGGCTCCATCGCCGAGCCCGGCTCGACGACCTCGCCCGCCGCATGGCCCCGGTTTGCGTAGCGGCCGGCTTCGCGCTCTGGGCTGCGGGCGCGGTGACGCTCCAGCTCGGGCAAGCGGGCCATCTGGAGGCGCTGGTCCCTCTCGTCTTCGACGGGTCGGTCGTCGCCCTGGACCTGCTGGAGCTGGCGGCGGTGGTCGTCGTCGCGCTGCGCGCGCACACGGCCTCGGCCGAGGAGATGCGGCGGGTCGTGCTGTTCAGCGCCGGGTTCCTGATGCACGTCGGGCTGGCCACGGCGTACGACCTCGCCCAGGCGCTCACGCCGGGGTTCTGGATAGCCAACTACCAGTGGTCGCCGACCGTGCTCGTGCTCGAGGTGATGCGTTTCCCGGGAATGGCCCTGCTGTGGTACTCGGTGCTCGCGGTGCGGGTGCCCCACGTCCGGGAGGTGGTGCGGGCCTGCTACAGATGGCTGCTGACGCGGCCCGGCCTGCTGCAGGCGGCAGTGGCCGCACCGGTCCTGGGCCTGGGCTGGCTGGCGGCGAGCCGTCCGGAGCGCACGGTGGGCGCGCTGGCCGCGGACCCGCTGGCACGGTCGCTGTTCGCCGCGGCCGGCATCCTGCTGCTCGCCGCCCTCGGCCGGGAGCGGCTCCTGCGCCGTCTCGACGCCTGGACGCACCCGGAGGCGACGGACCAGAAGCGGGCCCTGGCCAACGCGGCGGCGGCGCTGGCGTACGCCGGAAGCATCAAGACGGTCAGCCGGGCGGTGACCCGGGCGGTCAAGCGCGGCTGCGGGTCACCCGCCGTGCTCGTGGCCGCAATCGACCCCGGCCCGCACCTCTCGGCCCTGCGGGCGCCTGACGCCGCAGGCACACGCCTGCGACGCACGTCGGCCATCGTCCACATGCTGGAGTCGGCCGGGGGGACGTTGCGCGTCCATCCGGCGGACCCGTCCTCGCTCTTCGAGGTGCTGCCCCGGGACGAGGCGGCGTGGGTGGTCGAGACCGCGGCCGACGCCGTCGTGCCGGTGCCCGGTCCGGGGGGCGAGCTGATCGGGGCGCTGGTCGTCGGCCGCCGGTTCGACGACCGGCTCGTGCGGCCCGCCGACCTGCACTTCCTCGAGGGGCTCGGCGCGGCCGCGGGGCTGGCCCTGGGACGGCTGCGCATGATGCGCCCGGCGGAAGACCCGTCGCCGGAGGAGGCGACCGCGGACGAGTGCCCCGTGTGCGGGTGCGTCGTCGAGGCGGCCCAGGCGCCCGCCTGCGGCTGCGGGTCCCCGTACGTCGAATCGGAGGTCCCGAAGACCCTCGCCGGCAAGTTCCGGTTGACGCGTCTCTTGGGGGCCGGGGGGATGGGGGCGGCGTACCTGGCGCGAGACCTCCGGCTCGAGCGCAACGTGGCGGTCAAGACGCTGACGGGCCTGTCCGTTCCGGGTCTGATGGGACTCAAGCCGGAAGCGTGGGCGATGGCGGAGGTCGCGCATCCGGCGGTCGCCCAGATCCACGGCATCGAGTCCTGGCGGGGCCGGCCGTTCCTCGTCGTCGAGTACCTGGCCGGCGGGACGCTGGCCGACCGGCTGCGACGCGGTCCGTTGCCGGCCCCCGAGGCGCTCTCGATTGCCGAGGCGTTGGCCGGCGCCCTCGCGGCGCTGCACGATGCCGGGTACCTGCACGGGGACATCAAGCCGAGCAACATCGGCTTCACGGCCGGCGGCTCGCCGAAGCTGCTGGACTTCGGCCTGGCCCGCGAGGCGAACGGCGGTGGGGTCGTGGGCGGCACGCTCCGCTACGCATCGCCCGAGATTCTCTCCGGCCGGCCGGCCGAAGAGGCCGACGACGTCTGGTCGCTGGCCGTGGTGCTCTACGAGATGGTCTCCGGTGAGCATCCTTTCGCCGGCGACGACGCCGACGAGGTGACGCAACGGATACGACGACGCCGCGTCCGCCCCGCCGGCCGGCCGCTGGATCTCGCCACTCACGCGGCCGCCGCCTTGGCGATGTCCGTGCTGTCCGCCCCGCGACGGGACCGCCCGCCGACGGCACCTGCGTTCGCCGAGGCCCTTCGCGGCGCAGTTGCGGGCGACGCGTAGATTTTCTGCTCCCCACCGTTCGGTTTCCGCCACCCATCCGTCTCTAGACAGTCAGGTGCGGAGGATCGCGGTGCGCCCGAGGCCAGACTCGGGGAAAGCGGCGCGTCGTTCTTCAGGATACGGCGTCAACCACCGGCCTCCTTTCTGATCGCCACAGCCGCCCTCAAGAGGCAGTCGTCGGCCGACCTCGCGACCGGCGGCAGCGTTGCGGACGCGCCGGTCGACGAGGCTCGTGTGCCGTTGGTCTGCCGCCCTGCGGTTTCTGCCGGCGGCGAATAGAGGAACGACAAAATGACAGCTCGCACACGACTCGTTTCCATCGCTGGTCCCACGGCGGCGGCGATCTTGTTTCTGGCCGCCGCCGCTCAGCCCGTAGCGTCCCAGCCGCCGAACACCGTGCTCGCGGTGGCGGCCGGGTACGCGACCGACGTCGACGAGCTGCGGCGGTGGGATGCCGCGGTCGACGCGATGGCGCGCACCGGTGAGCTCGTCGTCGTGTCCCGTCAGGCCGACCGCACCCTGCCGGGCCGCACCCACGAGTACCTCGCGCAGCTGTTCGAGGGCGTCCGCGTACACGGCGGCGGGGTGTCGCGGCAGCTCGACCGGGGCGGCGTGACCGTCTCGCTGTTCGGCACCGTCTACACCGGCATCGACGTCGAGACGGCCCCGGTGCTGGTCCCCGAGGAGGCCTACGCGGACGTGATGCGGCGGACGGGCGCGGCGTCGGCGGGCCGCGGCGAGGCCGGACTGGTGATCCTGCCGCTGTTCGACGGCTCGTACGAGCTGACGTACCGCCTGACCCTGGAGGACGCCTACACCTACTTCGTGTCCGCCGCGGACGGCGCCGTGGTGCACCGGGAGGCGGCGTTCGCCACGCAGTCCGCGGTCGGGACCGGCGCCGGGTTCCTGGGCGACACGAAGAAGATCAGCACGACGCACGACGATGGGCGCTACGAGTCTCGCGACCGCCTCCGGCCCGGCGAGATCGTCACCCTCGACGCCGGGTTCGACTGGGGGCGCCTCAACAGGCTGACCCAGCCGGGGCCGCCCGGCGTCCAGCGCTGGACGTCGGACGACATCGCGACCGACGCCGACAACGTCTGGGTCGACCCCGCGGTGGTCGACGGCCACGCACACATGGGCTGGACCTACGACTACTTCGCACGGCGGCACGCGTGGCAGGGGCTGGATGGCGAGAACGGACGCATCGTCGCCATCGTCAACAACGGCTTCCCCAACGCCTCTGCCTGGTTCCCGCCGTTCGGGCCGGAGGGGAACGGCGTGTACATCTTCGGCCAGCTCGGGGTGCCGGACTCGGAGACCACTCAGCCGCTCGTCTCACTGCACGTGGTCGCTCACGAGCTGATGCACGGCCTGACCAACTTCTCCGTCAGCCAGCGGACGGGGGGCGGCCTCGTCGACTACCTGAACCTCGTCGGCCGTCTCGGGCCCCCGAGCTTCGAGTGGGAAGGCGAGACGCATACCTGCTCCGAGACCCGTTTCCCGATCGAGGTGAAACCCGAGGTATGGGTACCGCTCCCTGCCGTGTGCGCGGACGGCCGCTTCGTGCTGGCGTCCTCCCACGCGGGCGCCGTCCATGAAGCCTACTCGGACATCTTCGCCGTCTCGGCCGGCTTCTTTCATGAGGCGGCCGGCGCCGCGGGGACCTACGAGTTCGGCAGCGAGCACGCGGCAGGCACGATCCGGTCGCTGTCGGATCCATGGTCGACGAATCAAGACGCCATGGCCTATCCCTTCCGCTGGGAGTTCGCGGCGGCCGCCGACGACCGCTACTTCTACTTCTCGGGGGCCATCTTCCTCCAGGGAGAGCTGGTTGCCTGGCGGCAGGACCGGTGCTGCTACGGCGGCCAGCACTGGAACTCGACGATCCTGAGCCACGCGTTCTACCTCGCCATCGAAGGGGGGACGAACCTCGGCACCGGGCTCGCCGTCGAGGGCGCCGGCGCGGCCAACCGCGAACACGTCGAGCGGATCTTCTTCCGCGCGCTGACGGAGCTGATGCCCCAGGCCACGTCACTGCCGCTGGCCGCCGACGTCATCCGCCAGGCGGCGGCGGACCTCGCGCCAGGCACCTCCGTCCAGCAAGCGGTCGAAGACGCGCTGGCCGCGGTCGGCCTGCCGCCGGGAACTGCTCATTGAGGGACGCGGCTTCTCTGGCGCCACCACTGCGGTGGACCGACTACCGAGGATCTCGCCGCCGCGGCTGCGCAGAGAAGACATGGGCTTGTCGCGACATGGCAATCCGAAGCTCCTCAAGGCCAACTCGATGAGAACAAGAGTGTTGTGCCTCCAGTACCCCATTGCCGCCGCCGCGCTCCTGTTGCTCCAAATCGTTGAAGCAAGGGCCGGACAGAACCAGGACCAATGGATGGTCTTCGACCGCGATTCAGCGTCCGGCCTCCAGGGGGCGCTCGCCGACTCCGCGCTGACGCCGGAGCAGATTCGCGACTTCCGTATCCTCGGTCCCTCCGACGACCGAGCGGTAGCGCGGTACTTTCCCGAGCTCGAGGAGACGCTGCACCACGTGCTTCATGACGAAGCGGGCCGCTGCGGTGGGTATACGCTGCACGGGTCGCTCGCAGCCGCCCTGGCCGAGGCCGACAATCCCCTCTACTCCAGCACATACCTGGATCGCTCCGGGGTCGCCCCGGCTGCAATCGACCAGCAGGTCCACGTTGTACCGGCCCTCGAGCTCGTCGACGCCGAGCGAATCGTCGACACGATCGAATGGCTGCAAGACATGGACACTCGATACTACCTCACCCAGGAGGGGCAGCATGCCGCCCTTGCGCTGCAGGCGCAGTGGGAAGGTTACCGTTCCGGACGAAGCGACTTCTCGGTCACCCGCTTCGAACATCCGTGGGCGCAGGACTCGGTCATAGCGACGATCGAGGGTTCGGTACACCCTGACGACATCGTGCTGCTCGGGGGCCACCTCGACTCGATCAATGTGTCTGGTCGATTGGCCCCCGGCGCGGACGACAACGCGTCGGGCATCGCCGTGGTGTCGGAAGTCCTGCGGGTCGTGCTCGCTTCCGGCTTCCGGCCGCAGCGAACGCTGCAGCTCATCGCCTACGCCGCGGAAGAGGTCGGATTGCGCGGCTCCCGTGCGATTGCGCGGGAGTACCAGCTCACCGGGAAGAACGTCGTGGCGGCAATGCAACTGGACCTGACGGGCTTCTCGGGGTCGCCCCACGACATGTACTTCGTCACCGACTACGTGAGCACCGACTTGACGAACTTCGTGAAGAACCTCATCGACGAGTACAACGGACCCGGGCCTCACGAAATCACCTTCGGCGACACGGCCTGCGGCTACGCGTGCTCGGACCACGCCGCCTGGACCGAGGTGGGCGTTCCCGCCGTACATCCCTTCGAGACCCTCGTGGAGGACCGCAACCCCGCGATGCATACCGCCTACGACACCCTGGACCGAATGGACTCGACCGGGCGGAAGTCGGCGCTTTTCGCCAAGCTCGGGCTCGAGTTCATGATGGAGGTTTCGAAGGCGGACGACGCTCCATCGGTGACGGTCGCCTTCGAATCGGCCGCCTACACCGTGACCGAGGGCGGAACGGTGAACGTTCCGGTGCGCTTGAGCGAGGCGCTCACGCCCGCCCGTCGGGTGTCGATCGGCCTGACGGCCACCCCCGGCCTCGGCGCGACAGACGTGGACTACAGCGTACCGACCAGCGTCACCCTCGAGGGCGGCAAGACCCGCGCGCTGGTGGAAGTCGTGTCACTCCCGGACGCCGAGGCGGATCACGGCGAGACCGTCACCCTCGGTTTCGGCGCGGAGCTCGCCACCGACGTCGCCGCCGGCAGGCCGGCCACCTCCACGGTCACCATCCTCGATCCGACAGACCGTGGGCGAACGTTCACCGACTACCCCATCAGGCCCGGGGCGACTCCGCTCAAGGCGATCCACTTCCGGGAGTTGCGGGCGCGAATCGCCGCGCTGCGGTCGCGGGAGGGCCTGCCGCCCATGCAGTGGACCGATCCGGTCCTTCGGGCCGGGGTCACTCCCGTGAGACAGCGGCACGTGATCGAGCTGCGTGCGGCCCTCGACGCGGTGTACGACGCGACGGGAAGGCTGCGGCCGATCTACACGGAGCCCGTCCTGACCGCCGGAGTATCCACGGTGAAGGCCGTGCACGTGGCTGAGCTTCGCAGAGCGGTCCTGATGCTGGAGTGACTCGGCAGCGCGTTCGGGCTCGACTCGAGGACCAGATGGCGGTGCTGGGCCAGCCCGCGGCGGGCGGGCTGATGGAGCAGGAGGTGTCGCTCCGGCTCCTGAAGCACTACGCTTCGTCGGTGCGTCACTATCAGTACCACGACACGGACGTCGTCGTAGTGCGCGTGGAGTCCGCTCAGGCCTGAGCTGTACCCGAGTTCTCGGTCGTGATCCGCCAGAGCCGAGGGGCTGACGCTCGGGGCCAACCGCTGCCCCCGCCTCGTCGTGTCGGCTCGGGCGGTACTGGCCGCGGAACGCGTTAATGAGGCGCGTCGACTCTACCCCCCTCCGCAAACGACCCGCGGAGGGGATGTTCCGTGAGCCGGCTCAGCCGAGCATCAAGGCGGCCCAGGGAGCTCGCATGGGAGACACAGTGATTCAGAGCATCCTCCGCCACGCCAGCCTTCGCGCCACCGGCCCCAAGACGATTGCGTTCGCCACGGGACTCCTCCTGGCCACCGCCACGCCGCCCACCGCACAGACCCTCATGTCCCGAGTCGAGGGAACCGTGCAGGATGAAGCCGGCGGCGTCATCCCCGGCGCGGCGGTGACCATGACCGAGGTCGACACGAACGTGGCGCGGGAGGCCTTCACCAACGATCGCGGCCTGTACCTGTTCCCGCAGGTCCCCGCGGGAACCTACCGGGTCGCGGCGGCGGTGCCGGGCTTCAGCACCACCGTGATCGAGGGCGTCCGGGTCGTCGTGAGCGCGCCCACGTCCATCGACGTCGTCCTCGAGGTCGGGGGGGTGGCCGAGACGGTGCTCGTCTCCGCGGCCGAGGCGCAGTCGCTGATGAACACGGTCAACGCCGAGATCAACACCAACCTCAGCCGCGAGCAGGTCGGCGAGCTTCCGCTGAACGGGCGCTCCGTCGTCCAGCTCGCCCTCACCCAGGCGGGCGTGACCGGCCCGGGCGGCGCGCGCACCGCCTCCATCAACGGCACGCGGGGGACCTACAACAACTTCACCCTGGACGGCGTCAACAACCAGGACGGCTTCATCCGGACGGACTCCCTGTTCGGGATCATCCCCCTCAAGGAGAGCTTCATCGACGAGATCAACATCACGACCGCGAACTCGGACGTTGACGCCGGCCTCGGGGCCTCGCAGACCCAGTTCGTGACCCGTTCCGGCAGCAACACCTTCAACTCGGAGATGTTCTTCTACCACCGGAACGAGGCCCTCAACGCCAACAGCTACTTCAACAAGGCGGCGGGACTCGAGAAGGAGCGGACCCGCGTCCACGAGTTCGGCGTCAACGTCGGCGGGCCCCTCGTCAGGGACAAGTTCTTCTTCTTCGTCAACTACGAGGAGGAGCGGGAGCCCGCGACCTCGTCGGTCGTGCGGCACGTCCTGACGGACTCGGCGCGCGCGGGCGACTTCAGCTACGTCAGGCAGGACAACGGCCAGGTCGCCACGGTGAACCTGCACCGGCTGACGGGCATCGGCCCCGATCCCGTCATCCGGTCGCTGGTCGACATGACCCCGGCGCCCAACGACGCCAGCGTGGGCGACGGGCGGAACACGGCCGGGTACCGCTTCAACGCCTCGAACGAGAACACCTCCGACTGGTTGATCTTCCGGGGAGACTACGTGATCGACCCGAGGCATTCGGCGACCGGGACCTTCCACCAGTTCCGCTTCGATTTGCCGAACTCCGTGTTCAACGGCATCGACTCGGTGTACCCCGGCCTGCCCGGCGCGGGTCAGAGCTCGGACCGCAGGCTCGGGTCGTTCACCCTGAGCAGCACGCTCGGCCCGAGCGTCGTGAACGAGGCGCGGTTCGGCGCCCAGACCTACGGCGTGGCGTTCGTCAACAACGAGACCTTCCCCGGCGGCCACCAGCTCAGCTTCGGGGCGTTCGCCAATCCCGTCCGGAACTTCCTCGACCAGGGACGCGACGTCCTGAACCTGGAGGCGAGCGACAGCCTGACGTGGGTCAGGGGGGCGCACACGGTCAGGCTGGGCGGCGGCTTTCGGCGCACGCGGGTCGATGCGTTCAACGACGGGGGGCTGCTGCCGAGCTACGGGCTCGGCTTCGGGACCGGGAACCCCGATCCGCTGGTCCCCGCGCTGTTCCCCGGCGGGATCTCGTCCGACGAGCTGGGCGCGGCCGCGGGGCTGCTGGCGACGCTCGGCGGCGTCGTCGACTCGGCCTATCAGATCTTCAACGTCTCCTCGACGACCTCGGGGTTCGTGGACGGGGCCACGGAGAGAAGGGTGCTGAACCAGGACTTTCTCCACCTCTACGCCGGCGACACGTGGCGGGTCGCCCCGGACACGAGCCTGACCATGGGCGTCCGGTGGGAGCTGCACGGCGTGCCGGACGAGGCGCAGGGCCTGGCGCTACTGCCGGTGGGCGGGGTCGACGCGGTGCTCGACCCCGACGCCGTCGTGGACTTCGCCGGGTCGTCCCACCGCAGGCCCTTCTTCAACCGCGACTGGAACAACTTCGCGCCGAACCTCGGCGTGGCCCACCGGTTGACGGACAGGATGGTCGTGCGCGGCGGCTACGCCCTGAGCTACGTGCTCGACAACAACATGACCACGGCATTGAACGCGATCGGCGCCAACGCCGGCCTGACCCAGGACGTGTTCCTGCCGGGGCTCCGCGGCACCGTCAGCGGCGGCGGGCTCGTTCCCGTGCCGGAGCCCGAGTTCAAGATACCGCGGACGGCCCGGGACGGCATCCTGGCCGATCCCACCGCCGCCCTCTTCACCTTCGATCCCGACCTGCGGACCCCGTACGTGCAGCAGTGGAACGTCGGCTGGCAGGTCGAGGCCCTGCGCGACACCGCGATCGAGGTGCGCTACGTCGGCAACCGCGGCACCGACCTCGTCCGGGCCATCGACCTGAACCAGCTCCTGCTGCCGGAAGCCTTCGTGGACGACTTCCGGCGTGCCCAGCGGAACCTCGCCGCCAACGGGCACCCCGGAATCGGCGAGCCGCTGCTGGTCTTCCCCCGGCTCGGCCTGGGCGGCTACCTGGACTTCGGCGCCGTGCAGAACTGGATCAGGAACGGCGAGATCGGGCAGTACATCGGCGGCTTCCTGGCCCCCAACCGGCGGTTCTTCTTCGCCGGCGAGGGCGGGGAGGCGTTCGGGGCGACGCTGCCGATCGGCTACTTCTACACCAACCCGAACACCTTCGTCGGCGACGTCGTCGGCAATCACGCCTTCTCCGAGTACAACGCGCTCCAGCTCGAGCTGCGAAGGGCATGGCGCTCGGGGTTCACCGCGCAGCTCAACTACACCCTGGGGCAGGCGATGACGAACTTCGGCGGCAGCCAGTCGAATTTCAGCGCCCTGTTCGACAACGCCCAGCCCGAGCTCGAGGTCATGCGCTCCGATTCCGACATCACCCACACCATCAACGCCAACTGGGTGTGGGAGATACCCGTGGGCGAAGGGCGGCGCTGGCTGGACGACCGCGGCCTGCTGAGCTCCATCGTCGGGGGATGGGGGCTGAGCGGGTTCCTCAGGATCCGTTCCGGCGAGGTGATCAACATCGTCTCCCAACGGGGCACCATCAACCGCGGGTCGCGGGCGCGGGTCAACACCGTCCATCTCGACGGCATCGGGGTCGCCGAGCTCCAGAGCCGCACGGGCGTCTACCGCCATCCCGACGGGCGCGTGACCCTGTTCGACGACAGCCTGATCAACGACGGCGGCGGCAATCTCGACATCTTCCGGAACCCGGGCATGCTCGAGGCGGGAACGCTGCCCCTGTCGCCCATCAGCGGGCCGTGGTACGCGTCGGTGGACCTCGGGCTGCGCAAGAACATCGCCCTGCCGTTCTCGGCCGGGTCGCGGATGCAGATTCGCGTGGATGCCTTCAACCTCTTCAATCGCGCCAACTTCGACATCGGCCGCTATCACAATCCCAACAGCCGGGAGTTCGGCCTGATCAGCTCGACCTTCGCGGCCCGGCAGATCCAGGTCGGCACGAGGCTCACGTTCTGATCGCGCGAGGGAACCTCGGCGGCCTTCCGGCTTCAGGAGGCGAGGACTTTCCGGGCCCTGCTTCGGCCGGCGATGCTGCGGCCAGAAGTCGGGCAATCTCGTCACACCGCGCCGCCATCGCCCGCGGCCTGCCGTCAGCCGATTCTCCGTCCGACGCGAACGAGCTCGCGACGCTCCCGGCCACCGGAGTGGACCCACAGCGAATCGACGACGACCCCTCAGTCTCCATCCTCTGGAACGACGGACAGAGTGACCGAACCGGAACCGCCGCTCCTTCACGGCAAGCAGGTACTTCTCGGTGCTGTCCGGACGCACGACGATGCGCGAGTCGAGCTGCCTTTCCCCCCCATCGTCGTCAGACGCGACCTGGACGAGTCGGTTGCCGGCCTGACGGTACAAGTGCAATACCGGGTCGAAACCGTCACTTGCCGCGGGCGCGTCAATCCGGCAAATCCCGTCCGGGACATCGCGTACGGCGAACCGCGCAAGCTCTCCCGACTCGACTCGAACCGAGCGTGCTCCTCCTGGTTTCAACTCGTCGGCCGTCCGCACCAGCGAGAGCAGCTCTTCCGTCAGGTCGTCGGCGGTGCGGATCATCGTCGGCGGGCACCTTGAACCGGACCCCGGCCAGCCGGGCCTTCCGGAGCTCGGAGGCCAGGCGCTCGCGGCGTTCCTCCTCGTGGCAGAACGCCGCCCGGCCGCGGTGCTTCTTGAGCTACTGCAGGAGCTTCGTCCGCGGGAGCGTCTTCTGGTTGCCGATGAGCTCGGCCCCGAAGGTCGTCATGAGGGCGGCGGCGCGCACCTTGCCGACGCCGAAGAGCCGCTCGATGTCGCGGCGCGTGAGGAGCTGCCGGTCGAGCTGCTCGAGCTGGCTGATGGCGTCGGGGATGGCGAGGAGCCACCGGGGCTTCGCGGGCATCGTGAAGACCCGCTGTTCCCCCTCCGCCCGCGTGACGGTGCCCAGACCGCCAGCGGTCGCGGAGAGCGCCGCACGTTCGACGCCGGCAGCCGATGCCGGCTACCACGCCAGCAGGACGATCGGGTTCACCGAGATGGGCACCACCGCGCTGGCGCCGAACCGGATGCTGAGCCGGTCGGTGAGCCTCCTCGAAACCAACGCCTCGGCTCCGAGCAGGTGCGCGCCGAACCCAATCCGCCCGTCCTGCTCCCACGCCATCAGCCCGCCCCCGATGCCGAAGTGCACGCCGTTCTCCGCCCTGTACCTGGCCAGGATCTGGAAGTAGCTCGGGCGGCGGCGATCGCCGCCGCCGAACTCGGCCACCAGCACCCCCCCGAACCCCAGCATCGCGCGCCCCGCGACGCCCCACCGCCCCTCTCCCCACCGGGTGGCCCGGAAGTCGACCGCCGGCGTCGAGGGGAACGTGAACCAGTCCCCTCCCAGGTCGATGGCGTAGTGGTAGCTCCCGCCGAGCTCAAGCTCGACGCCGGGCTGCGCGAGGGCGGGGCCCCCGGCCAGGACGGTCAGAACGCCGATGACCAGCGCCCCACACGGTGCTATGCCCCCCGGGACTCGCAGCCGACTCGCCATTGTGCTCCCTCCCCATCCGGTAGCCGCATGTGTACGGGGAATGCGCGAACGCATGGGAAATCGGTTCACTCCGCGCGAACGGTCGAGCCCGTAAATCTCGGAATGCGGCGGCCGGGGGCCCCCGGCGCGCACGCGCGGGCCAGGACGGCGGCCCGGGTGCCCCGCCGCTCGAGCAACCTCCGGTGCGACCGCGGATGTCACCTGTGACGCGCTGCGTGGATCCGCGACGGCCTGCGGCGTCGGCGAGTCCGATCGCGGCCACCCAGGTCGACTGCCCTCGCCGCCGGGCATCCGGCGCGACCGGTGACCTCGTCCGCTCCGGGATGAGGAGCGCGTTCGGCTCCTGCAGAATCCCCCGCACCTGAGCGGGCTCATCCGTGAGAACATGGAAGAGGCCGGCTCGACGGGTAGGCGAGACGATCGCTCGCCTGACCTGCGAGCGCGGAACCCTGCCCCGCGTGCTCAACGGCAACGCGGGAGTCTTTGCGAAGGTGGCTTTGGACTAGAGAGCATCGGCTGGGACACCGCCGATCGCTGGATGCGCGTGCAGGCGGCCTACCAGACTGGCCCAAGCGCGTCGGCGCCACACAACACCAGCAGGCCCGGACCGATGCGTGGCGAACAACCGGCGGGAATCGTGCCTTCGGGCGGAAACCGTGGTGACGAACCGGTTCAGTCAGCCGGCCATCCGACCGGTCGCCGACCCTCGTCGCTCATGCGGGAGTACTGCCAGCCGTTTCTGTCCCCGAGAGTCCTTTTCGGTCCATGGGAGTCCCGTTCGGGGTCGCGTTTTCTCCAACGAAACCGGGGTCTATCGAGGTTTTTGGGTATCCCGAACCGGCTTCGTAGCCGGACGCTCTATCCAGTTGAGCCAAGGGCGCACGGACGTGGAGCCATCAGTATTGCAGCTTTCCTGGTCCTGCCCGCCCTGCTGCTGGCGGCGGCGGGCGCGGCGAGCGACGCCGCCGCCCAGGCGGCCCTCGCCCCGAGGCCGACGCAGATCTTCGGTCCGCCGCCCCCCGTTCCCCCCGCCGTCATCGCCCGCGACGCCAGCGGCGTGACGGTGCGGGCGGTCCGCGTCGACTCGCCGCTCCGCATCGACGGCCAGCTCGACGAGGCGGTCTACGGCCGCGTCCCGTCGATGTCCGACTTCATCCAGAACGACCCCGTGGAGGGGGCGCCCGCCTCGGAGAAGACCGAGGTGTGGCTGCTGTTCGACGACGACCAGGTCTACGTGGTCGCCCGCTGCTGGGAGTCGCGGCCGGACCGCGTCATCGCGAGCGAGATGCGGCGCGACAACACCCGCATCGTGCGCGACGACAACTTCGCGTGGTCGTTCGACACGTTCTACTCGCGCCGCAACGGGGTGCTCTTCGAGGTGTCGGCGGTGGGGGGCCGGCTCGACGCCGAGGTCGTCAACGAGTCGCAGATCAACATCGACTGGAACCCCGTCTACGACGTCGCGGTCGGCCGCTTCGAGGGGGGCTGGACGATGGAGGCGGCGCTGCCGTTCAAGTCGCTCCGCTACCCCGGCGCCGGCCCGCAGACCTGGGGCTTCCAGGCGCGGCGCGTCAACCGCTGGCGGAACGAGTCGTCCTACCTGACCCCCCTCTCGGCCGCCCAGAGCCTGCGCGGGCACTTCCGCGCCTCGCTCGCCGCCACCCTCGTCGGCATCGACGCGCCCGAGGCCTCGCGGCTCGTCGAGGTGAAGCCGTACGTCATCGGCGACGTCACCGCCGGCGGCGCATCGATCGCGGCCGCGTCCACCGACCTCGGCAGCGACTTGGGCATCGACGTCAAGGTCGGGGTCACCCAGGGGCTCACCGGCGACCTCACCGCCAACCCCGACTTCGCGCAGGTCGAGGCCGACGAGCAGCAGATCAACCTGACCCGCTTCAACCTCTTCTTCCCCGAGAAGCGCGAGTTCTTCCTCGAGAACCAGGGGACGTTCAGCTTCGGGGGGGCGTCGACGAGCGGCCGGCAGGCCGGCGTCAGCGACACGCCGATCCTGTTCTACAGCCGCCGCATCGGCCTCCACGAGGCCAGGGAGGTGCCGCTGCGGGCGGGGGGGCGGCTGACCGGCCGGGCCGGCGCGTGGACCCTCGGCGCCCTCAACATCCAGTCCGGCGCCCTCCCCTACGAGGACGACCCCGCCGCGGGTCTGCTCGACCCGCGCGCGCAAGAGAACCAGCCGCCCGAGGTCCAGCCCACGAACTTCACGGTGCTGCGGGCCAAGCGCGACGTCCTGCGGCGCAGCAGCGTCGGCGCCATGTTCACCGACCGCTCCCGCCACCAGGCCGCCGAGGGCGCGAACCGGGCGTACGGCGTCGACGGCGCCTTCGGCTTCTACGACGACCTCACCATCAACACCCACTGGGCCCGAACCCGCACGGAGGACCTGACCGGCAACGACACCAGCTACCGGGGGCACCTCGACTACGCGGGGGACCGCTACGGCGTGCAGCTCGAGCACCTGCTGATCGGCGAGGACTTCCGCCCCGAGGTGGGGTTCGTGCGGCGGCGCGACATGCGGCGCAGCTTCGCCGAGTTCCGCTTCAGCCCCCGCCCCGCGTCCATCGCCGCGGTGCGGCGCTTCGTCGGCACCGGCTCGCTCGGCTACGTCGAGAACCTCGGCGGGGCGGTCGAGACCCGCGAGGCCACCGGCCTGTTCACCGTCGAGTGGGAGAACAGCGACCAGCTCACCGTCAGCGCCATCGACTCCTACGAGTTCCTGCCGCGGCCGTTCCGCATCGCGCCGGACGTCGTACTCCCCGTCGCCGGCTACGACTTCACCAACCTCCAGCTCGGCTACAACTTCGGCCAGCAGCGCCGCTTCTCGGCCAACGTCATGGCCGAGCACGGCTCGTTCTACGGGGGCACCAAGACCACCCTCGGGGTCAGCCGCGGCCGGGTCACCATCACCAACCAGTTCTCGGTCGAGCCGGCCCTGTCGGTCAACTGGATCGACCTGCCCCAGGGCGAGTTCCGGACCGACCTCGTGGGCATGCGGACGACCTACACGATGACCCCGCTCATGTTCGCGAGCGCGCTCGTCCAGTACAACTCGCGGCTCAATCAGGCGTCGGCGAACATCCGGTTCCGGTGGGAGTACCGCCCCGGCAGCGAGCTCTTCATCGTCTACAACGAGGACCGGAACACCGGCCTCTCGCCGTTCCCCGTCCCCGGCAACCGCGCGTTCATCGTCAAGGTGAACCGCCTGTTCCGGTTCTGAGCGGTCCCGAGCCAGATGTCTTCGACGGCGGCCGACGGTCTGGCGCTCAACTGCACGGGTCTCGTCAAGCGCTACGGCGACCTGACGGCGGTCGACGGGCTCGATCTCACGGTGCATCGCGGCGAGTGCTTCGGCCTGCTCGGGCCCAACGGGGCCGGCAAGACCACCACCATCGAGATCCTGGAAGGCCTGCTGGCGCCGGACGCAGGCGCGGTCGAGGTGCTGGGGTCGCGCTGGGGCGCGGACGACGACGCGCTGCGGCAGCGGCTCGGCATCCACCTGCAGGAGACGCAGTTCGACGAGAGGCTGACGGTGGCCGAGACCCTCGGGCTGTTCGGCTCGTTCTACCGGGAGGGGCGGCCGGTCGCCGACGTGCTGGAGACGGTCGGCCTCGAATCGAAGGCGGGCACCTGGGTCGTCCATCTCTCGGGCGGGCAGCGGCAGCGGCTGGCGGTGGGGTGCGCGCTCGTCGGCGACCCCGAGCTGCTGTTCCTCGACGAGCCGACGACGGGGCTCGACCCGCAGTCGCGGCGGCAGCTCTGGTCGGTGCTGCAGCGGTTCCGGGCGGCGGACGGCAGCATCCTGCTGACCACCCACTACATGGACGAGGCGCAGACGCTGTGCGACCGCGTGGCCATCGTCGACGGGGGCCGCATCATCGCCGAGGGAACGCCGCGCCAGCTCATCGCCTCGCTGGGGGCGGCCCACGTCATCGAGTTCGACCTGACGCCCGGGCAGGACGCCGGGCCGGACGCCGACGAGCTCGCCACGCGGCTGGCGGGGCTGCGCGGCGTGCGGGGGGCCGGCCGCGACGGCGACCGGTGGCAGCTCGGCGCCGACGACCTGCAGGAAGCGCTGCCGGCCCTGTTGCACTTCGCCGAGGAGGGCGGCGTCACGCTCGACTCGGTCACGAGCCACCCCGCGACCCTGGAGGACGTGTTCGTCTCGCTGACGGGAAGGCACCTGCGCGATGTCTGACGGCAGCTTCATGCGGCATCCCCTGGCCGCGCTCACCCTCGCGCGGTTCAAGCTGACCATCCGCGAGCCGGAGATGGTGTTCTGGATCTTCGTCTTCCCCATCCTGATGGCCCTCGCCCTCGGCATCGCTTTCCAGACCCGCGGGGAGGAGCCGATGCCGGTGGCGGTCAGGGACGCGCCGGGCGCGGCGCCGGTCCTCGCCGCGCTGGCCCGGGGCGGCGACCTCGAGGGGTTCGCCGCCCCCGAGGGGGACGAGCTGGCCCTGCTTCGGGACGGCCGCGCGCACCTCGTGGTGGTGCCCGGATCGCCGCCCACCTACCGCTACGACCCGGTCCGCCCCGAGAGCCGCCTCACCCGCCTGCTCGTCGACCGGGCGCTGACCGGGGAGACCGACCATGGCCCGGCGGGGGCGGCGCGGACCGAGGAGGTGGCGACCCCCGGCAGCCGCTACATCGACTGGCTGGTGCCGGGCCTGCTCGGCATGAACATCATGGGCTCGGGCATGTGGGGGCTCGGGTTCGGCATCGTGGTGGCGCGGTCGCGCAAGCTGCTGAAGCGGATGATCGCCACCCCCATGCGCCGGTCGCACTTCCTGGCGTCGCTGGTCATGTCGCGGCTCGCGTTCCTGGCCCTCGAGATGACCGCGCTCCTCGGGTTCGCGGCCTGGGTCTTCGGCGTCGGCAACGAGGGGAGCTTCGCGACCCTGGTCGCGGTGGCCCTCATCGGCGCCCTCGCCTTCGGGGGCCTCGGGCTCCTGACGGCGTGCCGGGCCCGCACCATCGAGGGCGTCTCCGGCATCATGAACGTGGTGATGGTCCCGATGTGGGTCTGCAGCGGGGTGTTCTTCGCGGTGACGAACTTCCCGGAGGCGGCCCAGCCCTTCATCCGCGTGCTGCCGCTCACCGCGATGATCGACGCCCTGCGCGGCGTGATGCTGAACGGCGACGGGCTGGCCGGCATCGGGGCCGAGCTCGGCATCCTCGCCGGCTGGGGCGCGGTGTCGTTCGTGGTCGCGCTCCGCGTCTTCCGGTGGCAGTGAAGGTAGTCGCGCCGACCCGCCAGCCCGCTAGCCGCCGGGCACGTGCTGGTGATCGAGGACCGCCTGCCGCAGGGCGCGCTGGTCGGCGGCGATGACGTCGATGCGGGCGTTCACGCCGTCGATGCGGGCGTTCACGTCGTCGATGCGGGCGTTCAAGTCACCGATGCGGGCGGTCAGAGTGGCGTTCACGTCGTCGATGCGGGCGTTCAGGGAGGCGTTCACGTCGTCGATGCGCTGGTTCACGTCGTCGATGCGGGTGTTCACCTCGTCGAAGCGCCGGTCCACCTCGTCGAAGTGGCCGTCGATCAGCACCGTGACCGCGATCAGCGCGCCGATAATCCACATGGCGTCGGCAGACGGCCACCTGATGTTCATGTTCATGCCCGATTTTCCCGGCGTCGCCGCCGAACGACTCTGTTGGGAGGCCGTTCATCCACCGCCTCGCCCTCACCTGTCACCAGCGTAGCACAGCCGGCAGCACGACCGCGGGCAGGGGCGCCCCTGTCGCGAAGCGCCGCGCGGGTAGAATGGGACCGTCAGTGCAGATTGGCCTGGAATCACGGACGGGAGTCAGAACCATGCACCCATTGCGCACTACTGCCCGTTGGCTGTCGGCGGCGGCCATCATCGCGACGGCCTTCGTCTCGCACCCCACCGCCCAGACCGGCGACGACTTCGTTCCCGTCACCGACGCCATGCTCGCGGACCCGGCCGACGGCGACTGGCTCATGTGGCGCCGCACCCTCGACGGCTGGGGGTACAGCCCCCTCGACCAGATCGACCGCGAGAACGTCGGCGACCTGCGCATGGTATGGACCCGCGCCCTCGCCCCCGGCAGCCAGCAGGGCACGCCCATCGCCTACGGCGGCGTCCTCTACATGCCCAACCCGAACGACGTCATCCAGGCCATCGACGCGGTCACCGGCGACCTGCGCTGGGAGTACCGCCGCGACCTGCCCGACGACATCGACGACTACATCCGGGGCCTCGTCAGCGTGAACCGCAACATCGCCATCCACGGCACCCGCATCATCGACACCAGCAACGACGACTACATCTACGCCGTCGACGCCCGCACCGGCGAGCTGGTCTGGGAGACCGAGATCCTCGACTACACCGTGAACCCCGCCCGGCACTCGTCCGGCCCCATCGTCGCCGGCGGCAAGGCGTTCTCGGGCCGGAGCTGCCGCCCGTGGGCGGGGCCCGAGGCGTGCATCATCGCGGCCCACGACGCCGAGACCGGCGACGAGCTGTGGCGGCGGCGCCTCGTGCCCGCCCCCGGCGAGCCCGGCGACGAGACGTGGGGCGACGTGCCCTACGAGGACCGCGTGCACGTGGGGTCGTGGACGGCCCCCAGCGTAGACCTCGACCTGAACCTCGTCTTCGTCGGCACGTCCGTCACGTCGCCGGCGCCGAAGTTCCTGCGGGGCGGCATCGAGAACACGCACCTGTACCACAACTCCACGCTCGCCCTCGACGCCGACACCGGCGAGATCGTCTGGTACTACCAGCACCAGAACGACCACTGGGACCTCGACCACCCCTTCGAGCGGCTGCTGGTCGACACCGCCGTGGCCCCCGACCCCGCGGCGGTGAGCTGGATCAACCCGGGCCTCACGGCCGGCGAGACCCGGCGGGTGGTGACCGGCATCCCCGGCAAGACCGGCGTCGTCTACACCCTCGACCGCGAGACCGGCGAGTTCCTCTGGGCCACGCCGACCGTGCCCCAGAACGTCATCACCGACATCGACGGCGCCACCGGGGCGGTCACCCCCAACGGCGAGATCGTCTTCACCGCCGAGGGCCAGGAAGTGCTGGCGTGCCCGAGCTGGTTCGGCGGCAAGGACTGGGAGGCGGGCGCCTACAGCCCCCTCACCAACACCATGTACATGCCGTTGCGCAACGTCTGCGCCCGGATGCTCGCGTCGACCGACGCCGGCAGCCACTACGCCCTGGCCGTCCGCAACCAGATCGCGCCGGGCATGGACCAGGTCGGCACCGTGCAGGCCATCTCGGCCGAGACGGGAGAGACCCGCTGGCTCCACTCGCAGCGCTCCGCCACCATGTCCCTCGTCGCGACCGGCGGCGGACTGGTGTTCGGCGGGGACGTGAACGGGCGCTTCCGGGCCTTCGACCAGGAGACGGGCGAGATCCTCTGGGAGATCAACCTCGGCTCCGCCGTCACGAGCTTCCCCATCAGCTACGCGGTGGACGGGCGCCAGTACGTGGCGGTCGGAACCGGCTCCGCCGGCACCGCCTCGGGGTTCCTCGGGCTAACGCCGGAACTGCGGCCGAGCGCGGGGAACAATTTGTTCGTGTTCGCCTTGCCCCCAGCCGACTGAACAACGCGCGCAACGTTCTCAGCACGGACGCTCAACTCCCGTTCATAATGGGCAGAGTGAAGCGCGGCTGGATCTGACGGCGACTCTATACTGCAATGCCCGACATCCACGGTTTCCTGATCCAGTTCGACGAAGAGCAACGTACCGACCTTCTGCGCAACGTTCGGGGGATAGAGAACGGCTTCTCCGACGCCTTGAGTAGCGCTGACTGGCCGCTCAAGGAGCGGGAAGTCTGTGGGCTCCTATTCGAAAGGGACATCATCACCCATTGGTCCCTCGCCCGCAGCACACGTCGGGTTGCTACCGGCAAAGTACATGTCGAGTTCACGAACATCACTCGTACGAAGGTACCACTTATCGAAATAGAGAAGCGAATAGACTCTGCTATTCGACAACATATTGTCCGCGCCCGCTCAGGCATGGGTGGCCGAGTACCACCGGCCAGTTGGCAGGCTCTGAAGGACGCCCTCCGTGAATTTGACCCCGCGTCCCGTGACGCCCTTGACCGACTCGAGAGTCTACGAGATAGGAGCCGAGAGCCAACGACCCGAGCCGGCGTCGAGATCGTGAACCAGCAACGCGATGCCACGGGTCTCATCTGGTCTCATCCTGGACATGTTCGACAGATCAAGACGTCTGCGAAACCGCGTACTGGAAGCGTGGGACCCTCCTCGTGCTACCGACAGGTTGAAATCCTTCCTTGATGGACTGCCAACAGTACGGACAATAGAGGACCAGTTGATCGCAAGGGACACCACTTCATTCACTGGCGCGCGCCAAGTTCAGTTCACCGTAGCTGGCGCGGTGTTCGATATGGGGAACCGTACGCTTGAGGTCTTCAACGTGAACCGTCACAGCATTGAAGAGGAGCTCGGCGTTGACCTGATCTATCTCAACGATGCATTTGATGCCTGGACACTCGTCCAATACAAGCTCTTGGAAGGTGATTTCCGGACGAAAGATGGGATCTACCGCGTGGATCCAGCATTTGATGAAGCTCTGAAGAAAATGGACCGGTTCCGCACTGACGAACCCGATGACTGGCACATCAAACATGGACACAGCAGTTACCGGCTATGCGGAGATGGGTTCTATTTCAAACTGTGTCGGCGAATGCAAGTCGAGCCACTATCGAGCGAGTTGTTACCTGGAATGTATTTGCCACGGCTTTTTGTCGAGGCAGCACTGGCAGACTCGACGTTCAGCGGTCCTCGGGACGGTCGGATAATTTCTCCCAAAAACGTGGCCAGGCACCTGACGAACACGCTCTTTGCAGACCTTGTACGCGACGGTTGGATCGGGACGCGTGGGACATCATCCTCACAGCTCAGAGCTTTCCTCACCGAGTCTCTTGGCGACCGCCGATCGCTTGTCCTCGGGCGTAGTCGACCCAGAGGAGTCCGGGTGGATCCTGAAGCCACCTTGGACGCCCTTGGCCTCAGTGATTGACAGGTGCCGACGGCTGGCAGCCAGCAGCGGAGACCGACACCAAGGCGGTCGGTTCATGTACGTTTCTTGTACGTGGCCAAGTCTTCAGCCGTGAGTTCGCTGGGTTCCACCAATCTGTAGTGGCGTTCCATGAGGACCTTTACA
Organism: Vicinamibacteria bacterium; assembly: GCA_022820675.1. Taxonomy (GTDB): domain Bacteria; phylum Acidobacteriota; class Vicinamibacteria; order Vicinamibacterales; family UBA8438; genus JAJEEA01. The sequence goes on along the minus strand of JAJEFC010000015.1, from coordinate 11,754 downwards.
TCGCCATCGATCTTCTCGAACGCGAAAAGCGCAATCACGTCGTCCTGCATGAACTGCGCCGCGACGGGGCGGCAGACGAGATCGGGGAACCTGGATTCGCACAGCGCCATGTCCTGCTCGATCTGCACGATGTTCAGCTCGTCTCTCCCGCCTTTGGCCTGCACCGGGACGACGTACTGGCAACCCTTCGTGTCGACTCCCACGTACAGTTCGTCCGTCTCGACCTGCCCGATGCCACGCACGGCCGTCCGGAGATGATTCTGCAACGAGTAGCACGTGATCCCCGTGAAGATGTCGATGAGGCGATTGTACCGCACTACGGCCAGCAGGGCTTGCTCGTCGTTGAGCGCATGCATCGCGACGACGCCCGGGGTGGCGTCGGGAACCTTGGTGGCTCCCATTTGCTCGTTGGGGCCAGACGAATCGGCCGGGTCAGGACGAAGCTGTACCGCCCCGGTCCCGTACCGCGAATGATCCACTCACGGCCGCGGGTGGCCGTGGACTGCACGGACTCCGGAATGCTCCCCCGATACCGTGCGCTGTAGACGACGTCACCGACGTTGCTCGGGCGCGGAACGCCTCGCCGATCGGCGGCTGCCGTGATGTCGGATCTCTCGAAATCGACTCGGGTCATCCCCTTCTTGAACTTCGATTCGAAGATCTCCTCGATGATCGCGGCGTACACGTTCGGCTTGGACATGAGGAACGGCCGTGTCGGGGTCAACCGGGCCAGCGGAGTCGGACGACCTCTTCGCGAAGCTGTTGCCGGCTGGCCGTCGCGATCCGCGTCCTGAACAAGTCGATGGCCGTCAGCTCGTAGCCGAGTGACCGGGCCAGCTCGCCGAGAATCTCGCCGGTCCGGATCATGACCCGCAGGTACGATGCCTGGTCTCCGACAACGTAGGCGAGTCTCGCACCGGGACGCAGCCGGCTCCGGAGGCCGGCGAGATGCCGGACCATGCCGCCGAAGTACAGCTTCGTGACTCGCGCATACTGGCGCTCGAAACCCGAGGTCTTGCCCAGCTCGATGCGTCGCTCTTCGATGAGCCGGGCGATGCGCTGAATGCCCGCGTGATCGGCGACGAGGGCGTCGTCGGCGTCGGCCTTGTACACGCTTCGGGTATTCGATCGAACGAGTCCCTGCTTCAAGCCGCGCAGATCCTGCTTGTCCCGGACGAAGCCGAGCAGCACGCTCTCGAGCCGCGTCGTTCGCGTGTAGTCCTTCTCGTTGGGGTACGGCGGCGACGTGATGACGGCATCGACGGACGAGGGCTCCAGGAAGTCCTCGAGCCGGCGCGCGTCCGCAAGGTGGACGGCGGCCTCGGTGGCGGCCCGTTTCCGCAAGGAGGCAAGGTCATCCGCCATCGCCCTGACGCGATCCAGCCACGGACCGACGACCGCCGCGTCCTCCCGAATGCGGCCGACACCGACCTCCGGGCCGAAATGCAGGTTGCCGATGTCCGAGACCAATGCGGACGCGAGCGCGAGCCGCTCGAGAGCGTGGAACGTGTCGTCGCGATGCTCCTCCAGAGCGTCCAGCAGCAGCAGCGTCTTGTGAAGCGGCAGCGGGCTGATCGAGTTCTTCAGAAGCAGGCTCAGGCGCTCGGGCGGCAACGTGCGCAGGCCCGCGATTGGCGGGGGTTCCGCCCGAAACAGGGGTGCCGGCCCGAAGTCGTCGATTCCCTCGCGGCGGAGCCGGTCGAGCGCCAGTCCGGCGATTTCCTTGGCGTGGGAAACGAGCCTGCCGGGATCGACGCTCCAGTCCAGCTTGGTACGGCTCGCGAAGCCGGCCATGGGGTTGCGCTCGATCCCGACGCTCGGGATGCCGAGCTTCTTGCACTCGACCAGTGTCGTTCCGGTGCCGCAGAACGGGTCGAGCACCCTCTGCTGCGAGTCCACCCTGAACGCGCGGAGGTAGTCTCGTACGAGGTGCGACGGGAAGGAGAGGACGAAGCGGTACCAGCCGTGACCGGCGCGGTCTTCGGGCCTGAGACGATTCCGTTCCGGGGCGCTCAGGGGGCCGGTTTGCGTAGCCGGCGCAATCACGGGGATACTCACGACAGGCGCTCAAGCCTCCCCTTGGTGCCGGCGCGACTGCCGGTTCGCGGGATGCCAGGATGCTGCGCAAGGCCGGCAGCATCGGACATCACAGCATGCTACCACGCGATGCTCGGCGTCGCCCGCCGACGACCGTGACCACCACGGCCGCGACCACGCGATTGCTCGGCGTCCCTGCGGACGCGTTGACCACCGCCGCCGCAACCGGCGGCATGTCGGTTGGGGAACAGCACCCGGGTCACCGCGCGAAGGACCCGGGAGATGACGCGCACGGCGCTCATCGTCGGCGCCGGCATCGGCGGCCTGTCGGCTGCCATCGCTCTCCGCAACATGGGGCGAGGGGTGGAATCGTTCCTGGTCCGGGCGAGCGACACCGGCATCTATTGGGGGCTCGGGCTGGCGCAGGAGTTGGTGCCGGTCGGCATGCGGGACGATCCGGCGGCGATTCTGAGGCACGTGTCGCCGCGGTTCGATGAGACGTTCCGCGCCGTGACCTCGGGGACCACCGACATGCGCGTCGACGAGCTCGTCGATCGCGACCCGCTGCCGTTCTGGGGCAAGGGCGCCGTCACGCTGCTCGGGGACGCGGCCCACCCGGTGCTGCCGCACACCGGCCAGGGGGCGGCGCAGGCGATGGTCGACGCGGTGGCGCTCGGGAAGGCGCTCGGCGAGAACGGGAACGTCGGCGACGCGTTGCGGGCGTACGAGCGCGACCGGCGCGAGAAGACCGCGGTCCTGGTGGCCCAGGGGCGCCGGACGGCGCGCATCATGGGAACGACGAACCCGGTGGCCTGCCGGCGCGAAGTCGCCGTGCGGCTGGCGCCGATCACGCCGCTGGTCAAGATGTGGGCGGCCATCAATCGCCGCGCGGGGACCGACGTCAGCCGGTAGTGTCAGAGTCGCCCCGCCCAAGGGTCCGGTCAGCACTCCGGCAATCGGCGGATGGTGATCCCTCTTCATCCAGTCATCGAGGCGGCGGGTCGATCGGGTCCAGGATCCCGCAGCTCGTGACCAGATCGTCATCGCAGCATGGCAGGCGAAGGGCTCCGCGAAACGCTTCCTGACCGGACCGGCGACGAGCGCCTCCGCGACATCATCCGGAAGCTCACGCCAGCCGAGGTCAGCGAGGTCGCTGGCAACGACACGAACCCGTTCATGCTCGCGACGGCGACTCCCCGTACGGCGTCGGAGGTCTTGGGCCAGGTCTCGGCCCTCGAAGCGGAGATTCGCTTGCTCCGCAGGGAACGCCAGCAACTCGCCGACGCTCTCGCCACGGAGATGCTCCAGAATCCGTGCTGAACGCGTTGGTCAGCACACCCCATTCGGGTCGGACGCAGCGAGCAGTGGCGTCCCGCGGACGACCGCAAGGGTCCCGCAGGGTCCCGCGTGCAATGAGGGGAACAACGAGGGAAGCACGGACAGCCTGTTTGCCGTAAACCCTGTGTAGTCAGTAGCTTGTGAGCGCCAAGCAGCTAAACCTGCCATTGGCTTGAGCTGACCGACGGGGTTGCCGGCCCAGCGGCCACGAATCGAGAACTCGCCCGGGACGGACATTCTGTAGTAGGATGTGCGTTCGGAACCAGGGTGTCCTGAGAGGTGTCGTTATGCTGAACATTCCCCTCCACGCTTCGTCGGGCGGCCGGGTGGTTGCCTGGAGTCTTGGGGTCGCTGTCCTCAGTGTGACCTGGGGCGCGCCCGCGGCGGCCCAATCGCCCGGCGACGCGCCCGCGGTGACCTTCGCTCGGGACATCGCCCCGATTTTCCAGAGCAACTGCCAGCAGTGCCACCGGCCCGGCTCGATCGGCCCGATGTCGCTCACGACCTACCAGGAAGTGCGCCCCTGGGCTCGGTCGATCAAGCAGCGCGTGGTAACGGGCGAGATGCCGCCCTATCGATACGACCGCGACATCGGGATTCAGGAGCTGAAGGACGACCTCCGGCTGAGCCTGTCCGAAATCGAGACGATAGCCCGCTGGGTGGACGACGGGGCACCCCCTGGCGACCCGGCCGATCTTCCGCCGCCGCTGTCGTTTCCGGATCTCAGCGAGTGGGCCTATGCGGATGAGTTCGGCCCGCCGGACCTGGTGATCCGGACGAAGCCGTACACGCTGGCGGCCGATGGGTCGGACGTCTGGTGGCGGCCGATCGTGCCGACCGGCCTGACCGAGGACCGGTGCCTCAAGGCGGTCTCCGTCAAGCCGTCGCCCGAGGGGCGCGCCGCCGCGCACCACGCCAACAGCCAGGTGCTCGGTTTCGACGAGGAGAGCGGGGAGTGGGTCCAGGTCGAGCGGCTCTCCGAGTACGCGCTCGGGAAGGTCGGCGAGATCGTTCCGGAGGACGCCTGTCGTCTCCTCCCGGCCGACTCGATGGTCAGTTGGGACGTCCACTACTATCCGACCGGCGAGGTCATCGAGAACGACGTGGTCGAGATGGGCGTGTGGCTCTACCCGGAGGGCCATCAGGAGCAGGTGCAATACCAACAGGATCTCAAGCTGTATTCCCTGCTGATGAAGGGCAGCGAGCTCGAGCTCCCACCGCATGGCACGGCGATGACGCAGGGGTTCCATTCCTTCGAGACCCCGGTGCGGATCGACAGCTTCCAACCGCACGGTCACTTCCGTCTGGTGGGCAAGACTCTTGAGCTCTTCCATCCGAAGACGGGCGAGCTGGAGATGGTGAGCTCGGTGTCCAACTGGACCAACGACTGGCACACCAGTCACATCTACGCAGAAGACGCCGCACCCCTCGTCCCGGCGGGGTCCGTCCTGGTGATCACCGGCTACTACGACAATACGGCCGGGAACCCGCAGAACCCCGACCCGAATCAGTGGGTGGGACCGGGCAGCCGTACGGCGGACGAGATGTCGCATGCATGGATCGCCGTGACGCATCTCGACGACGAGGGCTACGAGCGTCTGGTGGCCGAGCGGGAGAGTCGCCAGCAGACGGACAACGAGGAGTAGCAGCACGGAGACGTGCGGAATTGGTCTGTGGCGAGAGAGCCTCTCGGTATCGAGAGGCTCTCTCGCTTTTCGGCGGCAACGCGTTGATGGAGGGAACGCCAGTGCTCGGACGATGGCTCGCAGGCGGCCTCGCAGCCGCAATGCTCATCGGCTCCACATCGCTGGGGGCCCAGCGACAACGACCACTTACCCCGCTGCCGCCGAACGGACTTCGGGTGGCCCCGTTCTTCGACGGCTGGTACCGGAATCCGGATGGAACCGTCACCCTGTCGTTCGGCTATTCCAACCTCAACCTGACCGAGGTCGTGGAGATTCCCCTGGGTCCTGACAACTTCATCGAACCGGCGGAGTTCGACGGCCGGCAACCCACGTCGTTCCCGCCTGTCGTGCGTGAGGGCGCCACGCGCACGCGCCGGCGAGACCGGGAGCGGGGGGTGTTCACCGTGACCGTGCCGGCCAGCTTCAGCGGCGACGTCGTCTGGACCCTGGTCAACCAGGAACGGACCTTCTCCGTGCCTGGAAGCGCCAAGACCGGTGCCTACCAGCTCCGATGGCCGATGGCCATGGGGTCGCAGCCCCCACTGGTCCGCTTCAGCCCCGACGGCCCTGCCGGCCGGGGTCCCACCGGGATCGACGCGGAGCCGATGCGCGCGTCGGTGGACACGCCGCTTTCGCTGACGGTCTGGATCCATGATGACAGCGTGCGGGACGAAGAACCGCTCCCGGTCAGACGGCGGGGCGACACCGCGGCGCTGAACGTGACCTGGTTCAAGCATGCCGGTCCGGGCGCGGTGGTCTTCAGCCCGCACACGGAGCCGATCGCCGAGACAGAGGGGATGGTGACCACGACTGCGACCTTCCAGCAGCCGGGCGAGTACGTGATCCGTGTGCGCGCCGACAGCTTCGGCCGGGTCGACAGCTCCGCCGGCAACCAGTGCTGCTGGACGAATGGCTATGTGAACGTCACCGTCACGTCGTAGCCGTCCAGAGCCCGGCCCACGAGCGACCTGCTACGGCCCGCAGTGGCGCCGGACGACGCGCATCATGGGAGCGATGAACCCGGTGGCCTGCCGGCTGCGCGAAGTCGCCGTGAGGCCTGACGCCCATCAAGCCCCTGGTGAAGATGTGGGCGGCCATCAACCGCCGCGCGGGGACCGACGTCAGCCAGTGACGTTGCAGCGGCTGAGGCCCCGTGGCTCTCGACTCCCGCCAGGGAACGGGCTGCGGGGTTATCCGGAACGACCGGCGCACACCGGCCACCGCGGCATCGCGTACACGCGGACGCGCGCCGAGCCCCCGGGACCTGGTCAACCGCAACTGTCCGTGAGGCCGACCACGGACGTGAGGTTGATGCGCGATTCGCCGTCCGCCTCGATGAGGAGCCCCTTGACGAGCACCGTACGCCCCGGCCGCAGCTCACCGCTGGCGTTGATCTGATCGGGATCGGTGAAGAGGGCGCGGTCGCCGAAGTTGAGCAGACCCTCGGGGGTCAGGAAGTCGGCGAAGCCGATGAGGCGGAACTCGCCATCTCCGAGCGCGGTCTCGCGGGCCTCGCCCACCTGGACCTCGTTGAAGACGCCGGCCCGCGTCACCGTCGGCTCGGCGGCACGGGTCAGCCACCACGTCGACTCCTCGCGGGTCCGGCGCTCGACGCAGCCGACGGTCTGGACGAACTCGACCTGCGGCTCCGGTCTCCGTGTCCTCGCCTGCTCGCCCGCGGCCGCGAGCGGGAACGTCGTTGCCGCAACGAGCAGCCCTGCCGTCAGTGCCGTCCGAATCGTCATCCTTCGCCCCTTGCCCGCCGTTCGTCGTTGTGCGGCCCCTCCGCCGCCTACGGCTCCGCTGGGCGCCCCAACCAACCCACCGCCGCGGCCCGACCGCGCCGCGCCGCCTCGAGGACCCGCGGCACGGCCTCCCGACAAATCAGCGCATCGCCCCCCCGGTCGCCCCCCCGCCGGGCATCGGGGAGCCCTGACCTGCCGCGGCGCGGGCTCGGGCTGCGAGACGGCGAGGGAGCGGCCCCCCGACAAATCGGCGCATCCGCCCCCCCGGTCGCCCTCCCGCCGGGCATCGGGGAGCCCTGACCTGCCGCGGCGCGGGCTCGGGCTGCGAGACGGCGAGGGCAGCGCCGGCTGCAGACCGAAACCGGAACGAACGAATCAGGTCGACGCGGGCTCCGGCGGCGGCTTGTCGTCGGCGAGGGCCGCCGCCGGTATCGCCTCGGAAGCGCGCGGGCGCAGGATCTCGTCGATGAGGAAGAGGTCGGTGAGCAAGGCCCGCAGGTGGATCGACCCGTTCAGGTTGTCGATGACCTGGCTGCTGATGCCGGGCTGGGCCCGGACGAGCCCCAGCACCTTCCGAGCCCGATCGGCGTCACCGGCGAGCACCTCGATGAACCCGTCGTACGCGGACGCCGGCTCGAGGCCCCGCTCGCGCACCGTCGTCGCGAGAAACGGGCCGAGCCCGTCGAGGGCCCGGTCCATTCCGTCGAGCAGGCGCCGCAGCTCGCCGTCGCCGACGCCCGACTCACCCTTGTAGCCCTTCGAGGCGTAGCTGAGGAAGTACTCGTAGCCCCCCTCGAGCGCGTCGATGCGCTTCCTCAGACCCTCCGTGGTCGTGTCGGCCACCTGCCGCTCCTCGCCCGGGCATCGGCGCCGTGCGGCGCCGATGCCCGCATCCAGTCCTACGGGCGTTCGCGCCGTCCCACGGCGCAGGCTCCTACGACGCGGGTTGACTCTGGGCCGGCGGAGGCGCGGCCGCCGCGGGAGCCGGCGCCGGGGGCTTGGCCTTCGGCTTGGGCGGGGTGACGTCCCACCGCTGCGGGCTGTGATGCGCGAGGTAGTCCTCGCGGCTCACCGTCCCGAAGACCATCGACTTGGTGATCCACAGCTTCTCGGGCCGGATGGCGAAGTAGATGTGGGTGATGGTGAGCATCACGAACAACACCGCCGAGAAGCCGTGCGTGGCATAAACGATGCCCCAGGCCTGGTCGTTCCCCATGGCCGCGCCCGAGAAGAGCATCTCGTTCATCGGCACGATCGGGTTGTCGATCTTGAACATCATCACCAGCCCGGTGACGGAGACCACGAGGCCGAAGATCGTGACGGCGAGGTGGTAGAGCTTGTGGTCGAGCGGGTACTTGCCGTGCTTGTCGATGGCGACGGTGGCCCCGAGCTGGCGCTGGGTGCGCTGGACCGCCTCCTTCAGGTCGCGGGGAAGAATCCAGATCGACCAGAAGTCGAGGAAGAAGGAGGCGTGCACGATGTGGTAGACGATGCACAGGATCAGGATCAGGCCCGACACCCAGTGGATGGTCAGCCAACTGAACTCGAGCCCCACGATGGGGAAGAAGCCGGTGATGAGGAGCGCGATCATCGCCGCCGCCATCACCCAGTGGAACATCCGGGCGGCGCCGGTGTGGCGCACGATCTTCTCGGGAATGGCGGCGTCGGCCGCGGCCGACGCTTCCTCAGGCTCGACCCGCGGCTTCCACACCACCGCGTAGACGGCATGAAACACGACGAAGCCGATACCGGCCCAGAACGACAGGGTCAGCAAGCCCCACGCGAGCCGGATGATGATCTCTTGTCCCCAGGGGTCGGTCCCGTACTGAAACAGATCCATGATTGCGCCCTCGTGATGCGACCCGTTCATGGACGGCGGCGCGCCGCCACCGATGCACAGCGGGTCCATGTGCCGGTGCGTGATCCGCAGGCCCCCCTCCCCGCGGCCCGCCTCCCCGATGCGGTGCACCGGACGGGCGATGGCCGCGGGCGGCGGGGCGACACGCACCGCCCAGCCGCTCGCCGAACAGCTACGGGCTTGAAGAATACCGGGGTCGCAATCAGGATTCAACTGATTCTTCGCCCGGAAGACCGGCGGTTCCGGCCCCGCCGCACCGGCGCACGGCCTCGCGACGCCGCGGAACTTCCCGGGCGCCGACGCGGTATGATCTCTGATGAGGGGCATTCGGCGGCCTTCCGGCGGCGCCACGTCCCGCGATACACCATGGCGGCAGAGACCAGGACACGGTTCCTCCACGGGGCGGGCGGCGCGCTCGGCCTGCTCCTGTTCGCGACCGGGTGCGCCACCGCCCCGCTCGAGGACCATCCCGCGCTCGGTGGCGACGTCCCGCCGACGTGGACCGCCCGCGCCGACACCGGCGGCGGCCCCGCCCTGACGTGGTGGACCGACTTCGGCGACCCCGCCCTCGACGTCGTCGTGGAGTCGGCGCTCCGGCAGAACTACGACCTGCAGGCGGCGGCGTCCCGGCTCGAGCAGGCCCTGGCCGACTCGCGGGTCGCGGGGGCCGACCTCCAGCCCCAGCTCCAGGTGGGCCTGAACGGATCGCAGCGCAAGCAGAACTTCATCGGGTTCCCCATTCCCGGGGCCGAGGACCGCGTGCTCAGCACCGTCTTCACGAACTACGGGGTCTCGCTGGACCTGACCTGGGAGGCCGACCTGTGGGGGCGGCTGCGCGCCGGCGCTCGGGCCGCGCTCGCCGACCTGCAGTCGCGGGCCGCCGACCTGCGCGCCGCCCAGCTCTCCCTCGCCGGCCAGACGACGAAGGCGTGGTTCGCGATTGCCGAGGCCCAGCAGCAGCTCCGGCTCGCCGAGGCCACGGTGGCCAGCTTCCGGGCCTCGGCCGAGCAGGTCCGCGAGCGGTTCGAGGAGGGCCTGAGGCCGGCCCTCGACGTGCGCCTGGCCCTCTCCAACCTCGCCAACGCGGAAGCGCTCCGCGAGCAGCGGGGGCAGCAGTTCGACGCCGCCATCCGGCAGCTCGAGGTCCTCATGGGCCTCTACGCGACGGGGTCGATCGCGATGCCGTCCGACCTGCCCGACACGCCGGCGACGATTCCCGGCGGGCTCCCAGCCGAGCTGGTGCGGCGCCGCCCCGACCTCGTGGCGGCCGAGCGTCGCATCGCCGCGGCCCGGCAGCGCCTGCGGGTGGCGCAACGCGACCTCTACCCGCGCATCAGCCTGACCGCGAACACCGGCACCGCCACCGGCGCCCTGCAGGACCTCGTCAAGCGGGACTTCGGCGTGTGGACCCTGCTCGGCAACGTGATCCAGCCGTTGCTGCAGGGGGGGCGCCTGCGCGCCGCCGTCGACCGCGCCGAGGCCCGCGCGGCGGAAGAGCTGGCCATCTACGCCAACACCGCCCTCCAGGCGTTCTCGGAGGTGGAGACGGCGCTCGCGGCCGAGGAGTACCTCCTCGCACGCGAACGCTACCTCGCGATCTCGGCCGAGCAGTCGCGCGCGGCGGAGATCATCGCCGACGACCGCTACCGGACGGGGCTCGACGACTACATCACGGTGCTCGAATCGCAGCGGCTCGCGCTGCAGGCGGAAGGGGACCTCATCGCGGCCCGCCGGCAACGGCTCGAGAACCGGGTGGACCTGTATCTCGCGCTCGGCGGCGGGTTCGACGAGGCGCCGCCCATGCCCGGCGCCGCCGACTGACGGGCGACGCGGACGTCGTCCGGAGGAACATCGATGTCACCCATGCTCACTCGGCTGCTCAAGGCCCTGCTCCCGTTCCTGGTCCTCGGCGTCGCCCTCGCGGCGGCCTTCGTCATGTGGGCGAACCGCCCGCCGGTGGAGACCCTGACCCCGGTGGTGACGCCGCCCGCGGTGCGGGTGCAGACGGTCGCGTTCGAGAGCGTCGACCTCACCGTGTCGAGCCAGGGCACGGTGCAGCCGCGCACCGCCAGCCAGCTCGTGCCGGAGATCGCGGGGACCGTGATCGAGGTGTCGCCGGCCTTCGCGGTGGGCGGGTTCTTCGAGGAGGGCGACGTCCTGCTCCGGATCGATCCCTACGACTACCAGCAGGCGCTCATCGCGGCCCGGTCGCAGCTCGCCCAGGCGCAGCTCCGCCTCGCCCAGGAGGAGGCGGAGGCGGAGGTGGCCCGGCGCGAGTGGGAGGAGATCGGCCAGGGGGACGCCAACCCCCTCACCCTGCGCCTGCCGCAGGTCGAGGACGCCCGGGCCGCGGTGGCCTCGGCCGAGGCGGCCATCGACCGCGCGAGGCGGGACCTCGAGCGCGCCGAGGTGCGTGCGCCCTACGCGGGGCGGGTCCAGACGAAGGACGTCGACGTCGGGCAGTTCGTGAGCCGCGGGACCGCGGTGGGGCGGATCTACGCGGTCGACTCGGCCGAGGTCCGGCTGCCGCTGCCCGACGAGGAGCTGGCCTACGTCGACGTGCCGATGTCCTACCGGGGCGCGCAGCAGCAGGCCGGCCCCGCCGTCACCCTGTCGGCCGACTTCGCGGGGCGGCGCTACTCCTGGCAGGGCCGGATCGTGCGCACGGAAGGCGAGATCGACCCCGTGAGCCGGATGGTCCACGTGGTGGCCGAGGTCGACGATCCGTACGCGCCGGGCCCCGACCCGACCCGGCCTCCCCTGGCGGTAGGCATGTTCGTGGAGGCGGAGATAACCGGACGGCGCGCCGACGACGTGGTGGTGCTGCCGTGGGCGGCGCTGAACGGGCGCGACCAGGTGCTGGTTGTCGACGACGACGGCCGGCTGCGGTACCGGCAGGTCGACATCCTGCGCTCGACGAGCGAGAACGTGCTGGTGCAGGGCGGGCTCGCGGCGGGCGAGCGGGTGTCCATCTCGGCCCTCGACGCCGTCATCGAGGGCATGGCGGTGCAGGTGGCCGGGGCGGAGCCCGTGACGATGGCGCGCGCCACGGGCGGCGCTCCCGCGACCGGGGGCGGCGCGGAGGCCGGGG
>JAJEFC010000197.1 GCA_022820675.1 Vicinamibacteria bacterium | reverse complement strand
TCCTCGGACTCGGTGACGGTCAACGACGACGATGCCTCGACCCTGTCCATCGGCGCCCCAAGCCCTGCCAGCTTCGCCGAGGGGACGGAGGGTATCCAGGGCGGCACATTCAATTTTCCCGTCACCCTGTCCGGGCCGACCGTCGTCGGCAACGTGGAATTCCAGGTCTGCTTCAGCGGCACGGCGACGGCGGATACCGACACCAACAACGACTTCCCCTCCGGCGAGGACTACCAGGTCTTTCACGGCGGCACCAACCAGCACGGCAACTGCGCCGATGGAATAATCCGCTCCGGCGAGACGACTCCCGTCAGCACCTTCGGCGTCAGGATAAACGGCGACACCGCGGTCGAGCCGGACGAGACGGTGATTGCGACGCTGACCCTGCGGGGTACATCGAATCCCCCGGACGTGTCGCTGGGCACCGACACGGCGACCTTCACGATCCTGAACGACGACACGGCCGCGGCGCCCCGCAGCCGCAGCGACTTCGCCTTCCTGGCGAGCTACGACAACACGCTGGAGCGCAACGAGGGCGCGGCGGGCCGGGCGCACTTCATCGTGACGCGGGTGCGGGTGCCGCCTGACAATGCGCCTGCGGACTTCGAGCAGATCCCGGACCCCTGGGGGTTCCGGGTGTGCTTCGAGGAGGGCACGACGCCGGGCAAGAAAGCGACGCTGGGCGCGGACTACAGGGTCTTCAACCGGTCCAACCAGCCGCTCACGCTCGACGGCGACGGCTGCTCGGCGCTGAACGACGCGAGCGAGGGCACCGGGCTCGCGGCGGGCCAGGACCGGGCGCATTTCTACATCCAGGTGATCGACGACGCGCACGAGGATTCGGGCGAGGAGTTCGTGGTGCGCCTCGACGGCGCGGTCGGGACGTCGCTCTTCAAATTCGCAAGAGAGCCGCTGGACCACCCCCAGTACGACGAGGATGCAGTGGCGGCAATGAAGGAGAAGTGCGCGAGGGGCGGCCCCTGCCCGACGGACAGGCTGATCTTCACGATCCTGAACCATGACGGCCCGCCGCCGGCGGCAGGCCCGTACGCCGAGCTGGTCGCGAAGATGTACGGGTGGCGCAACGACCCGAAGTGGAAGCGCTACAAGTCGCACACCGACCGCTGGGACCGGGCGCTGCTGGCGTTCGGGGAGAACGTGGAGGACGCCTCGCTCCGGCCGATGTCGGCGGCCGAGGCGCAGGTGTTCGCGGACCGGGGCATGAGCCGCTGGGTGGAGGTTGCGAAGGCGCTGCACGAGATCGAGGCCGCGCGCCTCTCGCCGCCGGGCGCGGCGCTGCGGGCGGTGCTCTCCGCGCCGTCGGGCGACGTGGCCGAGGCGGGCGGGCGCAAGACGCTCACCGTCGCGCTCGGCCGGGCGCTCGAACAGGGCGAGACGCTCACGATACCGCTCGCCTTCGCCGGCACGGCGACGCTCGGCGACGACTACACGCTGGCCGCGCCGGGGGCGGTTCTCCGGGGCGTGAGCTACACGAACCTCGCAAGCACCGACTCCACGACACCGCCCACGGTGACCTTCACCGGCCCCTCGGCGCAGTCGGCGACGCTGGTGCTGACCGCGGCCGCGGACGGCCTCGACGAGGGGACGGGCGAGACGGTGACGGTGGCGACCGGCACGCTTGCGGCCACGGGCCTCGGCGACGGGGCCGAGGGCGAGGGCACGGCGGCCTTCGCCATCGTCGAGCCGCCGATTGCGGTCTCGGTCTCCACGGCGGCCGCTTCGCTCACCGAGGGGGCCGAGGCGACGTTCACGGTGACGGCGAGCCGGGCGCCGGCCTCGGACCTCGCGGTCGGGCTCACCGTCTCGGACGCCCGGGGCAGCGACTTCCTGGCGGCGGCCTCCGAGGGCGCCCATGGCGTCACCATTGCGAAGGGAACGACGGAGGCGGCCTTCGCCGTGGCGACGGTGGACGACAGCGCACACGAGGCCGACGGGCTGATCGCGGTGACGGTGGCGAAGGGCGCGGGCTATGCGGTGGCGGCCTCGCCGGGCGATACGGCCTCGGTCGAGGTGGTGGACGACGATGCCGCGCCCGCGGTGCCCGAACTCACCGTCGCCGACGCCACGGCCAACGAGGCCGACCGGTTCATGTGGTTCACGGTCAAGCTGAGCATGGCCTCGAACCGTCCGGTCCGTGTCTCCTACGAGACCCGGGAATCGGATCCGGTCTCGGCGCGCAAGGACCGGGACTTCCTCCAGCACGACTTCGGGTCTCTCACCTTCGGTCCGGGGGAGACGAGCAAGCGGTTCTGGGTCTACATCTTCAACGACAACCACGACGAGGACGCCGAGACCTTCGAGGTGGTGCTGTCGCGGCCGAAGGGCGGCGCGAGGATCGCCGACGGGGTGGGCGTGGGCACCATCGTGAACTCGGACCCGATGCCGGCGGCGTTCCTCGCGCGCTTCGGGCGCACGGTTGCGGAGCAGGCGCTCGACGGGATCGCGGGCCGCATCGCGGCGCCGCGCACGGCGGGCGCCCAGGGGACGCTTGCCGGGCAGGCGCTGAGCTTCGGTCCCGGATCGGGGTCCGGGACAGGTCCCGGATCGCAGGCCGGCGCGGCGAACGACAACGGGCCGCTGGCGCTGTCCGGCCTCGACGCTGGCTTCGGCCATGACGCTCGCGGCTTCGGCCGGGGCCTGGCGCAATCCCGCCCCATGACGGGACTGGAGGCGCTGCTGGGCTCGAGCTTCACCGCAACGGGGGAGACCGACGGCAGCGGCGGCAGCCTTGCATTCTGGGGCCGGGCGGCGCAGTCGAGCTTCGACGGCAGGGAGGGCACGTTCTCGCTCGACGGCGAGACGACCACCGCCATGCTGGGCGCGGACTACGCGCGGGGCAGGTGGCTGGTCGGGCTCGCGCTGATGCAGAGTTCCGGCGAGGGCGGCTACGCCGACAGGGCTGCCAGCCCCCGCCCCGCCTCGCAGACCTGCCCGGAGGATGCGGACGAGAGTCTGTGCAACGGCGCGGTGCGGGAGGGCGACGGCGACGTGGAGGCGTCGCTGACGGCGGCGGTTCCCTATGCGGCCATCCAGGCGTCCGAACGGCTCAGGCTCTGGGGCGCTGCGGGCTACGGCACGGGCGAGGTCACCCTCAAACCCTCCATGGGCGGTTCGCTCAGCTCCGATATCTCCTGGACGATGGCGGCGGCGGGCGCGCGCGGCGACCTGTTGCCTCCGCCGAAGGAGGGGAGCGGCCCGGCGCTGGCGGTCACTTCGGACGCGCTGTGGGCGCGGACCTCGTCGGAGAAGACGCACGAGCTTGCGGCGTCGGACTCCGACGTGACCCGGCTCAGGCTCGGTCTTGAGGGCAGCTACCGCGTGGCGCTGGAGGGCGGCGGCCATCTGACGCCGAAGCTCGAAGTAGGCGCGCGCCATGACGGCGGCGACGCGGAGACCGGCTCGGGCCTGGAAGTCGGCGGCGGCATCGCCTGGACCGATCCGTCGCTCGGGCTCTCGCTCGACCTCTCGGGCCGCACGCTGATCGCGCACGGCTCGGACGATCTGGAGGACCGGGGCTTCGCCGCCTCGCTCGCCTTCGATCCCGACCCGGCGACGCGGCGCGGCCCGTCGCTGACGCTCAGCCAGCGGATCGGCGGCCGGGCCGAGGGCGGGCTCGACGCGCTGTTCGCGACCGACCCGCTGGCCGACCGCGCCGGCACGGCCGAGGCCACCAGCCGCTGGCAGGCGGAGGCGGCCTGGGGCTTCCCGGCCTTCTCGGGGCGGTTCACCGGCAGCCCGCATGCCGGGCTGGGGCTGGCGACGGGCGCGCGCGACTGGACGCTCGGCTGGCGGCTCACGCCGGCGGCCAACGCCAACGCGCCCGATCTCTCCTTCGGGGTGAAGGCGACGCGCCGGGAGAGCGATACGGCCGCGCCGGAGCACACCGTGGGGTTCGAGGCTATCGCCCGCTGGTGATCGCGACGCCCGGCGATGGCGCGGCAGGTCCGCGGATGGGATGCCCTGCGGGCCTGGCGCTTCATCCGGGCGAGCAGGGCCTATCGCGACGCCTGGGCGAAGCGCCGCCATCTCTCCGGCCTGCC
>JAJEFC010000258.1 GCA_022820675.1 Vicinamibacteria bacterium | reverse complement strand
GGCAGGCCGTTGCGCGCGGGGTCGTCCTCGAGGTTCTCGCACAGGCGGGGAAGCTCGATCAGGTTGGCGGACTCTATCAGCGCGACGGCCGCGTTCTCGACCGCCTCCCACCCCGTGTACATGGTGCTGAAGCGCGCGGTGGTGGAATCGCCCTCGATCGCCTCGACCGGATCGTCGGGGTTGATCGTCTGCACGTCGAAGATGATGTTCGAGTTGGGGAAGAGGATGCCGCGCATCACCTCGGCCAGATCGCCGAACACCTGCGGCTCCGCGTCCTGGGCTCGCGCCGTGCCCGCGACCAGCAGGACCGCCATGAAGACAACGCTCAATCTACGCATTCGCTCATCTCTCCGAAATCAGAAAGGCCCGGAATCAGGGAGAAGCAGTGTATCCCGTTGCCGACGAACCGGTCAACCGCCGGCGGCCCCGTGGCGGACGCCGGGAACGGCGAGGCCCCCGCCTGATCGGGGCGTCGGGAGGGCGCGCATCGGGCATTCGCAGCCGACACCGGCGCAGTCGCGGCCGGCCGCGCACCGCAGGCGGCAGCACGGTATAGACTCATGGCGAGACTTCCACATCGAGGAGGATGCGTGACCCTATCGAATCTCGTCCGAATCGCGGCCGTCCCCGCCGCTTTCGCTCTCGTCTTCGTCCTGGTCGCCGCCGGCGATTCGGCCCCCGTCGTCGCGGCCGCCACCGCGCAGGAGGAAGCCGCCGCGCCGCCCGATAACCCCGTCGAGGCGACCGAGGAATCGGTGAGGTCGGGCCTGCGGGTCTACGGCCGCTTCTGCCGCTCGTGCCACGGCATCCGCGCCGACGGCCAGGGCATGACCGCGCCGACGGGGTCGAGGCCCGCGAACCTGATCGACGACGAGTGGACGCACGGCGACACCGACGGCGACATCTTCCTGGTGATCCGCAACGGCGTGCCGCCGGCCTACGACATGGACGCCTGGGAGGGCCGCATCACCGACGAGGAGATCTGGCACGTCGTCAACTTCCTGCGCAACATGGCCGAGCGGATGGCGGGCCGGTAGCCGGCGGCCCCGCGGAACGGAGCGGGCTCCCGGAGAGCCGATAGGCGACTATCGGAGCCGCGGGTAGCGATAGCGGACCGGTCCCCCCCAGGCGCGACCGACCGGCGACGGTCACGCAGGCGGATCGCGTCGAGTCGGCGGCGGCCGGGCGCGGGCCGACCTCGTCCAGCCGGTGCGAGCTGCCAGCGCAACGGCGCCCACGAGCGACCCGAGGAGCCCCTCATCCCTGTTCGGTCGGCGCCACGCCGGCCTGGTCGAGGATGCGGTCGTCGTCGCGCCAGTCGGCCCGCACCTTGACGTGCAGGTCGAGGTACACCGGAACGCCGAAGAACCGTTCGAGGTCCTGCCGGGCCTCGGTCCCGATCTGCCGGATGCGCGCCCCGCCGGGGCCGATGACGATGGGCTTCTGGGTCTTCCGCTCGACCAGGATCGAGCAGAACAGGCCCAGGCGCCCCGGCTCGCTCTCGTCGTCGAAGCGGTCGACGACCACCGCGGTCGCGAACGGCAGCTCGGCGTGGGTGTGGCGAAGCACCTTCTCGCGGACCGTCTCGGCCGCGAGCACGCGCTCCGGCTGATCGGTGAGGAAATCGTCGGGATAGAGCGCCTCGCCGGCGGGAAGCCGCTCGACGATCTCGCGCTCGAGGATGTCGACCCCGTCGCCGGTCGCCGCCGACACCGGCACGAAGGCGGCGAAGTCGCGCTGCCGGCGGTACCAGTCGATGAGCGGCAGCAGGCGCGGCTTGGCGACGAGATCGATCTTGTTGAGGATGAGCAGCACCGGCGCCGGGGCCCTCGCGAGGGCGTCGATCACGAACCTGTCTCCGGCCCCGACGCCGTCGGTGGCGTCCCGGACCAGCCCGATCAGGTCGACGTCGCCCATCGACTCCAGGGCCACGTCGACCATGCGCACGTTCATCCGGTGCAGCGGCCGGTGAATGCCCGGGGTGTCCACGAAGACGACCTGCGCAGGAGCGTCGCCCGCGTAGTTCCGAACCGCGAGGATGCGGCTCCGGGTGGTCTGCGGCTTGTCCGAGACGATGGCCAGCTTGGCGCCGACGATGCGGTTGAGGAGGGTGGACTTGCCCGCGTTGGGGCGCCCGACGAGCGACACGAAGCCGGCGCGCGGGGCCGGGGGCTGCGTTTCCGCCACGGCTACGCCCCGACCGTCTCCGCCGGCGCCCGGCGGCTCATCCGCACCTTGCGCACGCGCCGGCGCTCGGCGTCGAGCACCTCCACCACGAGATCGTCCACCTCGAAGGTCTCCCCGACCGCCGGCACCCGCCCGAGCCGGGCCAGCAGGTAGCCCCCCACCGTCTCGAAGCCGTCCCGCTCGATCGACACCCCCAGGCGCTCGGCCAGCTCCCCGACCCCCACCGTGGCGAGAAACACGAAGCGTCCGCCGTCCTCCTCGACCACCGGCTCCGACTCGTCGCCGTCGTACTCGTCGCGTATCTCCCCGACGATCTCCTCGAGGAGGTCCTCGATGGTCACGAGCCCCGCCGTGCCCCCGTACTCGTCGACGACGATGGCGCTCTGCGCGTGCCTGACCTGCAGCTCGCGCAGCAGATCGGCCACCCGCTGGCCCTCGGGCACGACGCAGGCCGGCCGCAGCAGGCGGGGGACGATGGGCGAGTCCCCGGAGAGCCCGTCGACCTTGACCAGGTCCTTGGCGAAGACGAAGCCGAGGATGTTGTCGAGATCGTTCTCGAAGACCGGGATTCGCGAGTACTCCTCCTCCGCGAAGAGGGCCCGCAGCTCGTCCACCGTCGCATCGTGGGCGATGGCCACGATGTCGGGGCGGGGGGTCATCACCTCGCGCACCAGCGTCCCCCCGAAGTCCACCACCGACTGCAGGAGCTCCTCGGTGTCGGCGGCCTCCGCCCGCGTCTCGTCGTCCTCGCCCGTCGCGTCGTCCGCGCCGCCGTTGACGCGGCCGTTGGCGCTCCGCCCGCGCCGCGGCCGCGCCAGCAGCATCAGCCAGCCCGTGACCGGCCCCAGGATCCGGAGCGCGAGGTCGAACGACGGCAGCAGCAGCTCGAGCACCCGGCCGGCGTTGCGCCGCGCGAGGGCGGACGGCACCACCTGCTCGCACACGACCACGAACGCCACGATGCTCAGAAGCAGCACGCCGACCGCCCGGGGCGTGGCCACGCCGATCAACTGGGCCAGGATGACGGCGGCCGCCGCGAACAGCCCGCCCCGCAGCAGGCGGGTGACCACGTAGAGCCGCAGGGGGTCCTCGAGATGGGTCACGAGCGACTCGTTGCGGGCGTCCCGCTCGGCCGTCAGCCGCTCCGGCAGCCGGACCATCGCCCCGAACGCCGACTCGATGGTCGCGACGTAGATGACCGCGCAGCCGAGCAGGAACAACGCCAGGGGCATCATGAGGCGTCCCCCGGCAGCCCGCCGCGCCGCTGGAGCCGCCGCTCCAGGCGCCGCATGCGTCCGTCGTCGCGCTCGTGGTCGTATCCCAGCAGGTGCAGCAGGCCGTGGAGGGCGAGGCGGCGCCGCTCCTCGCCCTCGGTGAGCCCGGCCGCGCGGGCCTGGCGGGCGGCCCGCCCGGTGGCGATGAAGATGTCGACCAGCCACCGCTGACCGCCGGTCGCGCCGTGGCGGCGGGGCCGGGACTCGTCGGGGTCGGCCGGAAAGGACAGCACGTCGGTCACGCGATCGACGCCGCGGAACCGGCGGTTGAGGTCGCGCATCTTGCGATCGCAGACCAGCGCGATCACCGCCTGCCCGGCCGCGGACCGGGGCGCCACCCCGGCTAGCCAGGCCGGAAGGTCGCCGGCCGCCTTGGGCCGGCCGCGCCCGTCCGTCACCACCACCTCGAGTCGGGTGGACGGCCGGGCAAGGCGAGGGTCGGGGTCGTCGGCGGTCATCGGAGGTCGATCACCGTCATGGCGCCGGATCGAAGATCGCCGTCGCGCAACGCCCCGTGTCGGTCGTCATCGTCGGGTCCGTCGAGCCGGTCTTGGCGTCGAATCGCGTGACGCCTCGTGTGTCGGCCGACCAGGTCGTGTCCATTGCGCGGGTCATGACGTCGAATCGCGCAACGCCGCGTGTCGGTCGTCATCGTCGGGTCCGTCGAGCCGGTCTTGGCGTCGAATCGCGTGACGCCTCGTGTCAGCCGTCCAGGTCGCGTTCATCGAGCGGGTCATGACGTCGAATCGCGCAACGCCTCGTGCCGGTCGTCATCGTCGGGTCCGTCGAGCAGGTCATGGCGTCGAGTCGAAGGCTCCCCTCCCGGCGGAAGCCGGCGCCGCGGCGGGCTCGTCGGGGCGCTCGGCCCAGGTCTCGTAGGCCCGGACGATCCGGCGCACCAGCGGGTGCCGCACCACGTCGCGGTCGTCGAAACGAGTGAACGCGATGCCGTCCACGTGCTCCAGGATGCCCAGCACCTCGACGAGGCCGGACACGCGCCCCGCCGGCAGGTCGATCTGGGTGATGTCGCCGGTGACGACCGCCTTCGACCCGAACCCGAGACGCGTGAGGAACATCTTCATCTGCTCGGCGGTGGTGTTCTGGGCCTCGTCGAGAATCACGAACGCGTCGTTGAGGGTCCGCCCCCGCATGAACGCGAGGGGCGCGATCTCGATGGTCCGGCGGTCGAGCAGCCGGTCGACCCGATCGAGGTCGAGCATGTCGTAGAGCGCGTCGTAGAGGGGGCGGAGGTAGGGGTTCACCTTCTCCTGCATGTCGCCGGGCAGGAACCCGAGCCGCTCGCCGGCCTCGACGGCGGGGCGCGCGAGGATGATGCGGGTGACCTTCTTCGCGGTCAGCCAGGCGACGGCCTGGGCCATCGCCAGATAGGTCTTGCCCGTCCCCGCCGGTCCGACCCCGAACACCACGTCGTGCCGGTCGATGGCCTCCAGGTACCGCCGCTGGTTGAGGCTCTTGGGGGCGACCTGCCGCTTGCTCGACGCCTTGACGGTGGTCTTGACGAAGTAGTCGCGCAGCCGGACCGACGCGTCCTGCATGACGAGCTGGGCCGCCTGCCTCACGTCGTCCGGCGACAGCCGGTAGCCGTCGCCGACCAGCGCCGACAACTGGCGGACCGTCCGCTCCACCCCCTCGACCGCCCCCGCCTCGCCGTCGACCAGGAGCTGGTTGCCGTCGGTGCGGACTCGCACCCCGAACAGCTCCTCGAACGTCGCGAGGTGTGAATCGTGGGCGCCGAACAGTTGCTCGATCCCGTCGTCGGGTACGGCTATGCGCGTGGCCGCGGCAGTGCCGGATGGGCTGGGTTCTTCGGACACGTCTCGTCTGCGATCGTGCACCAATCGGCCGGCTACGGCAAGTGCCCTCGCAGCCCGTGGCGAAAGGCCGCCTCGCCGCTCCAATGCAGCGGGGACTCTCGCCGCCGGCTGCTCAGCCCTCGGTCTGCAGGTGCAGCTCGCGCAACTGGTGGGGGCTCACCGTCGACGGGGCGCCGGTCATCAGGTCGACGGCGGCGGCGGTCTTCGGGAACGCCATGACGTCGCGGATGGACGTCTCGCCCGCGAGCAGGGCCACGATGCGGTCGACCCCGAACGCGATGCCGCCGTGCGGCGGGGTCCCGAACTCCAGGGCGTCGAGGAAGAACCCGAACCGCGAGCGGGCGTCCTCGTCGCTGATCTTCAGCAGCTCGAAGATGCGCCGCTGCAGCGGCTGCTCGTGGATCCGGATGCTGCCGCCGCCGATCTCCCACCCGTTGAACACGAGGTCGTAGGCCTTGGCCCGGATGGCCCCGAGGTCGCCGCCGTCGAGGAGGTGGCGGTCGTCGTCGTGGGGCGACGTGAACGGGTGGTGCCGCGACACGTGGCGCGCCTCGGTCTCGTTCCACTCGAACATCGGGAAGTCGACGACCCACGCGAGGGCGGAGCGGGACTCGTCGACGAGCCCCTCGCGCCGGGCGAGCTCGAGGCGCAGCTTCCCGAGCAGCACGGACGGCTCCTCGCCCGACCCCGCCGCCACGAGCACGAGGTCGGCGTCACCGGCCTCCGCCGACTCGAGCAGGCGCCCCAGGGTCTCGGCCCCCGCCACCTTGAGGATCGAGCTCTGCACCTCGCCCTCGGGTCCGCGCCGCGCCCACACGAGGCCGGAGGCGCCGAGGGCGATGGCCTCGTCGACGAGCTTGTCGACCTGGCTGCGCGAGTACCGCCCCGCCCCCGGCACGCCGAGGGCGCGGATGACGCCGCCCTCGGCCACGCACTCCCGGAACACCCGGAAGCTCGAGTCGGCGAAGACGTCGGAGACGTCGGCGATCTCCATCCCGATTCGCAGGTCGGGCTTGTCGGACCCGTACTTCGCCATCGCGTCGGCCCAGGTCAGCCGGGGGAACGGCGTCTCCACGGTGAGTCCGGCGGCCGCGCACACCGCGTGCATCAGGCGCTCGACGATGCCGAAGACGATGTCCGGGGTGGCGAACGACACCTCCATGTCGATCTGCGTGAACTCCGGCTGCCGGTCGGCGCGCAGGTCCTCGTCGCGGAAGCAGCGGGCGATCTGGAAGTAGCGGTCCATGCCCGAGATCATCAGGATCTGCTTGAAGATCTGCGGCGACTGCGGCAGGGCGAAGAACTCGCCGGGATGCACCCGGCTGGGCACCAGGTAGTCGCGCGCCCCCTCCGGCGTCGACTTGGCCAGGATCGGGGTCTCGATCTCGAGGAAGCCCTGCTCGTCGAGGGCGCGGCGGACGGCCAGCACCACCCGGTGCCGGAGCTGCAGGTTCCGCTGCATCCGTTGCCGCCGCAGGTCGAGGTAGCGGTACTTCAGCCGGAGGTCCTCCGAGACCGGGCTCTCCTCGGCGATGTGGAAGGGCGGGCGCTTCGACTCGTTCAGGACCTCGATGGACCGCACCGCAATCTCGACCTCGCCGGTGGCGATCTTCGGGTTGAGGGTGTCGTCGGAGCGGCGCTCGACGACGCCGGCGACCTCCACCACGAACTCGGGCCTCAGCCGCTTCGCCTGCGCGAGCAGCCCCTCGTCGTCGCGGGCCACCACCTGGGTGACCCCGTAGCGGTCGCGCACGTCGACGAAGATGAGGGAGCCGAGGTCGCGCACCCGGTGCACCCACCCCAGCAGGGTCGCCTCCTGCCCCATGTCGCTCGGGCGCAACGCGCCGCATGTATGTGTCCGCACTGCTCTGCACCCTGTCGCCGGCGTCGATGCCCCCGGCGTCGCCGAACCTGCCCGCAAGCCGTCTCGCAGCCCGGATGGAACGTCACGCCAGCCCGTCCACCGTTTCGCGATCGACCTGGTCGACGTCCGAGGCGATCGGCGGCCGACTCGCTTCAATCGACGCGCACGCTGCGCGTCCCTGCGTCTCCCGCCACGCCCGGATTCTCCGACGCCGGCTGTCTCGCTTGCCGCCCCCGGTCGTGCGCCGCGGGGCGGTTCGCAATCGCCGACGCGACCCCGTCGCGGGGTACCCGCCGCTGCTCGCCCGTCTCCATCTCCTTGACCGCCACCTCGCCCGCGGCCAGCTCGTCCTCGCCGAGAATGAGCATGTGCCGCGCCCCGCTGCGGTTGGCCCGCTTCATCTGCGACTTCGACGAACGGCCGCCGTAGTCGATCAGCACCCGCAGGCCGGCCCGGCGCAGGTCGCGGGCCAGCACCCGGGCGGACGGCCACGTCGCGCCGCCGAGGGCCACGACGAAGGCGTCGACCGGCGCCGCGTCGCCCGCGCCCTCGGGCAGGGCGAGGACCAGCCGCTCGAGCCCCGCCGCGAACCCGATGCCGGGGCGATCCGGCCCGCCGAGCTGCCTCACGAGGCCGTCGTAGCGGCCGCCGCCCAGCAGCGCGTTCTGCGCTCCGAGCCCGGTCCCGAGAATCTCGAAGGTGGTGCGCATGTAGTAGTCGAGGCCGCGCACCAGCCGGTGCGACACCCGGTACGACAGCCCGTAGGCGTCGAGCTGGCCCCGCACCTCGGCGAAGTGGTCCCGGCACGCGTCGCACAGGTAGTCTTCCGAATGGGGCAGCGCGTCGATGATCGGCTGGTCGGC
This sequence comes from Vicinamibacteria bacterium, assembly GCA_022820675.1. Lineage (GTDB taxonomy): Bacteria > Acidobacteriota > Vicinamibacteria > Vicinamibacterales > UBA8438 > JAJEEA01. The sequence continues at coordinate 16,762 of JAJEFC010000258.1, read as the reverse complement.
CGGCACCTTGCAGTCGAAGATGCGCAACGGGTTGGTGTCGGCCCGCCGCCGGCAGTCGCCGCACAGGTCGGACACCCGCTCGCCGAGGGCCGCGAGCAGCGCCGCGCTGAACGCGGGCCGGCAGGCCTCGCACCCGACGGAGTTGATGACGAGCTCGGCCCCCTCGATACCGAGCTCGGCCACGAAGGCCGAGGCCATCTCGATGACCTCGGCGTCGACGGCCGGATCGTCGATGCCGAACACCTCGACGTCGAGCTGGTGGAACTGCCGGTAACGGCCCTTCTGGGGGCGCTCGTAGCGGAACATCGGCCCCAGGCTGTAGAGCTTGGCGAACGGCAGGGCCTGCTCCAGGCCGTGCTCGGCGAAGGCGCGGACGAGGCTGGGGGTCGCCTCGGGCCGCAGGGTGACGCGCTCGCCGCCCTTGTCGGTGAACGCGTACATCTCCTTCTGCACGATGTCCGTCGACTCGCCGGTCCCCTTCGCGAACAGCTCCTCGCGCTCGATGACCGGCGTGCGCACCTCGACGTAGCCGTAGCGCTCGCACACCTCCACCGCCGCGCGCTCGACGCGCCGCCACCGTCCCACCTCGTCGGGCAGGATGTCCCGCGTGCCGCGAATGCCGGAAATCACCGTGAGGAGGGGTCCCTTCGCTCTGCCGCCGACCGAGTCGTCACCTGCTTCTCCTGGGCCGGAGAGCGTCGGCTACGGCTCCGCTCACCGCCCAACCAACCCTCCCGGAGTCCGCGCCGTTCTACCCCGCAGACTCCTGCCCCGCCGATCGCCGCCGCGCGACCAGGGTCGTGCCGCAGCCTCCACCCGGCGCCCTACCGGCCCTTCAGGCGGCCGCGTCGTGCCAGCCCGCCAATCGTCGCCTTCGGCTCCGCCCGGCGCCCTGCCAACCTTGCCAGGGGTCTGCACCGTTCTACGTCGCAGACTCCCAGCCCGCCAATCGTCGCCTTCGGCTCCGCTCAGCGCCCAACCGACCCTGCCGGGAGTCTGCTCCGTTCTACGGCGGAGGCTCCCGGCGCGCCGACTCCCGGGATCCGTCAGAGGACATCAGGAACTCGCGCTTGTAGGCCACGTAGTGGTCGGCGTAGCGGCGGATCGACGCCGCCTCGTCGCCGGTGGTCGCCCGCCGCACCCGGCCGGGGCTGCCCATGACCAGCGAGCCCGGCGGAATGGCGGTCCCCTCGGCCACGAGGGTGCCCGCCGCGACGATCGAGCCGGACCCGACGACGACGCCGTTCAGCACGATCGCCCCCATGCCGATGAGGCACCGGTCCTCGACCGCGCACCCGTGGAGAATCGCCCCGTGCCCCACCGTCACCTCGTCGCCGAGCCGGGTCGGGTGAGTCCCGCTCATCCCGTGGAGCACGCTCCCGTCCTGGATGTTGGTGCGGTCGCCGACCCGTATCCAGTGGACGTCCCCGCGCAGTACCGCGTTCATCCAGACGCTGCTGTCCTCGCCGATCTCGACGTCGCCGATGACCTGGGCGCTTTCGTCTACGAACGCCGACGCGGCGACTCGCGGAAAGCCGGCGCGGTGGGGCCGAAGCACGGCGTGAATTATATGCCGAACCGGCGGGCGGACGGGCCGCGGAGCGGTGGAGCCGGTGGCGAGGCAGCGCCGGGGGTTCGCCGGCGAGCGGCGGAACCGGGCGGCCCGCGGCCCGAACCCTCCGGCGGGCCCGGAGCTCACGAGGCCGCAGGCGCGCTCGCACCGCCGCCGGACGGGACTGGTGGACCGTCCCGCACCCAACTTGCCCATGCTCGGCCGATTCGCATCGAACGGTGCCGGCGGAACGACCAGCGGCATGGACAGCTTTCTCGAGGACAGTCCACTGACGACGGCCCTCACGCGGATGCGCCGCCGGCGAAGCCGCGAGGCCCCCTTCCCTGCCGGCCCCCGGGCCGGGCGGCGCGGTGGCATAATGAAGAGCCATGGAGGTCCAGGATCGGCTCGGCCGGCCGCTCGCGAACCTGCGGGTATCGGTGACCGACCGATGCAACCTGCGGTGCAACTACTGCATGCCCGAGGCTGAGTACGTCTGGCTGCCCCGCAACGACATCCTGACGTTCGAGGAGATCGACCGCCTGGTCGATGTGTTCGCGGCCCTCGGGACCGACAAGGTCCGCATCACCGGCGGCGAGCCGCTGCTGCGCACCGACCTGCCCGACCTCGTGGCGCTGCTCGCCGGCAAGGCCGCGTTACGCGACCTCGCGCTGACCACGAACGGCATCCTCCTCGCCGAGCAGGTCCCGGCGCTGCGGCAGGCCGGCCTGCCGCGCATCACCGTGAGCCTGGACACGCTGGAGTCGGACCGCTTCGAGGCCCTCACGCGCTTCGACCGCCACCGGGACGTCCTTCGGGGGTTGGACGCAGCGGCCGGCGCCGGCTTCGAGAGCGTCAAGATCGACACCGTGGTCATCCGCGGCGTCAACGACGACGAGCTCGTGCCGATGCTGGAATACGGCCGGCGGGTGAACGCCGAGGTCCGGTTCATCGAGTACATGGACGTGGGCGGCGCCACCCGCTGGTCGATGGACGACGTCGTGTCGCGCCGCGAGATGCTCGACCGGCTGGCCGCCCACTACGGAGGGACCGAGGCGGTCGACGAGTCCACCGCCGCGCCCGCCGACCGCTTCACCCTGCCCGACGGCCTCGTGTTCGGCATCATCTCGTCGACGACCGAGCCCTTCTGCCGGCAATGCGACCGCAGCCGCCTCACCGCCGACGGGCTCTGGTACCGCTGCCTCTACGCGCGCACCGGCACCGACCTGCGCGGCCCCCTGCGGGCCGGGGCGGGCCGCGAGGCCCTCGAGGACCTCATCGCGGCGACATGGCGGCAGCGCGACGACCGCGGCGCCGAGGAGCGCCTGGCCGCCGCCGACCGCTCCACCTTCATCCCCGTCGAGGCGCTGCAGAGCCAGCCCCACCTCGAGATGCACACGCGCGGCGGGTGATCGCCGTCAGTCGCCCCCCTCGGCGTCGCCGATTGCCAGGATCGTCCCGGTTCGTCCGACCGCTCTCGCGTTCATCGCCTGGTTGCGGATGCGGCCCCGGTTCCATCCCCGGGCTGCAAGGCAGGCGTTCACCCCTTCTTCTTCGAATCCGTTTCGCGCTTTGTGCTCGGTTCTGTACCTGCGTTGCGCGAGCCCGCGGTGGTTCCGGGTGGTCACCGTCACCGCGTCCGGGCTGCTGGCGACGACGAGACGCCGATACCTGGCCTCCCGGACCGCCCGCCGTGCCTGTTCGGCCGGATCGGCCAGGATGTCCTGGAGTCTCTCGGGAACCCCCGTGAGCTCGGTGCGGGCCTCGTCGCGGTACCGGTCGCACCGTTTTCTCCAGTGTGTCGAGGCCGCAGCCAGCGTGCGCTCGTTGGTTGCGTTCACCGCGATCGCGGTCGCTGCGGGATCGATCCGCCACCCGACCGCGACGTCGTAGAGGTCGCGCACGGGTGCGGCGAGGCTCCGGTGCCGGAGCTTACCCGTCAGTACCTGTGCGGGGCCGAGGAGGACCGCGAGCCCCGTCTCGAGGGTCTCCGTCGTGTGGCCCATCCTGGGCACCGGTGGTGTGGTGATCAGTTCGATCTTCCCCGTCGGGAAGTGGAGGGTGGGTGTGCCCCCGAGCTCGATACCGGTCGCCCCGGCGGTCTCCATCGCCCGCCAGAAGTCGGGGTTGTGCTTCTTCGCGAGCCGAGCGATCTCGGTTTCGGGATGGACCACGAGGTCCAGGTCGCTGCTCTCGCGGTGCCGCCAGCGGGCGCCCAGGACCGTGCCCCCGGTCAGGGCCCATCCGGATCGCCCCGGCGTCACCGGCGTCAGGAACGCGTCGAGAATGTGGTGGGTTTTCGCGAGGAGGTCGGCGGCCGGTTCCGGCAGCCTCAGCCGCGTCATCGCGCTCTCAAGGTGTTCAGGTAGTCGTTCCGTGCCGGGTTGTCGTCCTGGGCGCCGGCCCGGTGGGCCGCGGCGACCAGGTCCCGCAGGGTGTAGGCCTCTTCGGCCCAGGCCAGAATCACGTCCTCGTCCGTCGCCTCGAGCATCCACATGGAGACGAGGCATCGCTGGCGCTCTGTCGGCCGGGGAGCGCGGACGGCGTCGTAGAACTCCCGGCCGGTCGGCCGGTCGGGCCAACCGGCGCAGCTTCGAGCGATCCTGTTCCTCACTGTACGGCTGTCCGGGCCGATTTCCGTCTCGTCGGTCGTCACGCCGCAGCTTCGGCGGATCTCCGCGTTCCCCCGTTCGGTGTCGAATGCACCGGCCGGGGCGAGCTCGTGGGCGCTGTCGGCCGTCGTCGTTGCCGCCTCCCGTGCGGTTGCTCGTGGGCGTTTCGCAGCCATCGTTCCCCAGAGCTCGAGTCTAGCACGCGGATCGGCGGTCCTGGCGTGACCTGGCGTGCGTTCACGAGGGAATCCCTCGCGCCTTGCGCGGACGGCCCCGCGCCAATCATGTCAAGATGGGGCCGTCCACCGGGCGCGGCGTCCCGGACGAGGCGCGGCACGGAGCGAGGGCGACATGACAGGACGACGAAGCAGTCGGGCGAGAGTATGGAGCCGCCGCGAGGCGATGCGTATTCTCGGACTCGGCGGCGCCGGTCTGGCGGCCGCGTGCGGCCGCCCGCCGGAGACCGCGCCACCCACCAGGTCGGCGGCCCCCGTCGGGCCGTCCTTTCCGGAAGGGGCGATAGTCCGCACCATACTGGAGGACGTTCCGCCGGACCGACTGGCGCACGGCGCCGTGCTCTTCCACGAGCACATGTCGCTGGACCTTGCGTTCTGGGACCGGCTGCTGGGGGCGGAGAACCCGGCGCGGGAGCGGTTCATCGGGCCGCCCGATTCTCCCTACTTCATGCAGGACGCGGAGGTCATGGCGGCCGAGCTGGAGGCGGCGGCCCGCGAGGGGGTCGCGGCGCTCGTGGACGGCGGCCACGACGACATGGGGCGGAGCGTGGCGTTCCTGCGCGAGGTCTCCGAGCGCTCCGGCATGCCGATCGTGGCGAGCGGCGGCTACTACACCGACCCGTTCCATCCCCCGGAGCTGGCGGATCGGAGCGAGGACGAGATCGCGGAGGCGCTGGCCGGGGCGGCCGCGGCGGAGCGGTGGGGGGCCTTCGGCGAGATCGGGAGCTCGGCCGAGATCACGCCGTCGGAGCGCAAGGCGTTCAACGCCGTCGGCAAGGCCCACCTGCTGACGAACCTGCCGATCTTCACGCACACCGCGAACGGTCAGGCCGCCGAGGAACAGCTCGACCTCTTCGAGGCGCTCGGCGTCGCGCCCGGGCGCGTGGCCATCGGCCATCTCGGCGGGCTCGACGACCCCGAGGCGGCGGTCCACCGGCGCATCGCCGCGCGCGGCGCGTTCGTGGGCTTCGACCGGCTCGGCGGCGGGCCGGACGCCGACGGGCGCAAGGTGCCGATGATTCAGGCGCTGATCGCGGACGGCCACGTGGACCGCGTGCTGCTCGCGTCGGACTTCGCCGCCGCCCGGGACATCCAGCGCAACGGCGGGCCGGGCTATGCGAAGACGATTACCCGGTTCGTCCCCATGCTGCGCGAGGCGGGGGTGACCGGCGGCGAGATCCACGCCATGACCGTCGACAACCCGTTGCGGTTCCTCGCCTTCGTTCCGCCGGCATAGCCGAGGCGCGGCGTGCGCGGGAACCGGCGGGGCGTCGGCTCGCCGTCAATGAAGTGACCGTTGCTCGCCCAACCCCCCTCGGCCGATGTCCAGGGCAACCGTCAGGGCGTGGTCGAGTCGGTCGATCAGTTCAGCGCCGAGACTGCCCACGAAGTGCGTCAACCGCGACTTGGGCAGGCTCTTGAGTTCGTCGCAATGGATGCTGCTGTCGTGCCTCAGCCCCTCCCTGGGTCCGACGTCGACCTGCGTCGCGAGACCATGCCGCGCCGTGTACACCGGCGCGCAGATCACGGACGAGAATCGGGAGTCGATCGACGCCTGTCGGCTGACGACCACGAACACTCGAAACCGCTTCGGATCCCCGCCGTGAGGTCTCGCAACGCGATAGAGGTCGCCGCGCCTCACGGGTCCGCCTAGTAGCCGAGAACGTCGGCCGCCTCTTCGTTGAGCTCGTCGGCGCGGGCATCGAGAATGGCCCGATCGCGCCGGTCGATCGCGGCCCGTTCCTGCTCGGCGAGGCTCTGTCGAAGCAGTCGCTCGATCACCTGAGATCGACTCTCGCCAGCGCGGGCGGCCCTCTCCACCGCCGCCACCACCCCCGCTTCAAGTGTGATTGAGGTCTTCAGCTTCATACTTCAATCATACCCACCACGGCGAGCGCTCATCAACCACCGCGGCCGAGTCGGCGGCCCGGTCTTCGGCCTCGATCGGGAGGCGCGACCGGTCCTCGATCGGTCAGCGCCCTCGTGTCTTCCGGCGCGAGAACAGGAGGCCCGACCAGTCGTCGTCGACGGCGCAGATCTTGTAGTCGACCAGCCCCTGGTGGAGACCGGCCGAGCGGACGTCCCGCTGCGAGACGTCGGCGGCGAGGGGCGAGGTCTTCTTGGGCCAGACGATCCACAGCCGGTCGGTGGTCACGGCGCCGGCTACGTCCTCCAGCCCCTCCTCCAGATCGCGGCGGCGCGGCACGAACCAGAGGGTGAGGTCGCACGCCCCGCCGCGGCTCCGGGTGACCCTGACTCCCTCCGGCAGCTCCCCGAGAGTGGTCTCGAACCCCGCCGGCGCGTTCAGCAGCCGCACCACCGTTCCGGGCTTGATGCCGAGCTTGCGGGGCAGCGGCGTGCCGGAGTAGCCGGCCAGCACCGACGGGGGTCGGGGCACGTCGGCCGGAGGGCGCTCGAGGACCTGCCGCACCGCCGCGAGAACCTGTCGGCCGGGGGTGCAGACCGCTCCCGGAAGCAGGTGGCGAACCTGCGAGAACCGTTCCGGGCTGCCGTCGACGAACACCAGCGGCACCGCGCGCGAGGACGCCTGCTGACGAATCCCCAACCCGAAGTCCCGCCCCTGGCTCGGCGCGCGCGAGAGGTCGATGGCCACCGCGGCCGGCCGGTCCTCGCCGATCGCCTTCAGGTCCGCGGGCGTGCGAAGAGGGCGCACGTCGACCGCGTAGCCGGCCGCCCGCAGCCGCTCGATCCAGACCGCGTCGGGGTGATGGTTGAGGACCCGGATGGGCGCGGCCGACATCGTCGTCATCGGTGAACGGGTGATGGTAGCACCGGCCCGGCATGCGCGCCGGCGCCACGGCCGGCCGACAGGACGGTTCCGCGTTCGGGACTCCCGAACCGCCCCGACGCCGAAGCCGGGCTGCACGACGGGGGCCGACGGATACAATCTTGCGGGTTCGGAACCGGGTACCGGTGACGCCGGCCCGGACCCATCTCGTCGAGACGCCACATGACCGTTACCGCCACCCCCGCGCCGGACGACTCGCTCACCGCCCTGCTCCACCCGCGCTCGATCGCCATCATCGGCGCCTCGGACGACCCCGCCCGCATCGGCGGCCGGCCGCTGGCGTACACGCGCGACGCCGGGTTCGCCGGGCCCATCTTCCCCGTGAACCCGCGGCGCGCCACCGTCCAGGGCCTGCCGGCGTTCCCGAGCATCACCGACGTCTCCGAGCCCGTCGACACCGCGATCGTCGCGGTGCCCGCCCCCGCCGTCGTCGATACGGTGGAGGCGTGCGCCGCCGCCGGCGTGAAGGCCGCGGTCATCTTCAGCGCGGGGTTCGCGGAGACCGACGACGACGGCCGGCGGCGGCAGGACGCGCTGTCCGCCGTCGCCCGCGCCTCGGGCATGCGCATCGTCGGCCCCAACTGCCTCGGGATCTACAACTCGGAGATCGGCTTCTACGCCACCTTCACGACCACCCTCGAGGCGGCGCACCCCGTGCCCGGCGGGGTCGGCCTGGTCAGCCAGAGCGGGGCCTACGGCAGCCACCTGTCGCTGCTCGCCACCCGCCGCCGCATCGGCATCCGGTTCCTGGTGACGACCGGCAACGAGTGCGACGTCGACGTCGCCGAGACCATCGGGTGGCTCGCCCGCCAGCCCGACATCTCGGTGATCGTGGCCTACGTCGAGGGCGTGGCCGACCGCGACCGGCTGCTCGCGTCGCTCGCCCTCGCCCGCGAGCACCGCAAGCCGGTCGTCCTGCAGAAGGTGGGCCGCAGCGAGATCGGGGCGGAAGCGGTGCGGTCCCACACCGCCACCCTCGCGGGAAGCGACGCGGTGTACGACGGCGTGTTCCGCCAGTTCGGCGTCCACCGCGCCCGCGACGCCGAGGAGATGCTCGACGTCGCCTACGCCGCGAGCTTCGGAGCGTTCCCGGCGAGCCGGCGGATCGGGCTGATGAGCATCTCGGGCGGCGTCGGCGTGCAGATGGCCGACGAGGCGGTCGCCTGCGGCCTCGACGTCGCCCCGATGAGCGACCGCGCGCAGGCCCGGCTGAAGGCCCGACTGCCCTACGCCTCGCCCCGCAACCCCGTCGACATCACCGCGCAGGCGTTCAACGACCTCGACCTCATCGGCTCGAACCTCGACGTCATGCTCGAGGAGGGCCGCTACGACGCGATCGTCGCCTTCTTCACGTTCGTCGCCGCGGCCGAGGCGATGGTCGCCCCCGTGCGCGAGATCCTGGAGGACGCCCGCCGCCGGCACCCCGACCACCTGCTGGTGCTGTCCATCGTCGGCCCGCCCGACGTCGTGGAGCACTACGAGGCGGCGGGATGCCCCGTATTCGAGGACCCCTCGCGCGCCGTCCGCGCCGTCGCCGCCCTGGCGCGGTTCGTCGAGAGCTTCGACCGGCCGGCCTCCACTGCGCCCGCCGTCGCCCCGGCCGCCATCCCGCTGCCCCCGCCGCCCATCGGAGAGACCGCGGCCCGTCGCATCTTCGCCGATGCGGGGCTTCCCGTCATCGAGTCGCGGCTGTGCGGCACAGCCCGCGACGCGGCGGAAGCAGCGGCGGAGCTCGGGTTCCCCGTCGCCCTCAAGATCGCGTCACCCGACATCGCGCACAAGAGCGACGTGGGAGGCGTGGCGCTCGACCTCGGCACCCCGGAGGCCGTGGCCCGAGCCTTCACCGCCCTCGTCGCCGCCGCGCGATCGGCCCGCCCCGGCGCCCACGTCGAAGGGATCCTCGTCTCCCCCATGGTCACCGGCGGGGTCGAGATGATCCTCGGCGTGCAGCACGACCCGACGTTCGGCCCCGTGGTCATGTGCGGGCTCGGCGGCGTGTTCGTCGAGATCCTCGCGGACGTCTGCTTCCGGCCGGCCCCGTTCGACGCCGCCGAGGCGCACCGCATGCTGCGCGAGCTCAGGGGATACCCGCTCCTCGCCGGCGCGCTCGGGCGCCCGCCGGGCGACGTCGACGCCCTCGCCGCCGCGCTGGCGGCCCTGTCCCGCTTCGCCGCCGCCCATGCCGGCCAGCTCGAGAGCGCGGAGCTGAACCCCGTGCTCGTGCGCCCGGTGGGACAGGGCGTGGTCGCGCTCGACGCGCTGATCGTCCCCGGAACCCCGGAGCCCTGACCGGCCTCCGACAGCCTGCGGTAAGCGGCCGCGATCGCGCGGACTCCGACTGCGCGGGCACCGCGCCGCCTTGACTTGCGCCCGCCGAGCGCTCCCGTGGAGGAGACGATGGGGGTTCCGGCCGGTCTCGTCGAGCGAGGTCGGTGAGCTCGGGCACCGAGGCCTGCATGCGGTGGCGGAGAGCGCAGCTCCCGCTGGAAGCAGGTCGCGACGCGGGCGGCCTCATCGCCGCCCGCCCCTCTTCGGCCACCTTGCTCGAGATCGCCCCGCCGGCCGGTCGACCCTACAGCGGGTTGTCCGGGAACATCATCGACCGCCACATGTGGGCCACGGGGCTGTTGTCGAACCCCAGTCCCTCCCTGGGCTGCCTGAACTGCCGGCCGATGACGTCGGTGAACTCCTCGATCTCGATCTCGCGGGCGTTCTCGTCGAAGGCGTACTGGTCGTTCACGGTGACCAGCCGCGCCTCCATGTAGTAGCGGTGGTTCCGGGCGAACTCGTGGTCCGCCTTGATGTACTCGTCGGGCTCGTAGTCCACCCCGTAGATCCGGTTGTACATCTCGGGATACTCGTACCCCACGGACTCGTCGGGGAAGAAGCGCAGCGGCTGGTGGTACTTCACGGCCCAGCTCACCCGCTCGTCGACGTACGGCGCGAAGAGCTGTGCCCCCCAGTAGCCGTGATCCACGCGCATGAGACCCTGGGTCACGTCATGGATCAGGCACGCGAAGACGGTCCGCTCCGGCTGACCGGTCTCGACGGCATGGGTCGCGCTCTGAAGGACGTGACGGGCGGTGGCGCCGAAACGGTGATTGAAGAAGTCGATCAGGGTCGGCCTCTCCGGCATCGGCCCCCAGGGCTCGGGCTGCGGCGTGAACAACCGTCCCGTTCCACGCGGAGACCTCTCGTCCTGCCCCGCCTGACCGCCCCGCCCGGGCTGAGCGGCGGGGACCGTCCGGCCCAGTTGGCGGGTCATGTAGTGCTCGAGCGCCTCCGCCCGATCTTCGTGCGAGAGCGCGGCGACCGCGCCCGCGCCACCGATGGATGCGAGAAACTTGCGGCGTTCGATGTTCACGGTGCCTCCTGCAGGTTGCTCCGGCGAGTTTCGGGGTGAGCCTCGTGTCCTCTCGTCAAGGGTGGGAGACACGAGACGGACTGGTGCCTGTTGCTTGACGACGCGCGCGGTCAGGGGTCCGTTTACAGGAACTACTCTTCGACGTGCTCCGCGTCCTCGCCGGATCCCCCTTCGAGGTCGGTGTCCTCGCGGTAGGCATGTCGGAACTCGCCGCCCACCGTCTCGGGGCGCGAGTCGGGGTAGATTCGCAGCAGATCCCACGCGTTGATGGCGGCCCTGACCTTGTAGCGCATCCGGGCCTGGATGCCGACGCCGCGGGCGCGGGCCTCCAGCCGCGGCGCCTCCCATCCGTAGGCCTCGCCGTAGAGTTGCCGCAGCGTCTCGAGGGCGTCGTGCACGTCGTCGGCGGTGGGCGCGGACAGGCGGACGCACTTGCGCTCGAGCAGACGCATGCCCGCCTCGGCCCCGCGCACGCGGTCCGCGTAGCGGCTGTCGGCGAGCCGCCGGCCGGCGCCCTCGCGGTCGTTCTTGCCGTCGGGACCGATGATGGCGGTCGCGAAGTCGCCGGTCACCGTCCCGACCGCGATCAGGCCCGCACCCGCGTCGCCGGCGGCCTGCCCCAGCCACCTGGCCAGCTCGGCGTAGGACCGGCCGCGCTGCAGGAGCGAGTAGGAGCCGACGAGCTCCAGCTCGTCCAGCAGCACCACCCAGCCCTTGTAGCCGGCGCCCCGCATCAGCTCGACCGCGAAACGCAGGCGCTGCGGTGGCAGCTCCGCGACCCTCGGCGCCCGGAAGACGCGCCGCTGCCCGAGCACCCGCAGCCCCCGCTTGATCTCGGACACCCGTATCCTGTCGCCCGCCCAGAACGATTCGATCCGGGCGTTGAGCTCGGGGTCTCGCGCGCTCTCGTAGACCGCCACGCCGGCCGGGAAGATATCGTGCAGGACCCCGTTCGACGCCGCGGTCTCGACCCACTCCAGGAACGCGGCGAAGTGCGCCGAGTCGCGGTCGGCGCCGACGCCCAGCTCCTCGAACAGGCGTCCCCTGCGATCCGGCATCCGGGCGTTGTCGACGGCCGAGGCGTACACCTTGCCGAGGTCGTAGAGCGGCGTCTCCTTGCTGACGGCCACGGTGCTGCACACGAAACCCCGCGACAGGGCCAGGCGCTCCAGGTGGACCAGCAGATGCGACTTGCCCGCGCCGAAGTCGCCGGACACGAGCATGCCCTGCGCGCGGCCCGCGCCGACCTGCGTATCCCCGGCCCTGGCCAGCAGCTCGGCGAACGCCGCCTCCGCCTTCGGCTGGCGGCAGCCCAGCCTCTCTACCGCCGCACGGTTGGGCACGCCGTTGCGCAACGCCTCGACGGCGCGGCGCGCCGTCAGCTTCCGTTCGTCGCGAACCATCTTGCCGCCCGTCGCGCCGCCACGACCGCGCCGGCGAGACCGCCGGACGGCGCGGACGGTGATCCTGCGCGTCGTTCCTCACCGGGGTCTTCGGCGCCGCCCGCCGGTTCCCGTTCCTCACCGTCGTCCCGCCGCGCGTCGTCCTGCGACAACCGCACCAGCGCCGCCGCCGGGTTGAGCAGGCGGCGGTCGCGCACGTCGTTCATCACCCGCGTCTTCAGCGCCTCGTAGATGCCGAAGCCGCGCGATCCGCGGCCCGCCTCGTCGTCGAGGAAGCCGTCGCCGGTCGCCACCACGAGCAGGGCGCCGGCGAGCCGGTCGACGCCGTCGATGAACTCGCGCAGCAGCTCGTAGTGGTCGACGGTCATGGCCCGCGTGTAGTACCGCCGGCCGTCCCTGGGGTTGCGCGCCACCGTGACGCGGCGGTTGTCGAGCAGCACCACCGTCCCCGCGAGGCCGGCCTCGCGTACCCAGTGCAGCGCCGACTCGATGAAGTAGCGGGCGGTGGCGCGGTTGACGGCGGTGTGGATGAGAAAGGGCCGCACGGGGCTCAGGCGCGTGTCCTCTCCGGTCAGCCAGTCGAGCACCGGCTGGCCTTCGTAGCTGCCGTCCGGCCGGTCTCCGGTCTGCTCGCACAGGAAGGTCATGGCCGCCCGGAAGTCGCGGGCCATCGCGGCGTGCTTGAAGACGCGCGCCTCGATGTCCGGCCTGAGACGCATGAGCACGGTCCGCGGTTCGAGATCGTTGGCGCCGGCGATGGCGTCGAACACGTCGCCGCCCCCCGCCGGATCGATGGTATCGACGCGATACCGTCTCTCCGCGGCCAGCCGCAGCACGCGGCGGCGCGCCAGACCCCGCCAGTCGATCTGTCGCGCCAGTCCGAAGAAGACGTCCTGCGGCATGTGGGCCCGCAGCTCCGTCGCGTCCAGGGCGGCGAAGAGGTAGCCCGACTCGCGGCAGCGCTGCTCCAGGGCGTCGCGCAACACGGGGCGCGCCTCGTCCGGGGTCACCGCGAACTTGACGGCCGCGCCCCCGTCGCGGACGAACCCCGACAGGTAGTCGTCGTCGATGCGCCGCAGCCACTCGTCGAGGGGGATGGCGTCGGTCATCACCCGTCCGCGGTGAAGCTGATGCCGTAGTACCGCGCCTCCTGACCGTCCGGGCCGACGAACGTGAACAGGCCGGACCGCCGCGTGCCGGTGGAGGCGGGAAAGGCGACGGCCGCGCCCTTCCGCGTCCGCCGGGGGCCCTCGGCCTCGAGAATGAAGAGATCCCGGGCGAAGTCCGTCCGGTCGTACTCGCGGCTCGCGCCCGGCAGCGACGTGAGCAGCTTGTAGATCCTGGCCAGGGGAACCACGGGCCCGTCGCCGGCCGCGCGGCCCGCGGCGTCCTCGCGCACGATCTCGGCGTAGACCGTGTAGATCGCCTCGAGGAAGCGGTCGGACCGGAATCGGGCGGGCTTGCTCTGGTTCTTCAGCAGCAGGCCGGCCAGATGGGACGGGCGGATGGCCGCGACCCGCTTCCCGTCCACCCGGACCGCCCGGTCGCCGGGCAGGATGCGCACGATGGACGGGTACGAGATCAGCTTGCCGTCGCGCTCGTAGACGTTCAGCCCGAGCACCTCGGCGACGGCGCACAGCTCTTCGGCGTAGCCGTCCTCGAGATACCGCAGCTCTTCGTCTTCGGGGAGCGGCCACGAGTCGGCGGCGCCCGAGACCGCCTGACTCACCTCGCGCAGGACGGCGTCGAAGCCGCTCCGCGCACGCTTGATGGCCGCGACGTTGCCCTCGCGGGCCGCCTTCTGCATTTTCTTCGCCAGGGAAACCAGTCCCTGCGCCGACACGACCGCGGCGCCCGCGGCACGCTCGACGTCCTCGAAAGCCTGTTCGAAACCGTTCACCGTCCGCATTCCCTCCCCGCGGCGTTGCACCGCCGGCCGATGCCCTCACGGCCGCTCCCCGGATGCGGGCGAGTCTACTACAGACCGTACGCGGCGCATGGTCCGGACGCTCCGGACGGGAACCACGCCGTCCGTGCGGAGGGCGATGGTGCAGACGGTGCGCGGCGCATGTCCCGAGGGGAACCCACCGGAAGGCGGGGACCGACCCGCCCGGGAACGGACCGGAGGAGTGTGACTACCTGTCACGCGCGACGCCGCAGGGGATTCTCCCAGCGCAGGCCCGGGAACCGCGCGAAGTCGGCGTCGCACGAAGCCAGCGTCGCGCCGCGGGTGATCGCCAGCGCCGCGAGGTGGGCGTCGGTCATGAGATTGCCCGCGACGCCGGTCTCGGCCAGCAAGCTCCGCAAGGTGCGCCAGTGCTCGCGGGTCTCCGTGACCAGCGAGATGACGTCGAGGGCCAGCCAATCGTCGATCTGGAGCGCCGCGTCCTCGGCCGACAGCGGTTGCGGGAAGACCCTCCGATGCGTGGACACGCGCAAGAAGCCGGATACGACGATCCACGCCAGTCCGATGGTCTCGTCGCCGTTCAGCGCGCCCTGCCACCACGCCGCCACCCGGTCGTGATGCGGCGCATCTTCGTTCACGACGTACAGCAGCACGTTGAGATCGACGATCTTCATTTGCGCAACGCCAGCTTGCGGACCACTTCCTCGTCCTCGAGGTCGGCAGCCAACGCCAAGGCCTTGTCGAGGTCGGCAAGAGGCCGGCCCATCGCGACGGTACGCTGCCTGTACGGTCGTGCGGATCCTCGTCGGCGATCGGGATCGGTCAGCCCGGCGCGGAGCGTACGATTCAGCATGCGCGTCAGAGAGACGCCAGCGCCGTGGGCTCGCTGCCTGAGCTCGACCATCAGATCGTCGTCGATTCGTACCGTGCTGCGCATGATGGCATCATAGCATCAGGATATAGGATACGAAGACACCATCTCGCCGGAACGGCGCGGACGAGGATTCGGGATCCCCCGGGGACTCCGAGGATCCGGCGCGAAATCAGGTATTGTTCTGTCATGCAGATCACCATCGATGCAGCCGGCCGCGTCGTCATTCCGAAATCGATGCGTGACAGCCTGGGCCTGACGGGCGGGGGAACCATCGAGATCCGCGAACGGGAAGGCGTCATCGAGATCGAGCCGGCAGCCACGACGATGCGTCTCGAAGAACGGAACGGGCATCTCGTCGCGGTTCCGGAACGCGAGCTTCCGCCGCTGACCGATGATCTCGTTCGCGCCACCCTGGAGAAGACACGGCGGTGATGCCGGCGATCGATGCGAGCGTCGTGGTCGCCGGCTTCGCGGCATCGCACGACGGCCACGACGCGGCTCCACCACCGATCGAGCGGCACGCCCCGAGCACCCGCCCCACGAGCTGATCCAACGCTCGGCCGCCTCGCCGGGCGTTGCGCGTAGAATCGGCGACATGGGCGGCCACGAGTGCTACCACTGCAAGCAGTGGGTAGAAGAGGGCGAGCCGCACGACTGCTGGACGACGACCGAGGCGGCGTTGACCGCCGACCTGTCCGAGGACCTGCGGGATGCGTGGGAGCGGCTGCGCGAGGCCGCGACCGAGTTCGGCGACCAGCGCGTCTACGCCTCGCACCGGTCCATCATGTTCTCGCGAGGGTCCTGCTATTGCTTCGTCCGCCCGAAGCGCACCTTCCTCGAGCTGAACGTCTTCCTCGGCCGCACGGTGGACGCTCCCCAGGTGCGCCGCGTCGACCGGGTCTCGAAGGCCAAGCTGCGGCACACCATTCCCATCCGGCACCGTGACGAGGTGGAGCCGCCCGTCACCGACTGGCTCGCGGAGGCGTATGCGCTCTCCGGCGGGCCGGCCGCCTCGCGCGCGGCAGCGACGCGAGCTTGACCGCGACTGATCCGGGGCCGTCGCTCGAAATCGACGACCCTCGCTCTGCGCGGCCGGTTCACCGGGCCGGGGTCGGCCTGTCAGGGTCGCGGGCGGGTCGAGATCGGATGGCGTTCGCACGGGCGCTTCCCATACGACGAAAGGGCCCCACGGCGTCTGCCGCGAGGCCCCCCCTCGTGCGTCGAAGCTGATCGCCACCGGGCGGCGGCAGCCTTCGTCTAGCCGACGCCGACCGGCTGGCGCTCCTCCGCCTTCGCCTTGGCACCGCCGAGGCCCTGGATCTGGATGAGGCCCTCCGCGGGCGCCTCCTCCTTCAGGATGTGCTGGCGGTAGAGCTCGGCCATCCGCTTGTTCTCGGCCTCCTGCTTCATCCGCTCGCGGGCCTCGAGCTTCTCCTGGCGGGCGTTCTTGGCGATGCCCTTCTCGTCGAGGTCGGTCTGCTGGCCCGCCGCCACCGCCTCGGGGTCGAGCACGAGGTGGTGCTCGGCGCTCGCCATGTCGACGTTCTTGCCGCCGGCGAAGATCTCGTGGCGGCCGTGCTCGTCGTACCACTTGGTGAGGGTGGCGGTCATGTGCATCTTCTCGATGATGTTCCGCCAGCCGATGCCGGTGTTGTAGGCGCAGAACGAGATCTCGCCCTCCTGCGTGGCGTAGGGGATGATGCACCGCTCGGTGCGCCGGAAGTCGTAGTTGAAGAGGTCCTGGAACCACATGCCGGCGATGAACAGGAAGTTCCAGCGGTCGGACCGCCGCCTGGCGATGTCGGCCCGCGTCCGGTCGCCGGTCACGCTGCCGTAGTCCTTCTTCGAGGCCCCGAAGGTCTTGTCGAACTTCTGCAGCAGGTCCCACAGCTTGAAGTGGGTCGGCGCCTTGAACGGGTCGTAGTTCCGCATCAGGGCGAGGGCCATGCCGAGGACCGAGGTCCGGCGGCCGCGGCCGCCGTCGTTCACCCGGCCGAGGTCCTTGG
>JAJEFC010000065.1 GCA_022820675.1 Vicinamibacteria bacterium | reverse complement strand
CAGACCATCGTCAGCGCTATGTTGAACCCCGCTACGCCTCCGGCTGCTGCGGCTCCCCCGGTAGTGCAGCCCTCTGCTGCGGCAACTGCCGCCGCCCCGGGAGCCCCGGGTCTACCACACGGCTAGACCGCGGCCGGTCGCAGCGTCCGGCGTTGCCTACCCAGCGACCGGAAGTGGCGGCCGTGCACCGCGAGGCAGGCCGCGTCCCACAAGGTGGGGGTGATGGCGGCCGGCAGCCGGACGTGCCGGCTGGCGCGGTCCCCTGCCTCGTGTCGCCACCGCGATCGCCGGACGCGGCGGTCTCTTCTCGGAGACTCTTGCCCACGACACGGCGTAGGTCAGGGCGTCACCGTCGGGTCGACGAACGCCGCCGACACGTCCACGTCGAGCGAGCCGGGCAGCGTGAGACGCCGATCGGGCAGGGTCGCGGTCGCGCGAGAAGGAACGCCACCATCGACGTGGCCGTCGTCTACACGCCGGCCGTGCGCGCGGCGGCGGGCGGCACAGCCGCCATCGAGGCCTCGATCGATCTGGGAACCGTCGACGGGGCGGGAGCGAGCCCGACAGCACCCAGTTGTGCGAGAGGCTCAGCCACTGGAGGTTGGTCAGGTTTCCCAGCTCGGCCGGCACCCGGCCCGTCAGCTCTTCAGTCCTTCTCCTTTCTGTTGAAGCTCCGCTTGCCTGCTCCACGAGAACGGACGTTCAGAAATCGGATACCGGACAAGAAAAATCAGGGGGTGGCGGGTGGGGAGCGGCGCGATCCCGACGGCTGCCTGACGCCACCGCTCTTGAGGCATGATATGCACTGTGCCGCCGGCAAAGACGACCTCCCGCCCCGCCGCCGCCCGCGAGGACCCTCGCGGCGACTCCAGCTCTGAGCAGGGTCTCTTCGAGCGGGCGCGCCGCGGCAGTCGGTCGGCGGTCGACGTGCTCTTCGAGCGGTCGAGGTCGTGGCTCCGGCCGTGGGCGCGGGGGCGCCTGCCGCCGTGGGCGCGCGGCGAGATCGACACCAGCGATCTGGTCCAGGACGCGATGCACCACACCTTCGCGAGGCTCCCGTTCCTGGAGTCGAATCACGTCGGCGCCTTGCGGGTGTACCTCCAGCACGCGGTGGAGAACCGCATCCGTGACCGGTTGCGGCGCGCCATGCGTCGCCTGAACCTGATCGCGCCGGATGAGCCCGTCGTGGCCTCGGACGGCGCCGCGCCACAGCATCGACAGCTCATCGACGATCAGGCCTGGAGGCGGTACGTGGAGAGCCTCGGGCGCCTGACCGATCGTGAACGGCGGCTGATCGTCGGTCGCGCGGAGCTCGGATACAGCTATCGCCAGCTCGCGTTCATCGAGCGCCTCCCGAGCGCGGAAGCGGCGCGCAAGGCGCTGGGACGGGCCTTGAGAAAGCTGATAGACCTCATGTCGAATGCGTAGAAACGATTCCGGGGACGTCCTCGACGACGCCGTGGAAGCCGTCACGCTCGACCAGGACGTGGAGTGGGACCGGTGCGCGCGGCGCGCCGGCCCGGCCGAGCGCCCCGCCCTCGACGCGTTGCGTTCGCTCGCCCCGTTCTTCAGGGTCGGCGACGGGGACGCCGGACGTGCGGCCCCTTTCGCGGGCGGTTTCGCACGCCGCGCCGGCCTGGTCCTGATGGTCCTGGCCGCCGTCGAGGTGGGGTCGACGTTGCTGCTGCTGCCCTGGCGGTGGAGCGACTACCATCGGGGGCACGGCGACCTCGCCGTCTACATGGCGCTGCTGCTCGCCGGGCATGCCGCCAGCGCAGGCCTGCTGCTGCTCGCCGGCCGGCGCGACCGCCGGACATGGTTGCTCGGGGCCTACTTCCTCTTCAAGGCGGCGATCGCTCCCTCGCACATGCTGCCCGCCTTCTGGGGGCAGTTGCCGCCGGCCGACCTGTCGCAGCCTTCCGTTTGGGACCTGTCGGCGCCGACCCAGGCCTTCCTGCTGGTGTTCGCATACCCCCTGGCGTTCGCGATCTCGCCGGTGTTCCTCTGGGCCTTTGCCGGCGAGTATCCCCGGGTGCATCGCAGAACCAGGTTCGACGACTGCGCCCGGCGCATGGTTCCCCTCAGCGCGGCGATCGGTGGCGCCATGTGCGCCGCCGTGGCGGCGGTGTACCTGGCGGGCGCGGTGGGCGGCGCGGCCAGCGACGCGGTCTTCATCGCGGTCCTCGACGCCACCATCGCCACCCCGAACGTGCTGGCGCTGGCCGCGGTGGTGGTGGTTGCGCTGCGCGCGCACGCCGCGCCGGCCGGCGAGCGGAGGCGTGTCGCCGTGTTCAGCGCCGGATTCATGATGTGGATGGGAATAGTCACCGTCTACGACCTCGTCGAGGCGCTGGCGCCGGGGTCCTGGGTGGGGAACTACGAATCGGGCTCGGCCCCGGCGCTGATTCAGCCGCTGCGGTTCCCCGGGATGCTCCTGCTCTGGTACTCGGTGCTCGCCGCGCGCGTGCCCCACCCCCGCGAGGTGATTCACGCCGGCTGCCGGCGGGTGTTGCTGCGCCCCGGCCTGCTCGGCGTGGCGGTCGCGGCACTCGCGGCGGCGACGGGATGGCTGCTCGCGAGCCGCCCCGAGCGGGCGGTGGGAGACATCGTCGCGGATCCGCTGACGCTGTCGCTGTTCGCCGCCGGCGGGACGCTGGTGCTGGTGGTCCTCGGCCGCGAGCGGCTGCTGCGTCGACTCGACGCCTGGAGCCACCCCGAGACCGTCGGCCAGCGGCAGCTCCTGGCGACGGCGGTCGCGACCCTGGCCAGGGTGGAGCGGATGTCCTCCATCCGGCGGACGGTGACCCGGGCCGTCAGGCGCGGCTGCGGCTCGCCCTCGACGCTGCTGGCGGCGGCCGGGACGCACGATTTCAGGACGCCCGACGCCGCCGTCGCGCCCCTGCCGCGAACGTCGGCCATCGTCCACCTGCTCGAGACGGGCGGCGGGTCGTTGCGCGTCCACCCGAGCGATGGGAAGTCGTGCTTCGACCTGCTCCCGCCCGACGAGGCGGCATGGGTGGTGGAGAGCGCCGCCGACGTGATCGCCCCGGTTCCCGGGCCGGGGGCCGAGGTGGCCGGCGTCCTGGTGGTGGGGCGGCGTTTCGACGATCGAATCGTGCGCGACGTCGACGTGCCGTTCCTCGAGGTGCTCGCGGGGATGGCGGGGCAGGCCGCGGCGCGCCTCCGGCTGCTGCACGGAACGGAAGCCCGGCCGTCGGAGGCGCCGCCGGCGCTGGAGTGCCCCGTGTGCGGCTGCGTCACGGGGGGCGACGAGTCGCCCGTGTGCGGCTGCGGGCCGGCTTACGGGGAGGCGGAGGGGCCGAGGCTTCTCGCGGGCAAGTTTCGACTGGCGCGGCGCCTCGGCGCCGGGGGGGCGGGGTCGGTCTATCTGGCGCGGGACGTCAGGCTCGATCGCGACGTGGCGGTGAAGACCCTGGCCGGAACCGCCCTCCTGCGCCTGCGCGGACTGAAGCGCGAGGCGTGGGCCATGGCGCGGGTGGAGCATCCCGCGGTGGCCCAGATACACGGCGTCGAGCTCTGGCGGGGCCGTCCGTTTCTGGTCATGGAGCTCCTGCTCGGCGGCACGCTCTCGGACCGGCTTCGGGAAGGGCCGCTCGCGGCGGGCCGGGCCGTCGCCGTCACCCTCGACCTCGCCGGCGCGCTGGCCGCGTTGCACCGGGCGGGGTACGTGCACGGCGACGTCAAGCCCAGCAACATCGGCCTGACGGCCGACGGGTCGCCGAAGCTGCTCGACTTCGGCCTGGCGCGGGGCGCGCGCGACGCGACGGTTGCGGGCGGCACCCTGCGCTATCTGTCGCCCGAGGTGCTGGACGGCCGGCCGGCCGGCGAGGCGGACGACGTCTGGTCCCTGTGCGTGGTGCTGTTCGAGACGGTGTCGGGGGAGCACCCGTTCGCGGGAGGCGACGACGGCGCGGTGGCCGACCGCATCCGGCATCGGCGTCTTCGTCCCGGCCTGCCGTCGGCACGGAGCCCGGAGGACCAGTCCGCGGTGGCGGCGTTCGCGGCATCCGTGCTCACGGCCCCCCGCCGGGCGCGGCCGGCGACCGCGCGCGCGTTCGCCGTTGCCCTCATGGACGCAAGCCCGACCGTTCGAGGCCCGGGTCTCCGGTGACGGGTCCGTACCTTCCCGCCCGGTCATCGCTCACCGTCGGCGCGCGGCGCCCGCTTGTACCGCGGCTACGCGCGCGGCGTGTCCGACCATCGGGCGTCCGGTCTTGGCTGCTCGGACGTCTCTCCCACCGGGAAGGGGCGGCGCGAGAGAGGGATGCGAGCCGCCGGCGGTATCGGCGCACGACCCCGGAGAGAGATCCCTCCGGCTCGCGGCCGCTCACGTGGCCACGGAGGTCCCTTTCGGTTGCCATTTCCAACCACTCATCGCCAAGCTGCCTGAGCAGGCGGGCTCGGCGAACAGACTTCTTCCACGGGCTGTCAATGTGGGTTGCTCCTTCATCCGGCTACCAGGTGAGCGTCGCCCGGCCCAGGAGCCCGTTGCTGGCCCCGTCGTCCAGCGGGCTCTCTCGCCGCTGCGTCTCGACCCCCAATTGGAAGCTCCCCTTCGCCCCGTCGAGCAGCCCGAGGTCGTAGCCGAGCCGGTAGTCCCGGCCGTACGGCGAGGTCGTCAACCCGACGCGCGGCGTCCCCACGAAGCGGGCGCCCACCGGCAGCCCGTAGCCCGCCTCCACGGCGACGCGCCCCCCGGAGCCGTACATCCGCGAGCCCATCCCGTAGGCCATCTGGCTGGTCCACAGCGCCTCGGCTCCGCCTTGCGCCTGCCCGCCCCATGACGGCGCCACGCGCGCGGTCGGACCGAGCGGGCTCCCCGGCGTCGGGTCCCACCCGAGCGACAGCGACATCCCGCGGTCGGAGAACGCCTCCGACTGATGCACCACCAGCGTCCGCACCCGCACGTCCAGCGACAGTCTCGTGACCGCATCGGTGAAGGTGAGCCCGCTGCCGAGGTCCATGCCCGCGCCCGTCTCGGCTTCGCCGCCGTCGCGGCGCAGCCCCATCTCGACGCGCGGCCGCAACGACACGCGGCCGCCGCCGAGGACGAGGCCCCGCGAGCCCTCCAGCGCCGTGCGTAGGCGCGTCACCGCGGCCTCGGAGGCGTTCAGCCGGCCGGTCGGGCCGTCGACCTGCGTGCTGGCCGTGCCGGCCCACAGCACGTCGCCCTTGAACGCCAGCGCGAAGCCGCCGGTGGCCCGCGAGCCCACCAGCTCGCCGCGCGTCCCGACCGCCGACATCAGCATCGAGACACCCGCATCGAGCGTCGCTTGGCCGTCCGGGGTCAGGCTCAGCGCGCCGGTTCCGTAGCCGGTCACGGCCCACACCGAAACCCGGTCGCTGAGCCGGTAGCCGACCCACGGGTAGAACCCGGTCATCGACGTGCTCAGCCGCCCGCCGCTCGTGCCGCTGTAGCCACCCGCCCCGAGGGTGTGGCCGACCGACAGGCCGAGGATGAGCGCCTCGCGCGACCAGTCGGCCCCGAACATCGTCGTCCGCACGTCGCCGTCGAGCGACAGGGCATCTTCCAGGCCGTTGAAGTGCGACCAGGAGCTGCGGCTCCACAGCGACAGGATGCCGCCGCGGCTCTCGCGGTTCATCTCGAATTCGGAGTCGGAGAACAGGGCGCCGCCCATCCCGAGCGAATCGAACAGGCCTCCGCCGGGCGCCGGCCGGGCGCCAGCCATCGCTGTACCGCCGCTTGGCTCGCCGCTCATGCCGGCGCCGCCGGCCTGCGGCGTCAGCGCGTCCGCCGGACCCGCGCCCATCGGTGCGAACTGCGACAGCAGGCCGAGCGCGAAGTCCCGCTCCTGCCCCGACCGCAGCTCCCGACCCGCGAACCGCGCCCGGGAGCCCTCCTGCCGCCGCGGCGCCGCCGCCGTCCGCTCCTCGACGTGCTCGACCACCTGCTCGGCCGTCTCCCGCCCGAGGCGCGCGATCCACGCCTGCGGGATCGGGCCGGAGTTGTCGATGGTCCCCGTCGCCGTGCCGTCCGCGATGCGGACCTTCCCGGACGGCGTCGGGTTCGAGAGCGTCACCGTCATCGTCTCCCCGCCGTCGTCAATGCCGTCTGAGAGCGTCGCCACGGAGATCGTCTGCGAGGTTTCGCCGGCGCTGAAGGTCAGCGTGCCCGAGGTTTCGTTGTAGTCCGCCCCCGCCGTGGCGGTTCCCGCCGAGGTCGCGTACTGCACGGTCGTGACGCCGGAGCGCGGCCGACTGAGCGTCACCCGGAATTCGAGACCGGTCTCCTCCCTCCCGCTCGCGTCGGCAACCGAGAGCGTCGCGGGGCCGAACACCGTCACCGTCAGCCCGCCCGGCAGCATCTGCCCACCGGCGCAGATCCCCGGCGGGGAGTTGCAGGCAGTCGTCTCCTCCAGCGTCAGGGTCACGTCGTCGAACCCCGAAGGCCGCACCCGCAGCTCCCACTCCCGGTTCTGCCCCGGCCGCACCCGGCGCACGTACTCGATGGCCCCGTCCGTCACGTCGAACAGCGAATCGCGCACCGTCACGAAACTCATCGGGTCGGGCTCGTGGCTGAGTTGGAAGTGCAGAGTGAACGTCGATCCGTCGTGCTCGGGGGGCACGTCCGAGAACGACGCCGTGAGCGAGCGACCTTTCACGGTCGCGGAAACCGCCGCCGCGAGCGGCTGCCCGGACGCACACACCGCGTTGGTGGCCGAGCATGCCCGCACCGGCAGCGTGATCTGGATGTCGCCGTTCTGCGTCGGCCGGACCCGCACTTCCCACGCCAGATTCCTCGGCGGGTTCAGCCGCCGGGCCTTGAGGACATCACCCCCGCTGACCTCCAGCAGCCCCGGCACTTTCGTGTAGCTCGTCAGCGACGTGGGGTCCACGCTGAAATGAAGCTCGAAGGTGAAGTCGTTGGTTCCGACGTTGTCGTAGTGGAGCCGGTCGGCGGCCCCGCGGTGGGACGCGGGGACGTTGGTGAAGCGCGCGGTGAACGTCGCGCTCTGAACGGTGGCCTGCACGCTCGCCGCCGCACCCGACCCGGCGCTGTTGACCGCGCGAACCTCGAAGGTGTACTCCTGGCCCGAGGTCAGACCCGTCACCGTCTCGGTCCGGTCGCTTCCGGCCGAAGTCCAGGTCGTGGACCCCGGCACGGAAGCTCCCTGCGCGTGGCGGATCTCGTAGTCGGTGATCGCCGCGCCTCCGTTGGCCGACGGCGCATCCCAATTCAGCTCCACCTGGGTGCTGCCTGTCGAAGTCGCCGCGAGGTTCCGTGGGGCATCGGGAGCGACGACCGTGTTGTTGGGTGCCCCGCCGACCGCGAGCCGCAGGACCATGCCCGAGCGGCGGAACCAACTGCGCGAGCCCGGGTGCCACAGATGGTAGGCGTCGCCGATGCTCCAACCGTCAGCCGAGCCGTCGTCCTCCCCTCCCGACTGCGTGTAGTCCAGTGTCAGCCGGTTGTGGAAACCGGACAGCACCACCGCATGGGTGGTGTTCGCTTCCAGGATGGTGTTCGCGGGCGCGGTGAAGACGACGGGGCTATCGGTTTGCGTGCTGGACGGGGCCGTAAGCAAGGTGCATGTCGACGTGGGCCGGCTCCGCGAGTCCGTGGAGCACAGCGACATCGAGAAGCTGCTGCTCCGGGTGAGCCTGGTCGCGATGGTCTCGATGCGGTAGCCGCCCGCGTGCGTCCCGGTCGTGAAGCTCTGGCTGACGTTGCTGAGCACGTTGAAGTTGCCGCTGCCGGCGGACTGACCGAAGTTGGCGACCAGCGCGTTTTCCACCCCCGACGGCCCTGCCACGACGTACACCGGCGACAGGCCGTAGAAGCTCTCCGTAACGTAGTTCCAGTTTTGTTGTACGCCGTCAGTCAGCGGACCGGACGGACCAGGTCTGCCCAACCTCCCGAACTGCACGTCAAGATGACCGTCCGAACGACCGAGAACTGCGCCTTGCGGAGCTGCAGTACCGTCGTGATCCGTTCCCGTCCAGACACGCGGCGGCGAAATGCTGTTGCCCCCTTCGTCCTTCGGGTTGGCCTCGTCGTCCCAGGAACCGTCGTAGAAGTCGCCGTAGTTGTCGGCCACCTTGTTGCCGTTCAACCAGTAGATCGGTACGCCGGTGCCGGTGGCGCAGGTGTTGTCGCGCGCGTCAATCGACTCCGTGCTGCCGACGGCCCGGAACCCGAACCCATGCGGGACTATGGCGGAGTGTCCGCTCCCCGACCTCGCCGCGGTGGTCACGAAGTTGTTGTACGTGATGATTGCGGCGGATCCCGCGTGGTGCTTCGACGATGTCACGAAAATCAGGCGGAATCTGTCCCCGAACTCCAAGCCCGCTGGCGTCAGCGCCCATCCGGGCGCCACCTCGATCTCGTCCGGGCAGTCCGGAATGATGAATCCGCCCGACGGGATTGCATCGCTTGTCCGGGACTCGGAATACCCGTTGTCGTCGGTGAACGAGGCCCTCACCCTGATTCGCGTGTCGAGATCGTCGGCCGTGAGCAGGTAGGTCGTGCCGGTCGCGTTCGTGATGTCGGACTCGTTCCCGCTCCTGACGCGGATCCACTGGTAGGTGAAGGTGGCGGTGGTGAGGCCGTTCGTGTCGGCGATGTCGCCCTGTGCCGCCGTCAGGGTTTCGCCGACCCGGGGTATGCCCGAGATGGTTGGTTCGCCGGTGGCGGGGCTGTTGACGGGAGTCTGGGCAGCCGCGTTGCCGGCGCCCAACGACGCGAGCAGCGCGAGGGCGGCGACGGTCCAGGATGCACGCGGGATCACATCGGGCAGACCTGTCGCGTCGGCGGCGTTCTGCAGGCTGCCCAGGCGTTCCACTGGCCAGCCGATCTGGCGCATTGTCTGGCGGAACCAGCCGTGGTCGGGGTTCGTCCACTCGTGAATCTGCTCGTGCGCCCGGCGTTCGCAGACCGACGGTCTCGTGCCCATGTCCGGCAGGCCCCCCAATGTCCTGGGCCACCGCCGGGAATCGTCGGTGGCATTCCGTTCAGATCACGATGCGCTCGATCTCCACCCGCTCGGCCCACGGCGCACCGGTCGCGACCCCGGCGTTGCCGCTGGACTGCTCGTGCGGCTGCAGCCGGAGCGGAGCTTCGTCGGCGAACGTGCCGTCGCCCGGTTCATCAGGAGTTGGACGAACCAGCCGTCTGCCCGAGTCCATGAGAAGAGACGTTCAGCAATCGGATACCGGACAAGAAAGATCCGGGGTAGTGGGTGGGGGAGCGGCGGGACCTCAACGGCTGCCTGACGCCACCGCTCTTGAGGCATGAGTCCTGAGCACACCGGTTGCTCGCGGAGCCGGATGCAGTACCATCGATGATGAGGGGAGGTTCCGCTGGCGAGTTCGAGGTCCGCGCAGGGGCCGAGCGACGTCATCGGAAGAGGCGACATGAGCGAAGCAGTCACCGCGACCCCGCGGCATGACTCGGCTGAGCGCCGTCGGGCGACCTACCAGGACGTGCTCGATGCCCCTCCCCATCGGGTGGCCGAGATCGTCGACGGAGTCCTCTACACGCAGCCGCGGCCGGCCATGCCGCATGCGTTGGCGAGCTCCCGACTGGGCGGCGAGCTCACGGGACCCTTCGACCGGGGTCGCGGCGGCCCCGGCGGATGGTGGATTATCGACGAGCCCGAGCTGCATCTCGGAGAGGACATCCTGGTGCCCGACCTGGCGGGGTGGCGCCGGGAGCGGATGCCCGAGTTTCCCGACGCGGCCTACGTTACCCTGGCACCGGACTGGGTGTGCGAGGTCCTCTCCCCGTCGACGCGCCGGCTCGATCTGCAGGGCAAGCGCCCGATCTGCGCTCGCGAGGACGTCGGGCATCTGTGGCTCATCGAGCCGTCCGACCACACCTTCGAAGCGTTCGAGCTGCGCGAGGGTCGGTGGGTGCTGACAGCGACCGCAAAGGACGCCGAGCCGGTGTGCGTCCCCCCCTTCGATGCCGTCACCTTCAGCCTCGGCGATCTCTGGCCTTGAGTCGCCGAGCCGCGGCGGTGGCGGCGGGCCGGCGGGCGGGGGTGCGGCCCATCGTGAAGCTGGCGGGTCGACCTGACGGCGATCGATTCGAGCTGCTACCGGCGCAGGGCCGCCGGCAACTGATGAGTTGGGGGCGTCGACGACGGACGTGACGCTGGCCGGGAAGGCGCGTATACTCAATGACATGGTCGAAGCCCTCACAGCCGTTGCGGCGGTGATCGGCGCCGTCGGTTCCGTCACCGCCGGCATCGGCGTGCTCATCGTCAACGGCAAGATCGACCGGCTGACGGGGCGCGTCGACGCCCTCGAATCGACGATGCAGACCGTCCTCACGCTGATCGCCGGTCGGCCTGCGGCCGCGCCGTCGCCGCCCTCCAGCGACTGACCGCGGCCGCTTCGTCTGGAAGCGGGCCGCCTCCACCGCAAGCTCCGCCTGACGCAGCACAGTCGCGGGTTCCACCTCACTCCAGCGCCGTCGACGAACAGCCGCTCGAGGCCAAGCGCCCGGCGTACGCACGAGAGGGTGTACGCCACCTGTGGCTCGTCGACCCCGCCGAACGCACGCTCGAAGCGTTCGAGTGCACCGCAGGGGAACGGACGAGCATCGCGACCGCTGCCGACGACGAACCCGTCCGGGTCGCCCCGTTCGAAGCCGTGAGCTTCAGCTTGGCCGACCTCCGGCCCTGACAACGACCAGCGGCGAGTCCTTCGCGCCCACACGGCGCCGGCCGAGGAGGTGCGGGGCGCGCCGCCACCCGGTCGGAAATGGCGGTGCGGCTCTCGCTGGCGGGTCGCGCCGGCATTCGCCGCGGTCGCCTTCACCGCCGCTTTCGTGCCGGGACACCGCGCGTTACGCATCGACCCCCGGCGCGCTCTCCGACGGCTGTTAGCTCCGGGACCCGGGACGTAGCAGGCGCGCCGGTGGCGGGCGCGTCGTCCCCCACCGGCGTTCGTCGGCGGGCTTGCCAAGCCCGGCAAGGTGTGGAACAGTTACACACCTACGGCGTGCAGGAGCGGACAGGGTGTCCAGACGGGTCAACATCATGATGGACGATGACGCGTGGCGCGTCATCGAGCAACTGCCTCGGGGTGCTCGAAGCCGCGCCGTCAACACGGCGATCCGCGAGTGGTCGGCCGCTTCGGCGCGGCGGAACGCCGCCGCGCGCATGGACTCGCTACGCGCCCGGATGCCGCCGGTCGCCACGGAAGACGTGGTCCGCTGGGTACGCGAGGAGCGGGAGCGGCAGCCGTCGTGATAGTGATCCCCGACGCGTCAGTACTCCTCAAGTGGGTGCTTCCGGGCGATGACGAGCAGGATGGCGACGCGGCGCTGGCGTTGCGCGACGAGGCCGTGGCCGGCGCCGTGGAGTTGGTCGTCCCCCAGCTCTGGCTCTACGAAGCAGGCAACACGCTGGCGAGGCGGTTTCCCGATCAGGCTGGCGAGCTGCTCGCATCGCTGGTCGACTTCGGCCTGACCGAGGCACGGCTGGACTCGAGGTGGAGAACACAGGCCGTATCCCTCGCCGTCGCGTACGAGGTCGCATTCTACGATGCCGCCTACCACGCCGTGGCGCTGGTTTACGGCGGCGTGTTCGTCACGGCGGACGAACGCTACGTCGCTCGTGCATCCCGAGCGGGTAGCGTATCGACGCTGCGGCAGTGGCGGGCGCGGTGACCCTGCGACTTCGTGACTTCTCCCAGCCCCGACCCTACCGCCTCCAGTGACGTGCGGTCGACGCGGGCGTGGCGAGTGCCGGTCCCACGCGGACCGCGCTTGATAGTCGTCCCGGCCGAGTAGGCCGGCGGGCTTGGCGACCTCGGGACACGTCCGACGCGGCCGACCCAGCTTGTTGCGGGGGCGCGCGCCAGCTCCCGTGCTGCGTGCTATGGTACTCAGTGACATGTTGAGAGCATGAAGAAGTGAATGCGCGTCTTCAAGACCAAGGCGTTCGACCGGTTCGCGCGGCGCGAGCGGATCACCGACGACGCTTTGCGGGAAGCTGCGCATCGAGCCGATCAGGGTGAGATCGATGCGGATCTCGGCGGCGGCGTGATCAAGCAGCGCATCGCGCGTTCGGGCGAGGGGAAGTCCGGCGGGTTCAGAACCATCATCCTGTTCCGGCGGAAAGGCAGGGCCTTCTTCGTTTACGGGTTCTCGAAGGCTGACCGTGCCTCCATCCGGCGAGACGAACTCCACGCCTTCCGTGCGCTCGCTCGCGAGTTGCTGGGTCTCGAGGACAGGGACCTGTCGGTGGTGGCAGGGCGCGGAGCGATCAAGGAGATCGAATGACATGGACGAACAGTATGCGAGCCCCGCGTTGGCGGCCGTGCACGAGACCGCGCTGGATCTCGCCGAGGCGGGCGTCCTCGAGAAGCGGACCATGAAGACCTTCGACGCGATGTGCCTGACGCCGGTCGAGAGCCTCGATCCGCGACAGATCAAGCGGATTCGCCTCCGGGAAGGGGCAAGCCAGGCGGTCTTCGCCCGGTATCTGAACGTCACTCCGGGACTGGTGAGCCAGTGGGAGCGCGGCGACAGGCGCCCGCGCGGCGCTTCACTCAAGCTGCTGACCCTGGTTGCCAGAAAGGGCCTGCAGGCGGTCGCCTGACCCGGATGGGCCGCGTTGCGCGGCTGTCGGGGGGCGAGCGCCAGCGGATCGTGCTGGCTGGAGCGCTGCTCCGCCGGGCTCGCGCTCCTGGTGGTCGGCGAGGCCACGAAGTCGGCGGCCGCGTCCAGGCGCAGGGCGTGCCACAGCTCCTGCTCGGGCGCCTTGTGGCGGCTCTGTTGCTCGGGGGCTTCGGCTGGATGTTGCCGTCACCCGGATTGGCCAGGTCCGTGAGCACCCGCGTCGCGCGTCGGTGGAGGGCGTTCGGCCGGGTCGCGGGGGGCGGCCAGGCGGTAGCCGACGCCGCGCTCGGTGAAGACGTAGGCGGGGCGGGCCGCGTCGTCGCCGAGCTTGCGGCGGAGCCGCTTGACGAAGGCGCGCAGCAGCTTGGGGTCGCCGGCCCGCCGCCCGCCCCACACCTGCCGCAGCAGCGCGCCGACCGTCGACACCCGCCCCGCGCCGGTGGAGAGCACCCGCAGCAGCTCGTACTCGATGGCCGTCAGGTCGACCCGCCGGCCGGCCACCGTCACCCGGCGCTGCTCGTAGTCGATGGCGAGGTCGCCCACGCGGTAGGGCACGCGCTCGGCCAGCCGGCGCAGGGCCGCCTGGACCCGCGCCGTCAGCTCGGTCGGCGAGAAGGGCTTGGCGATGTAGTCGGCGGCGCCCAGCTCGAGGGCCTGCGCGATGGTGTCGTCGCGGCCGTAGCCCGAGATGAGGATGACCGGAATGTCGGACAGCTCGCGGACGCGCTGCATGAGCTGGATGCCGTCGGCCGCGGCCCGCGCGGGGGCGAGGAGGACGAGCCGGGGCCGCTTCGCCCTCACGAGCTCGGGCAGGTCGCCGGGGTCGCCCGTGGCCAGCGGCGCGTAGCCCGCCGACGACAGGGCGTCGCACACGTAGCCCAGCGTCTGGGGGTTGTCGTCGACCACCAGGATGCGCGTTTGGTGTTCCTCGTCCCGGGACCCGGCCGGCGCGTCCCTCGGGTTGCCGCCGCCGCGGGCTTCGCCGGCCGCCGGCGCGGAGGTGACCCGGGCGAGGAGGTCGGCGATGAGGCCGCGCATGCGGTCGGCCTGCTCGTCGATGACGCGGAAGAACTGCAGCATCTCGGCCGGGTCGAGGGGGGGCGCGGCGCCCAGCACGGTGGCCGTCGAGCCCTTGATGGCAATGAGGGGGGCGCGCAGCTCGTGACCCACCGTGCCCAGGAGCTCGGCCCGCAGCCGCTCGAGCCTCTCGAGGTCGGCCTCGGTGCGGGCGATGCGCTGCCGGAGCGCCTCGTTCTCCCGCCGCAGATCGTCGGCACTCTGCAAGGGTCCACCTCGTCGCCCCGGCGCGGCTCGATTCTACCCGGTCTGCCGCGCCGGGGCCGTCGTCGTGCTTTCCGCGTCTTCGTCGCGTGGACGCGCCTGCCGGAGGGTTGACGCCAGTTGACGCCTTCGCCTCCGGCGGGAATCATCAGGCGGGAGGGGACCGCCCCGGCGAACGCAGGAGAGGGGCCGCGTCGGATCCCGCCCGCAGGACGCTGCATCATGACCGAGGCAACAGCAGAGGACCGAGCACCCGGCCGCATGTCGCTCGCCGACTATGCCCGGGCCGTCGAAGCCGGCTGGACGAAGGACGAGCTGATGCGGGCGATCCTGCACGAGCTGCCCCGCCGGCTGGAGCGGCTCGCACCCGAGGAACGAACGCGAGTGCTGGCCGAACGACCGCCCTTGACCGCCACGCGATGGGACGCCCTGATCGCCGCGACGGCGGAGCACGTCGCGGGTCTGCACGGCCTGTCTCCGCCGGCCTGGACCGACGAACCCGGACGTTTCATCGATCTGCCCTGGGTGCTGCCCGAGCCCGAGCTGGACGACATGCGGCAAGACGCCCTCTGGTATGCCCCGGCCGCCTTCATCCGCCACGGCGTGCTGCCCGATCCGAGAGACCTCGACCGGCGCGGCGGAGAGAGGCATGACTGGGTCGCTTGACCGGGACCGGCTCGGCCGCCCGGAACCGCCCGACGGGGCGCGTTGACGAGCCTGTGCGTCCGACCGCGGAAGCACACGTGCGGGCGGTCGACACCGACAAGGAGTGGCAGGCGCTGGACCGGATGATCAGGAGCAAGCGGTTCGGGCCCCCATCAATCAAGGGAGCGGCGCCGGAAGTGCTACACTATCGCCTTTGCCGAGCCCGCCGATAATGGGGTCGGAGCGCCGGCCCGGCGGGGGGGAGCCTGCGTCCCGGCGGGCAGGGTCGACGGTGAGGAACAGCGCGTGACTGCACACCACTTCGTGGGCGAGGGCGGCTACTCCGAGCGGCTGCGGCTCGCCGCCGGCGACGCCGAGGGCCTCTTGGCCCAGGTCTCGGCCGAGGTCGACGCGGCCGGCCTGCAGGTGATGGCCGAGCAGGCGGTGCCGTTCCCGGGCGGGGGCGCCACCCTGGTCTGGGTGCTCGCCGAGTCGCACCTCGTGCTGCACCTGTGGCCCGAGGAGGACCACGCCACCCTCGACCTCCACATCTGCGACTACCGCTCCGAGAACGAGGCGCGGGCGCGCCGTCTGCGCGACGCCCTCGACGGGTTCTGCTTCGCGCCGGGGTCCTCGGCCTGGACCGAGCTCGCGGTCGGCAGCCGTCGGTTGGTCGGTGCCTGAGGCGCAGCCGACGCGCCGGGCGCCGGGCGAGGCCGGCGACGAGCACGCGGAGTACAAGGGCTTCTGGGCCGACGTCGGCGAGAACTTCCCCGACCTCGGGCGCGCCCGGTCGACCGCCCAGTACCGCTACGACGAGCGCTGGCTGCTGCGCACCTTTCTGCCCGCCCTCGCCGGGCAACGCGTCTTCAAGACCGATCTCTGGGACGAGGCCAAGAACACCCGCATTCTGCGCTGGGCCGCCGGCGAGGGGGCGCGGGCGTTCGGCGTCGACATCTCGCCGGCCGTCGTCGCCGACGCCCGCCGCGGCTTCGCCGACGACGGCCTCGTGCTGAACGGCGTGCAGGGCGACGTGCGCACCCTGCCCTTCCGCGACGGCAGCTTCGACGCCATCTACTCGATGGGCACCGTCGAGCACTTCGACGACACCGACGGCGCCCTCCGCGAGATCTTCCGGGTGCTGCGCCCCGGCGGCACCGCCATCATCGGCGTGCCCAACCGCCGCGACCCGTTCCTGCGGCCCCTGCTCGTCGCCCTGCTCTACTACGTGGGCCTCTACGGCTACGGCTTCGAGAAGTCGTACTCGCGGCCCGTCTTCCGCCGCATGCTCGAGCGGGCCGGGTTCACGGTGACGGCCGAGACCGGCATCCTGTTCGTCCCCGGCTGGCTGCGCATGGCCGACCTCTTCTGCCACACCTCGCGGCTCGCCCCCCTGCGCTGGTGCGCCCGGCTCACCGGCCTGCTCTGCGCCCCCTTCGACCACGCCTCGCGCCGCTGGCCCCGCCTGCGCCGCCACGGCTACCTGCTCGCCACCGTCGCGGTGCGCCCCGAGGGGGGCGGCGCCGCGGCCGGCGGCCAG
>JAJEFC010000017.1 GCA_022820675.1 Vicinamibacteria bacterium | reverse complement strand
GCCGCCGACGTGCCGGCGGGCCTCGTCGAGCTCCATGAAGTTGACGAGCTCGCGTCCCCCCGCCTCGGTGATCAGCGACAGGGCCGGCTCCTGCACCATGGCCGCGTCGAGCTGCCCGATGCGCAGCGCGTCGAAGAGGTTGGTGCCGACGGTGGCGAACTGCACGCTCGAGGCGTCGGCGCCGGCCTGATCGAGGAGGAACAGCAGCAGCGCGTGGTCGGCGTTGCCGAGGGCGGAGACGCCGACGGTGCGGCCCTCGAGGTCGGAGACGGCGTCGATCTCGGCGCTGCGGTCGGGGGCGACGGCGAGGGCGAAGAGCGGCAGCCGGCCCGTCGACGCCACCCGGCGGATCCGGGCCCCGTTGGCCGCCGCCTGCAGGGCGACGTCGAACGAGCTGCCCGCGTAATCGACGGCGCCCCCGACCAGCGCCTGGACCGCCGCGTTGCCCCCGCGGGTGTAGATCAGCTCGACGTCGAACCCCTGGTCGGCGAAGTGCCCCCGCACGCGGGTCACCTCGTAGGGTACGACGCACAGGAGCTGCCCGCAGAACGCGAGGCTGAGCGGCGTCGCCCCGTCCCGCGAGCGCGATCCGCACCCGCCGCTGACGGCGATGACCGCGCCCGCCCCGAGCAGCGTCTTCAAAGCGGTACGCCGGTCCCAGTCCGCCCCGGGATCGGGCCGGTCGCCGCCGGTCCGGCCGGGACCGGCGGCGGGACCCGACACGACGCCGAGCAGGTTCGGGTTGGTGGCCTCGCAGCAGCCCATGAACGCGTTCTCCGGCCGGTCAGGACGTTGACGGAAACGACGTTACCGCGCGCCGAACGCCCCGCGACCGCAGAGACGGGCTGCGCCGGGGGTCGAGGCGGGCGGCCTCACCGCCACACGCGCCGGACGCCCCGACGCAGAAACGGGCTGCGTCGGGGTCGAGGGCGGCGGCTTCGTTGCCGCGCGCCAAACGCCCCGACACAGAAACGGGCTGCGCCGGGGTCGAGGCGGGCGGCCTCACCGCCGCGCGCCGGACGCCCCGACGCAGAAACGGGCTGCGCCGGGGTCGAGGGCGCGGCCTCGTATCGCTCGTTACCGGCTCGCCACGTACTCGGTCGCGAACGCCTTCAATGCCTCGCTGCGGAGGCCGATCGCCTCCGCCTCGGCCATGGCCCGGTCGGTGTCCCAGCCGTCGCCCACCACGCGCTTGATGAACCACATGGCGCCCACGCGGTTGGCCGAGCCGCAGTGGATGTAGGCGGGCTGGTTGCTCTCGTCGGCGATGGCGGCGAGAAACGTCTCGGTATGCTCGTCGGTGGGGGTCCGGAACGGGATGTGGATGTAGTTCAGCCCGGCCTCCTCGGCCGCGGCCCGGCTGCCTTCGATGTTGGCCCCGTTCTCCCCGGCGGTGCGGAAGTTGATGACCGACGCGAAGCCCATGTCCCTGAGCGCGGGCATCGCCGAGGCCGGGGTCGCCCCGGCGCAGGCGACGGTGGCGTCGACGCGCGTGTAGTTGACGACGCCCTCGGGCGCCTCGTCCTGGGCGTGCGCGGCGGGGGCGCCGAACCCGAGGGTCACGACGGCGGCGACGAGGGCCGCCGGAACGACGCGTGAAAGCTGCTGTAGACGTGTCATGGAATCACTCCTTGCCGTTCTCTACGGATTTGCCGTTCTTGCTGCCTGCCGTTCTCTCTACTTGCTCTACTTGCTCTGCTTGCTGTTCTCTCTCTACTTGCCAACTGCCGTCTGCGTTTCACTTGTGTCTCTGCGGGGCGGCGCCGGAGTCGTCCATCGTCGCCGGCTCCGTTGCCGCCCGACTGGCCGCCGTCTGGAATCGTCGGCTGTCGCGTCCGACCAACCTTCTCGGCAACCTGCGGCGCGCCGCGCCCCCGGAAGCCTGGTGCTCGCGCGGCAGGAGTTCGCATCAACAAGGCTCCCAACGCGACCGCCAGGTCCCGCGGTCGACGCGTCGCGCGGTCGACGCTAGTTCGCCAGCGGGTGGGGCCGAATCTGTAACTTCACCAGGTTGCCCGGCTCCACCGGCCCCCCTTCGACGTGCCACGCGGCGTCGGCCCCGTAGGTGGCGTAGACCCCGCGTCCCTTCCAGCCGCCGTCGGGGTCGTCGATGCGGCCGTCGAGCCCGCGGCTGTGGAAGCCCTGGGGATAGGGCACCCGCAGGGTCACCCACTCCCCGGTCTCGGGCAGCAGCGCGAGCAGCGAGTCCGAGCTCGAGCCGTTGGCGATGGGGACGTTCTCGCCCAGCCCCAGCGTGTCGAACTGGTCGACCCAGTTGTAGTAGTGGAAGTCGGTGCCGATGTCGGTGCCTTCGAAGTTGGGGCCCGGCACCTTGTAGAAGCTCCACCCCTCGTCGCAGTGGCGGCCGTCGCGCACGTCGGGGCCGCTGAAGACGGTGCACTTCGAGCGGTCGAAGCTGGCGAAGTGGCTGCTCCCGGCGAGCGCCGCCCACAGCACGCCGTTGCGGTCGACGTCGAGGCCGCGGGTGCGGTAGCCGTGCTCGGCCGGCACCACGTAGAGCTCGGCCACGCACGTCTCCGGCGGGTTGTCGCCGCGGTCGAGGCGGACGAGGTCGCCGGGATAGCGGTCGGAGACTATCCACACCGCGTCGTCCACGGGGTTGGTGATGACGCCGTAGGCGCCGGCGATGATGCGGGTGTCCAGCGCCGGGTCGTGCTCGGCCTCCGCGCCCCCGCGGGCCGGCTAGTTCCACGGCTTGGTGACGACCCCGTCGCCGTTGGTGTCGAGCACCGTCGGGCACCAGCCCTGCGACGCCTGTTCGTCGCCGGTCTCGTCGTACATCTTCGTGTCGAGCCAGCCGATGACCTGCCCGCCCCCGCTGAAGTACAGCGTGTCGTTGTCGTCCTCGGCGAACTGCAGGTGGTGGGTGCCGAAGCAGGTGTGGATGAGCTCGAACTCCTCGGTCTCGGGCTCGTAGTAGCCGGTGTGCCGCCCCGCGCGGTCGACCGGGAAGTACTGCGCGAAGCGGTTGTCGGAGCCTTCACGGCACCACGCGGGGTTGTCGATGGACTGCACCCGCGTGGTCAGCCACACGCGCCGCTCGGCGTCCAGCATCGGGTTGTGCGGGTTGGCGGGGTCGTTCCACACCGCCCGCTCGCCGAAGTCGCGCCACGCCTTGAACCCCTCCGTCTGGAACATCGACGGCACCGTCGACCGGTCGACGCGCAGCGGGATCTTCAGCATGCGCGAGGCGTGCCGGTTGGGATCGGTGATGAGGAGGAAGTCGTTGCCGATGTCGACGCCGTAGATGGGGCCGTTGGCGTTGACCGTCGGGTTGCGCTTGTCGGTGGCGATCTCGTCGTGCACGAAGGCGACGTTGTCGCCCCAGTTCCACTGCGTCAGCACCACGTTGCGCTCGATGCCGGACGGTCGCGGCGGGGCCGGGGGCACGGCGCCGGCGGCGATGCGGTCGCTCCAGTCGGCGACCATCTCGAGGCCGCGAGTGCGGCCGAACTGGGTGATGAAGCTGGCCATCAGCGACCCGCGCTGGCCCCGCTGCGTCCGGTCGTCCCACGCCTCGATGCTCGAGTCGAAGTCGGCGAGGTCGGGCACCACCCGGGTGCGCTCGTTGCCCACCTGGTGGCAGCGCTGGCAGCCCTTCAGCACGTTGATCCACTCGTCCTGGCTCTGCAGCCGCTCGTTGATGCCGTTGCCGTCCTCGCCGGTGCCGGGGAACTCGTGGGCGTCGGGCAGGTCGATGAGGGCGAGCCAGTAGTTCGAAGGGTAGACCTGCGCCGCCTCCTGCGGGGTGGCCGCGACCGTCGCCCGCAGGTCGAGCTCGGCTCCCGGCTCGGCCTCGACCGGGGTCGAGTCGACGAGGCCGTAGCCCCTCACCCACACGTCGTAGGTGGCGGCGGGCAGCTCGGGCAGCAGGAACCGGCCGTCGTCGCCGGTGACGACGATCTTGCGGAACACCGTCTCGAGGTCGTCGGTCTCGGCGATCACCCACACGCCGGCCTCGGCCCCGTCCGTGCTGGTGACGGCGCCGGTGATGACGCCGTCGTTGGCCTGGGCCGAGAGGGCATCGTCGTGAATCACGCTCGCCGCGACGGCGGCGAGGATGCCGGCGGCCGCGAGCGCGCAAGTCCTTCGCATCATGGTCGTTGTCTCCTAATTCGACCCGGCGCCGAGCTCCTGGAGCAGCGCCACCGTGTCGGGCCACGCCTTCTCGGTGTTGGCCACGAAGACCCCCCCGGCGATCATCAGCGGGGTCCAACCCAGGGCGTTCGGGGCGTCGATGTCGGCGCCCTGCTCCAGCAGGTACTCCACGATCAGGTTCGATCCCATCATCGCCGCGCCGTGCAGGGCGGTGCTGCCGCCCCAGCGCATGTCGCCGCGGTCCCGCTGCGCGTCGAGCTCCAGGAGATTGAGCGGGTGCCGCAGCAGGAGGTCGCGGCCCTCCCCGACGAGCGGGGTGTCCCCGAAGTCGGTCGCGGCGTGGATGTCGTTGCCCAGCTCGATGGCGAGGCGGACCGCGGCCAGCCGGGTCTCCTCCGGCGTCCCGTTCAGGGGGCCGGGGCTCTCGCCGTCCCAGAAGCCGACCCCCGCCGCCGCCATCAGCGGCGTGATGCGCTGGTCGGTTGGCGTGAGCGGGTCCGCACCGTAGCGGACGAGCAGCCGCATCAGGTCGACGTCGGCATGCTTGGCCGCGAGGTAGAACGGGGTCGCGCCGACGAAGCTCAGGAAGTTGCGGCCGACGGAGATGCCCGGCGGGGGCCGGACGATGCCGAGGTCGACCTCGAAGGGAATCTCCCGCCAGTCGATGCGGGCGTTCGGGTTCGCGCCCGCGTCGAGGAGGGAGCGCGCGAGGTCGAGGCTGTCGAGGGTGCCGGTCTGAAGGGGCGGCCGTCCCGACCCCGGGCGCCGTATCCACGCCAGCGCGTGCAGCACCGAGCCGCGAGGATCGGGGCGGTTGGGGTCGGCGCCGAGCTCGAGCAGCCGGCCGGCCAGCTCGTAGTGCGCGTTGACGACGGCGAGGGCCAGGGGGGTGGTGCCGTCCCGCGCGGCGCCGTGGATGTCGGCGCCGGCCGCCAGCAGGGCCTCGACCGCGCCGATGTGCCCCCCGCGCACCGCGAACAGCAACGGCGTGAGGCGTCCGCCCGACCGGGCCTCGATGTCCGCCCCGGCCGCGATCAGCGTGAGGACGGCGTCGGCGTGGCCCTCGGCCGCCGCCCACATCAGGGCGTCCTGCCCCCGCCACGATTCCGTGGCGTGGATGTCGGCGCCGGCCTCGATCAGCCGAAGCAGGACCTCGGGCCGCCCCGTCCGGGCCGCCATCATCAGCGGCGTGTCGCCGCCGGGGCTCGGGGCCTCCGGGTCCGCGCCGGCGTCGAGGAGCGCCGCCACGAGGGGCGCGCTGCCGTTGGTCGCGGCCAGGGCGAGCGGCGTCACCCCGTAACGGTTCGCGGCGTCGACATGCGCGCCGGTCGCGAGGAGCCGGCGGACGAGGGCACGGTCGTCGCGCCGCGCCGCCCAGTGCAGGGCCGTCGTGCCGTCGGGCCCGGCGGCATCGACGTCGGTGCCTGCGTCCAGCATGGCCGCCACCGTCTCGCCGGCGCCCTGCCGTGCGGCGTCGACGAGCGTCCGCTCGGCCGGCTGGCCGCTCGCCGGCTGCGCCCAACCGATCGCGAGCAGGCCCGCGATGATGCCGGCCCCCGGCCATCGTCCGGTACGGTCGCGCGTTCTCATGAATCCACCCTCGCTGGACGTCGAGTCCGATGCGCGGTCACGCGCCGTTCGTGACCGGTTGTGAGCGAGTCCCGTCCCGATCCGCTCAGTGTACACGCACACTATACCGAATCCGGGGACGGGGGGGCCGGGGGGGGCCGGTTGGGGGCCGGTGGGGGCCGGTGGGGGCCGGGCGGGGCGGGGGAGGGCCGGTATCCCCGGGGCGCGGAAGCCCGGGACGGGGCAGGGCACGGCGGGGCGCCTGTGCCCACCGGGGTCGTGGCCTCGGTGTCCGCTCGTCGGGGCCCGTCCTCGCGCCTCTCGGGTCGGACATGGGGATTCCGTGGTCCTTCCGACAATCCCCCCCGGCCAGCGACGAGTCTCGCGGCGTTGCGACGGGTCGGGGAGGCGCGCGCCGCGAGGGTTCTCCCGGGCGTTGTTCTCCCGCATCACCCCGTTGCCGCCAACGGGACCGGAACGGCTTGTTAATCCAATAGCTTTCATGTTATTAAAATAGCGAAACAGGGCCGGGCGGGACGGTCCGGGAACCGGGTCTCGACTCATGGGCATGACAAGACCGTGGCACAGTCGGCTGTCGCGTCGCGAGCGGCAGATCATGGACATCCTCTTTCGGCGCGGCCGCGCCCCGGCAAGCGTCGTCCGGGAAGAGCTGCCCGGCGACCCGAGCTCGTCGACGGTCCGCACGCAACTGCGCATCCTCGAGCAGAAGGGGCATGTGCGTCATGACGAGGTGGGGCTGCGGTACGTGTATCGCCCGGTGACGCCTCGTCGAACCGCTCGCCGGTCGGCGCTGCGGCACCTCGTCGAGACGTTCTTCGACGGCTCCGCCGAGCAGGCGGTGGCCGCGTTGCTCGGCGGAGAGGCGATGCGCCTGACCGAGCCGGAGCTCGATCGCATCGCCCGGATCGTCTCGGACGCGAAGGCCGCGCAACGGGGTGCCGGCGGATCCGCGAGTGCGTCACGCGGCGACCGCCCGGACGGAAACGGTGCCCGCGGGGAGCAGGAGAAGCGATGATGAGCCTTCTGGCGGTGTTGACCATCAAGGTGTCGGCGATCCTGCTTCTGGCGCTGATCGGTACCCTCCTGCTGCGCAGGAGCTCGGCCTCGGCGCGGCACTGGGTGCTGGCGGTCGGCGTCGTGTCGTCGGTCGCGGCGCCCGCACTCCACGTGCTGCCGACGCCGCCAGTGGCACGGGTCGTTCAGGTCGAACCGCTCTTGTTCGACGCACTCCAGCCCTCTGCTCTTCCCACCGCCGCGTCACCCGGTCCTCCAGCTCCTGCCCGGCCGCCGGGTCCCTACGTCCAGTTCGCGGGACCGGAAGCTGCCGACGCGGTCGGCTCGGTCGTTGCGCCGCCGCCGGCAGGTCCCCGACCCGGCCGGTCTCGACCCGCGGCGACGGCCGTCGCGATCGGCGACGTCGTCGGCCGGTTGGCGGTGACTGTCTGGCTCGTGGGCGCGTTCGCGGGTCTCGGTGTGCTTCTGGTCGGGTTGGCCAGGCTCCGATGGTTCCGCGCGTCGTCGAGCCGGGTGACGGACGGTCGGTGGCATCGGCTGTGCGCCGACCTCTCGCGGTCGTGCGGCCTGACCCGCGGCGTCGACCTCCGGTTGGGTCCGCGTCCGGGGCTGGTGGCGACGTGGGGCTGGCGGCGGCCGGTCGTCATGCTGCCGGCGTCGTCGGCGTCCGAGTGGTCGGCGGAGCGGATGCGCATTGTGCTGCTGCACGAGCTGGCGCACGCGCGCCGCGGCGACTGGCTGCTGCAACTGGCGGCCGAAGCGTTGCGCTGCGTCTGGTGGTTCAACCCGCTGGCTTGGCTGGTCCGTGCGCGGCTCCGCCGCGAGAGCGAGCACGCGGCGGACGACCTCGTGCTGGCCCGGGGCGTTTCCGCCGCCACCTGCGCGACGCATCTCGTCGAGCTGGCGAGAGAGGCCCGGAAACACCGGCGGACGTGGTTGCCGGCCCCGGCGATGGTACGTCCGTCCAGCCTGGAACGGAGGGTGTCCGCCATGTTGAATCCCCGCACGAATCGGCGTCCGTTGACGCGTTTCGCTCGTTTCGGGAGCCTGGGCGTGCTCGTGCCGGCCTCGATCGTCGTCGCCGGCCTGCAGGTCGGTCCGGTGTCCGCGTCGCGTTCCGTCGAATCGAGGGGCACCGCGGTCGAGCGGGAGCAGCCGGCGGGGCCGTCGGGCGGGCGGCTCACGGAGTTCGCCCCGGTAGCTGCCGCCCCTGCCGATCGGGACCGGGTGCAGGTCGGGCCGGTGTCGGCGCCGCGTTCCGCCGAATCGACCGGCGCCAGGGTCGAGGAGGAGCAACCGGCGGCGTCGCCGGGCGGGCTCACCGACTTCGTCCCGGCGCCTGCCGCTTCTGCCGCGCTACCGGAACGCGCCCGGGTCGGGTCGGCGCCCGTGTCGCGCTTCGCCGAATCGATCGGCGACCCGGTCGAGCGGGAGCAGCCGGCAGAGCCCTCCAGCGAGCAAGCCGCGGAACTCGTCGCGGAGGTCGACGAGCAACAGTCCCTGCCCGGCGACTCCGACCGGCCCACCGGTCGCTGGACCGAGCCGATTCGGGTCGGTGACGAAGTCCGTCCGCCCGCCGAGGCCCGGACCGGCCTTCACGGTGCAGTGAACAAGGAAGCGACCATCGGCCCGACGGGCGAGGTGGACGACATCGACGTGGTTCGTTCCATCCCGGGGCTCGACGAGGCGGATGAGGGCCGTGGCGCTCCGGGCGCGCACCCGCCGGCGGCGGACGCTGACGACCGCTCGCACGAGGTGCTGGCGACGAGACGCGCATCGACGCTGGAGCGGGAGCTCGACGCGGAGGCTACGGCCAGCGCGCCGGCTCCGGGCGAGGTATTCCGGG
This sequence comes from Vicinamibacteria bacterium, assembly GCA_022820675.1. GTDB lineage: Bacteria > Acidobacteriota > Vicinamibacteria > Vicinamibacterales > UBA8438 > JAJEEA01. Next base: position 2,572 of record JAJEFC010000017.1, on the reverse strand, counting down.
ACTGCGACGTCTGCCCGGAGATGGTCGTGCTGCCCGAGGGTGACGTCGCCCTGGGACGGTTCGAGGTGACGCTCGAGGAGTATCGCGTCTTCGCCGCGGCGGTGCCGGATTTGGCTGATACGCGTTGCACCATCCCACGGCGCCGGCAGTCCTGGCGAGCACCGGGGTGGCTGCAGACCGAGCGTCATCCGGTGGCGTGCGTGAGCTGGCGCGACGCGGTGGCGTACGTGAGCTGGCTCTCGCAGGAGACGGGCCACGACTACCGCCTGCCGACCGACAGCGAATGGGACCGCGGCGCCGCCGGCAGCCCGAAGGGATGCAACCGGTTCTTCACGAGGCCCGAACTCGGGACCTGCGTTGTCGGCTCCTACCCCCCGAGCCCGGCCGGGATCTTCGGCATGCTCGGCAACCTCTCGGAGTTGACCAGCGACTACTGGGACGGCAACCGCGACCGAAGAGTCGTGCGCGGGCCATCCTGGCGAACCCGTGACTGGCTGTCGGGGCGCCCGGACCTCCGACGTTGGGTCGGCCCCGAGCGCCGCAACCGCTGGCTCGGCTTCCGGGTCGCCAGAACTCTTCCGTGACTCTCGGCACAGCCGGCGGAATCGGTGGAACCAGGGCAGGCGCGGGGTAGTGGACGCGTTCGCCCTTGCCCTCCTGGATGGCGCCAGCTACGCCGACGTCGCCCTCGGCGCCGCCGTCGCCCGACGGCCGCTGTGCGTGCTGTTGCCGTTACGATCACGGCGGAATGGCCATCGACTTGAACCGGCCCTTCGAACCGGAGCAGGACGACATGAGCAACTCGACGGATCGACGGTCGTTTCCACACGGCCGGCTCTCGGCCGTCGCGGCGGCGAGGCGTTCAAGGGGTGTGGGATGGGGCCTGCTGGCGATCGCGGGCGCGCTCGCCCCGGGTGACGAGGCCCGTGGTCAGGTGGGGGTGGAGTCGGATCGAGAAGTGCTCGAGGCGTTCTATCACGCCAACGGCGGGCCCGACTGGCTGTTCAACACCAACTGGCTGAGCGACGAGCCGCTCTCGGAGTGGTGGGGGGTATTCACGAACGAGCAGGGTCGTGTCGTGCAACTGATACTGCGGAGAAACAACCTGAGCGGGCCGATCCCGCCCGAGCTGCCGCGGTTGACCCACCTCGTATACCTGGACCTCAACTGGAACCAGTTGAGCGGGCGGATCCCGCCGGAGCTGGGCCAGATGACCAGCCTGCAGGGCCTGAATCTCTTCGGCAACCAGTTGAGCGGGCGGATCCCGCTGGAGCTGGGCCAGATGACCAGCCTGCAGGGCCTGCATCTCGACGACAACCAGTTGAGCGGGCCGATCCCGCCCGAGCTGGGGCGGTTGACCAACCTCGAGAGACTCCAGATCCACGGCAATCGGTTCAGCGGGCCGATTCCGCCCGAACTGGGGCAACTGACCAACCTGATATTCCTGAGTCTCTTCAGCAACCGGCTGAGCGGGCCGATTCCGCCCGAACTCGGTCATTTGACCGGCTTGACGAGCTTGCAGCTCATCAACAACCAGTTGACCGGGCCGATTCCAGTCGAGCTCGGGAACCTCACCGAGCTGACCCTATTGAGAATCGACAGCGACACCGGGCTCTGTCTACCGCCGGAGATGCAGGACACGGTGTTCGGACAACTGGCGCTCGACGAGAACGTTCCCTTGTGTGCTGCGGTGACGGCCCTCCCGCTGGCGGCGTCGTGGGTGTTGGCGCTCGCGCTCGTCGCGCTCGGGTTGCGCCGGCATGGATACTCCGGCCGCCTGATGGCCAGCCCTTGAGCTCTATACGGCGTGGGTTCGGGTCGCGCTTCTGCGATCGGTCCACCGTCGGGTCCGCCATCGTGAGGTGGTCGAAGTCGCTGGCGACTGTACTTCACTTGCCCGCATTGGAGCGATGACCACGGACTCAGCCATGAACCACCAGGTCTCCCGCGAGCCGCGCTCGCCGACGTTCCCGCGGGCGCGGCTCGCGGCTCGCACCGGAGTCACGCGGGAGCGGTGCCCGCCGACGTTGTCGCGGGCGCGGGGCCGGCGGCTCGCACCGGAGTCTCCCGCGGGCGCCGCCCACCGACGTTCCCGAGGGCACGGGCCGGTGGGGTTCGCCGCGGCGTTGACAACCCCGGAGATTGCGCGTATTAAAAGGGGTTCAATGGCCAAGAGATCGACAGGTGCGCTCGCCTTCGCCGCGCTGGCTTGCGGGTGGCTCGCTCAGCCCGCCGCGGCCGGCCAGCCGGCGGGCAGCGCCACTGAGCCGGAGGTTCCGCCGGCGCACGAATCGGTGTTGTCCGCCGGTGACGTGACCGCGGTGCTCGACCGCTACTGCGTGACCTGCCACAACGCGCGCGTCGTCGACGGCGAAGGGGCCGCGCCCTCGCCGCTGGTGTCGCAGCTCCGCGCCGTCGGGCTGTCGCTCGACCGCCTGGACGCGTCGAACGTGGCCGAGCATGGCGCGGCCTGGGAGGCGGTGGTCCGCAAGCTGCGGGGCGGGTCGATGCCGCCCATCGGCCGGCCCCGGCCGGACGAGGCGACGGTGGCCGGCGTCGCGTCGTGGCTCGA
>JAJEFC010000415.1 GCA_022820675.1 Vicinamibacteria bacterium | reverse complement strand
CCATCGACCAGGTGGTGCTGCAGGACGTCAATCCGCCCGACCCCGTCAAGCCGTCCTGGGACGAGGTCAGCCAGGCCCAGCAGCAGCGCGACCGGCTGATCAACGAGGCCCTGGCCGAGTACAACGCGGTGATTCCGCGGGCCCGCGGCGAGGCCGAGCAGACCATCCTGCAGGCCGAGGGGTACGCCCTCGACCGCGTGAACCGCGCGCAGGGCGAGGCCACCCGGTTCGCGTCCATCGAGGAGGCGTACCGGGCCTCGCCCAACGTGACCCGGCAACGGATGTACCTGGAGACCATGCAACGGATTCTGCCGGCGGTCGGACGCAAGGTGTTCGTGGCCGAGGGCGCCACCGGGGTGCTGCCCCTGCTGTCGCTCGACGGCGGCGCGCGGGCGGCCACCGCGCCCCTGGCCGGGGCCGGCGCCACGGCGCGGGCGGGAGGTGAGCAATGAGAAGCACGCGACCGACGTTGGTGATCGTGTTGCTGGTCGGCCTGTTCCTGGCCGCCAGCTCGGCCTACATCGTCAGCGAGACCAACCAGGTGGTCATCACCCAGTTCGGCGAGCCGGTCGGAGAGCCGATCACCGAGCCCGGGCTCCACTTCAAGATCCCGTTCATCCAGACCGCCAACATGTTCGAGAAGCGATTCCTGGAGTGGGACGGATTCCCCAACCAGGTCCCGACCCGCGACCGGCGGTTCATCTGGGTGGACACCTACGCGCGCTGGCGCATCACCGACCCGCTGCTCTTCTTCCAGCGCCTCCGCGACGAGCGGGGGGCGCAGTCGCGGCTCGACGACATCCTCGACGGCGAGACCCGCAACGCGGTGGCGCGGCACGACCTGATCGAGATCGTCCGCACCAGCAACCGCGAGCCGGCGGACACCGCGGCCAGCGAGCTGGAGGAGGCGGAGACGCTCGATCCCATCGTGACCGGCCGCGAGCAGATCACCCGCGAGATTCTCGGCGCGGCGGCCGCCGCGGTGGGCGAGCTGGGCATCGAGCTGCTCGACCTGAAGTTCAAGCGGATCAACTACATCGCCGACGTGCAGCAGGACGTCTTCGCCCGGATGATCGCCGAGCGGCAGCGCATCGCCGAGGAGTTCCGCTCGGAGGGCCAGGGCGAGTCGGCCCGCATTCAGGGCGAGCGCGAGCGCGACCTCGCGCAGATCCAGTCCGAGGCGTTCCGGGCGGCGGAGGAGATTCGCGGGACCGCCGACGCCGAGGCCATCGACATCTACGCCGACGCCTACGGCCGCGACGCCCAGTTCTACGCGTTCACGAAGTCGCTCGAGACCTACGAGCGCACCATGGACCCCAGCACGTTCTTCATCCTGGGGACCGACAGCGAGCTGCTGCGTTTCCTGGAGACGCCGCGGTAGGAAGTCTGCGGCCGTAGGACGGCGCGGACTCGTGGAGGGTCGGGTCGGGCGCCGGGCGGAGCCGAAAGCGGCGATTGGCGGGCCAGCTCGACCCCGAGGTCACGGTCGGAGTCCCGGCTCCGCGAGACTCCTTGCGGCGCACGTCCATCGGAGCCGGCCGGAAGGCGCCCGCGAGGCGCTTTCCGGCCGCGGTCTTCTCCGGCCTTCGTCTCGGCCGCGTCAGCCCATCGGCGCGTCGCCCTTCCATCCGCCGCCGCGGCCGGTCCGCGGCCGGGTCCCGCGAGCCTCGAGCGACCGGGGGCGACCCCGGATGCGACGGCGCGGTTGCATCCGGCGGCGGGAACCCCGACCATACGCCAATGCTCGAACTCGCCCTCGTCGTCGGCATCGTGGTGCTGACCTCGGCCGCCTGCTCGCTGTTCGAGGCGGTGCTCTACTCGGTGCCGCCGGCCCACATCGACACCCTCGAGCGCGCCGGCCAGCCCGCGGGCGCGCTGCTCCGGCGGCTGCGCTCGCAGGTCGACCGGCCCATCGCGGCCATCCTGTCGCTGAACACCGTCGCCAACACCGGGGGGGCGGCCCTCGCGGGGGCCATCGCCACCAGCGTCCTCGAATCGGTCTGGATCGGCTGGTTCTCGGCCGCCTTCACCCTCGCCATCCTCGTCTTCTCGGAGATCGTCCCCAAGACCGCGGGAGTCGTCTACGCGCGGCAGCTCGCCGGCCCCATCGCCGCCCCCCTGCAGGCGCTGGTGGTCGCCTTCGCCCCCGTCATCTGGCTCAGCCGCCGCCTGACGAGCCTCGTCGCGGCGGGCAAGGCGGTCGAGCGGGTCTCCGACGAGGAGCTGCTGCTGATGGTGCGGCGGGGCCTCAGCTCGGGCGACCTGAAGCCCCACGAGGCCGACGTCATCAGCAACGTGCTGGCCCTCGAGGCGAAGACGGCGGCGGAGGTGATGACCCCGCGCACGGTGCTCTTCACCCTGCCCACCGCGGCCCGGGTCGCCGAGGCCGCCGCCGACAAGCAGTTGCTGCGCCACAGCCGGGTGCCGGTCTACGACGAGGACCCCGACGACATCGTGGGCATCGTGCACCGGCACGACATCCTGCGCGCGGCGGCCCGGGACGAGTTCGGCACCACGCTCGACCGGCTGATGCGCCGGGTCGTCTTCGTCATCGAGACGGCCAAGCTCGACCACCTGCTGCGCAGCTTCCTCGAGCAGCGGCAGCACCTGATGATCGTCACCGACGAGTTCGGCAGCGTCAGCGGCATCGTGACCCTCGAGGACGTCCTCGAGGAGATTCTCGGGCGCGAGATCGTGGACGAGTTCGACCACGTCGCCGACCTGCGCGCGTACGCCCGCCAGCAGCGGGGCGCCCGGCGCACGCCGGCCCCGATCGCCCCGCCGGACCGGGGCGGCGACCATGGGTGACGCGGTGGCGGCCGTCGACGCCCTGACGATCAGCCTGCAGCACGGGCCGGGGAACCGACCATGGACAATGCTCGACGGCCTGACATTCAGTCTGCGGCACGGGCCGGGGGATCCGACCATGGACGATGCGGTGGCCGTCGACGGCTTGGCGTTCAGCCACGGCATGGGCCGGGGAACCGACATGGGTGACGCCGTCGCGCCCGTCGACGGCCTGACGTTCAGTTGCGGGATGGGCCGGAGAGCCGACCATGGATGACGCGGTGGTGGCCGTCGACGGCCTGACGTTCAGCTACGGGATGGGCCGGGTCCTGCATGGCATCTCGTTCGCGCTGCGGCGGGGCGAGGTGGTCGGGCTGCTGGGGCCGAACGGGGCGGGGAAGAGCACCACCATCAAGGTCCTGACCGGCGTGCTCCCGCCGGGCGGAGGATCGGTCCGGGTCGCCGGGCACGCCCTGCCCGACGAGGCGGTCGAGGCCAAGCGGCGCATCGGCTACGTGCCCGAGGCGGCGGCCCTCTTCGAGAGCCTGACGGGTCAGGAGTTCCTGGAGCTGATGGGCCGCCTGCAGGACGTGCCCGAGGAGCGCCTGCAGTACCGCATCGGCCGGTTCCTCGAGCAGTTCGGCCTGCGGGACGACCGGCTCCGCCCCCTCGACGGCTACTCCAAGGGCATGCGCCAGAAGGTGCTGCTGAGCGCGGCCCTCCTCCACGACCCCGACGTGGTGCTGCTCGACGAGCCCCTGTCGGGCCTCGACGTCAACGCCGGGCTCATGGTCCGGGACCTCGTCGCGGCCCTCGCGGCCGAGGGAAAGGCCATCCTCTACAGCTCGCACGTGCTCGACGTGGTCGAGCGCGTGTGCGATCGCGCCCTCATCATCCACGAGGGCCGTCTCATCGCCGACGGCTCGCTCGACGCCTTGAAGGCGTCCACCGAGCGGGGCAGCCTCGAGGACGTGTTCCGGCAGCTCACGCGGACCGAGGGCACGATGAGCGGCGTCTCCGGCATCATCGAGGGCCTCCGGTCATGAGCGGCCTTCGCGAGTTCGGCCGGCGGCTGCTGCACGGCGTCTCCGGCATCATCGAGGGCCTCCGGTCATGAGCGGCCTTCGCGAGCTCGGCCGGCGGCTGCTGCACGGCCCCGCGTTCACCGCGCTGCTCGAGCGCTGCGGCATCGACGTGCGCCGCTTCTGGCTCCTCGTCGACCTGTTCGAGACGCTCGGGGCGCGCCAGGAAGTGGTCGGCATGAGCAACGACTACTCGATGCGCGGCCTCCTGAACATCTGGTTCGTCGTGTCGGCCGGCATCAGCGTGCTGGCCGCCGCCGTCGGCGCCTCCCCGGGCTTCTACCTCGCCGGTTTCCTGGCCCTCACCGTCTTCCAGCTCGCCGTCCTCCTGTTCCCCGAGATCGCCGAGAGCCTCGTGAATCCGGTCGACGGGCTGATCCTGGCCCATCAACCGTTGGACGGCGCCACCTGGTCGGGGGCCAAGGCGGCCCATCTGACGAAGATCGTCGCCTACGCGGTGACGGGGTTGAACGCGGTGCCGGCCCTGGTCGGCCTCGCGCTCGCGCACGACGACACGACGATGCGCCTGGCCTACCCCTTCATCCACTTCCTCGTCGCCCTGGTCGTCGGGATGATCTTCGCCCTGCTCTGCTGCAGCGTGTTCGGATGGCTGGTTCGCATCGTGCCGGTCCGGCGCCTCAAGGCGGCGGCGGCCATGGTGCAGGTCCTCCCGATGCTGGCGATACTCGGGTTCCATTCCCGGGACCTGATCCGGGAGACGGTCTCGGGCTGGGCCGCCGCGATCGAGGTGCCGGCGGGCTGGCTCGCCGCCGTCGAGGCGGTGCCGGGCGGACTCGCGACGATGCTCGGGGCGGCGGGCGTCGTGGTCGCGCCGGTCGCCGTCGTCTTCGGGCTGCGGGCGTTCTCGCGGGACCACCTCATCCGCGTTTCGAGCCTGATGAGCGCCGGCGGGGCGCGGCGGCGAAGGCGGTGGAGGTGGGCGAACCCCGGGCCCTGGACGGCGGGATGGACCGGGGGCCAGGCCGGCCGCGCGGGCTTCGAGTATCTGCGCACGGTGATGCCCCGCGACTGGCAGTTCCGGCGCAACATGGCCCAGGTCCTGCCGGGGCCGATCTTCGGCTTCATCGTCCTGCTGGTCGCCGGGCGGGACCCGTCGCCCTTCGGCCCCGACTTCGCCTTCGCGCACTTCCTGCCCCACGTGTTCGGCATCACCGCCGTCTTCGTCTGCATGTTCCTCGCCTACGGCAACGACCACAAGGGCATCTGGTGCTTCGCCGTCACCCCCGCCTTCGCCGGTCGTCCGTTCGCGCGAGGAATCCACGCCGCGCTCTCCCTCCTGCTGATCGTCGTGCCCCACGCCGGCTGGCTGCTCCTGCTGGCCTGGTCGTGGGGCGTGCGCGACGCGATCCTGTTCGCGGCCTTCAGCACGGCCGTCGCGTTCCTGTACCTGGGCTCGGGCCTGAGACTGATCGACGGCGTGCCGTTCGGCAAGCAGACACCGCCCACCCGCAGCTCCATGCTGTTCGGGGTGATGATGCTGTACACGGTGGGACTGGCGGTCGGGGTCGGCATCCAGTACCTGCTGTTCCGCTCGGTCGCCGCGGTCGTCGTCGCGACGCTCGTTGCGGGCCTGGGGGCGTACTTCGTGACCCGGCTGACCCTGACCGGCTTCGCGGCCCGCATGCTGGCCAGCCTCCGCCGCGACGTACCGGGGTCGCTGTTCAGCGCGCCGCAGGACGACGCCGCCTAGTCCTCTGGTCGACTGTCTCGGAGTCGACTCTGCCGCCCTGTCGCTGGCTTACGCCGGCAGATGCCGATGAGAGCGCCCCGCAACAGGGGCCACTCTCCAGGACGGTCCATCAGGCATGGGAGCCCGTGGCGAAGTCGCCGCTGCACTCGAGCAGCGATACTCCCCCGCCTGACCGGACAACGTGCGCCACGTGGTTGACCGTGCCCGGACATGCACCCTCGTCGCGGGCCTTGGCGCGCGGCGCGGGGCCCCTTCGGGAGCCCTTGCGCGCGCGGTGCAAACGCGGGTTTCACCACGGGCGCCCCGGGGATCCGCGTCGGAGAACGGCGCCGACTCGGGCTGCAGAAGCGCCGGTTTCCTCGCCGGGGGGCGGGTCGGCGGCGCGAGGCGGCGGCCGAGCCGGACGGCTCTTCCCGATCGGGCGGCGGCGCGCAAGTGTCCTCGGCATGTGACACCTGCCTCGGCGGGCAGGCGACACATCGGCCGCGGGCGCCCCGAAGAGGCCGGCCCCCGGCGATCGAGGCCCTGGAATACACTTTGCACTGACAGTTGCCGTCCGGCAATCGAAGGAGGAAGATCCGGTGACTGTGTCAAAGAGACCCACATCCTGGCCATGCGTGATCGGCGTCCTGGCCCTGCTGGCTTCGCCGGTCGCGGCGGACGCGCAGCAGGCGGCGGGCGCGCAGCGGCGAGCGGCCCCCGCACCGCAGACCGCGGGAGCACCTCAATCGGCAGGCGCGCAGCGGAGGACCCCCGGCGCATTGCAGGGGACAGCCGCACGGCGGCAGGCACCCGAGACGCCACGGGCGGCGGGCGCACAGCGGGCGCCAAGCGGACAGCAGTCGGCGGGCGCACAGCGGGCGCCAAGCGGACAGCAGTCGGCGGG
>JAJEFC010000039.1 GCA_022820675.1 Vicinamibacteria bacterium | reverse complement strand
CGCGCCGCGCCGCCGCCGCGGCGCGCGCGACCGGCGGTCGTCGATGCCTCGGGGGAGCCGCCCGGTGCGGCGTACCCGGGGGCGGGGTTGACGCCATGACGCGCCACGTCGTCATCGGCACCGCCGGCCACATCGACCACGGCAAGAGCGCTCTCGTCAGGGCCCTGACCGGCACCGATCCGGATCGGCTGAAGGAGGAGAAGGCGCGCGGCATCACCATCGATCTCGGGTTCGCCCACTGGAGCGACGGCGACACCCGGCTGGCGTTCGTGGACGTGCCCGGCCACGAGCGCTTCGTCAAGAACATGCTGGCCGGCGCGAGCGGCATCGACGGCGTGCTCCTCGTCATCGCCGCCGACGAGTCGGTCATGCCCCAGACCCGCGAGCACTTCGACATCTGCTGCCTCCTCGGGGTCACGAGCGGAATCGTGGCCCTCACCAAGGTGGACCTGGTGGACCGCGAGACGGTCGAGCTGGTCGAGCTCGAGACGGCCGATCTGCTGGCGGGGTCGCCGCTCGAGGGCATGCCCGTCGTCCCCGTCTCCGCCCGGACCGGCGAGGGCGTGGAGGACGTGCGCTCGGCGTTGCTGGCGATGGCTGCCGGGAACCTCGCGCGCGTGCCCGCCGGCGCGGCCCGTCTCCCCATCGATCGGGCGTTCACGGTCCGGGGCTTCGGCACCGTCGTCACCGGCACCCTGGTCTCGGGCCGGATGGCGGTCGACGACACGTTGACGGTGCTTCCGGCCGGCGTCGACGTGAAGGTCCGGGGGCTCCAGGTCCATGGCGCGATCCAGTCCAGCGCGGCGGCCGGCCAGCGCGTGGCCGCCAACCTCTCCGGCGGGGGCGCGTCGGGGGTGGCGCGGGGAGAGACCGCGGTCACCCCCGGCAGCTTCGAGGCGACGCGGTGCGTCGACGCGGTGCTCGATCTCCTGCCGTCGGCGCGGCGGTTGCGTCACGGCGCGCGCGTGCGGTTCCATCACGGCACGTGCGAGGTGCTCGGGCGGGTGGCCCTCGGGCCGGGCCTCTCCGGCGCGGTCGCGGAGAGCGACGCCCCCGATGCCCTGCCGCCGGGGGGGCGGGCGTTCGCGCGACTGCGCCTCGAGGGGGCGGCGGTGCTCACCCGGGGAGACCGCTTCATCCTGCGCGCATACTCGCCGCCGCTGACCATCGCCGGGGGCAGAGTCCTCGACCCGTCGCCCCCGCGCGGGGGCATCCGGGCCGGCGCGACGCGGGCGCGGATGGACCGACTGCTCAAGGGGTTGTCGGACGCCGCCGCCGACGGCGACCGCGCGCTTGCGGTCCTCGTCGGCGAGCGGGGGCTGACGGGGCTCCCGTCGGCGGCGCTCGTGGCGCGGGCCGGTCTCGCTCCCGAGTCGGTCGGCGCCGTCGTGGGGCGGTTGTGCGGGGACGGGGCGGTGCGGCGCATCGGCGACCGGCTCGTCGAGGCCGAGGCGCTGCGCGCCGGGGGCGATCGACTGCTGGCGATGGTGTCCGACTTCCATCGCGCGAACCCGTTGCGCGACGGGATGCCCCGGGAGGAGGCGCGCGAGCGCGTCTTCCGCCACGCCGGCCCGGGGGTCTTCGAGGCGGTGCTCGACGAGTTGGCGGGCGGCGGCCGCCTCGTGGCGCGCGATCACCTGGCCCTGCCCGACCACAAGGTGACCCTCTCGCCGGAGGAGCTCCGGGCCAGCGAGGCGATCGTCTCCCGCCTGCGGAGCGCGGGGCTGCGACCGCCGGCCCCGGCCGCGCTGCGGGAAGAGGTCGGCATCGACGAGGAGACCCTCGACCGGTTGCTGAGGCGCCTCGCCCGCGAGCAGGCGGTGGTCAGGGTGGGGCCGCTCGTGTTCGACTACGGCGCCGTCGAGTCGCTGAAGGCGGACCTCGTCTCCCGCAAGGCGGGCGGCGAGGGCGCGACCATCGACGTCGCCACCTTCAAGGAACGCTACGGGGTCAGCCGGAAGTTCGCGATCCCCCTGCTGGAGCATCTGGATCGGGAGCGCCTCACCCGGCGGGTCGGCGAGAGGCGGGTCGTCCTGTAGGAGCGGTTCCGCGGCGGGGACGCCGGCCCATCGGCCCGGCGGGGAGCGGAGCCGGAGCGACGTCCCAACGGGCGGGCACGCCGAGCGGGCATGGCCTTTGCCATCGGCGGCAACTCTGGCTAAACTGGAAGGCGGGCGTCCGTTCGGCACCAGGAGTCTGCGCCGTAGGCGCCAGGAGTCTGCGTCGTAGAACGGAGCCGCCTCCAGAGGAGGCGCAGGCTCCCTGGATGGGTGGTTGGGCGCCCCGGCGGAGCCGCAGGCAACGATGGGCGGGCTGCGCCGGCAGGACGCGATTCAGGTGGACGGCGTGGCAGGACAGCGACAAGGGCGCGGAATGGACGAGACAGCGCGGCAGTCTTTCACCATCGGGGTGTTCCAGGACATCGAGTGGGCGCAACGCGGGCTCGAAGCCCTCGGGAAGGAGGGGTTCCCGGCGGAGTCGCTCTCGCTCATCAGCCGGCAGAGCCCCGAGGCGGCGGAGCTGGTGAAACGGACGTTCGGGGTGGACGGTGATACGATGGAGGTCGCCCGCATCGGGTCCGTGGTGGCGCACGGGCCGCTGGTCGGGGCATTGCAGGGCAGCGCCGGAGACTTCGGGAGCGCGGGTATCGCCGCGACCATCCGGCGCGTGGGCTTCCAGGCCCACGACGGGTACATCTTCGAGACCCTGACCGCGCGCGGCGGGGTCCTCGTGGGCGTGCACAGCGAGCCGCGGGCGGCGGACGCGCTCGCCGTGATGTTCGCGTACGGCGGGGGCAACGCGTCCATCGGTGCGTGGGCCGGCCGCGTCTGAGCAGCCGGGCGTCTGCGCCGCCCGGCGGCGCGGGACGCCTGACGGGTCGGTTCGACGCCGAGCGAGGCCGCGGGCGGCGATGGCGGGCTACCAGGACGGGTCAGCCGGAAGTCGGCGCCGCAGGAACGGTGCCGCCTCCTGCGGGAGGCGCCGACTCGCGGCAGGGTTGGTTGAGGCGGCTCCGCCGGCGGCTTCGACGCCGCCCGGCGGTGATTCTCCGGGCCAGGAGTTCGCGTGAGCGATGGCTTGAACCTCGGGCCACTCCCGTTTTCACCCGGGCGGCAACGCTATACGCCGCCCGAGCGCCGCCGGCGAAAGGCAGGGCCGGCGACCTCCCGCCCTGCGCGCCGCAAGCCCCGCGCCGGCGCCGCCACGGGCTGGGAGTCGGCCGGGCACGTTCCCTTCCTCGGAGTCCAGCGGGGGCGGATACGCGGCGCCCTCGGCGCTTCGTTCACGAGTCACCTGCTGGCGGTCGCCCTCGTCCTGCTCGTCGTCCGCACCGCTCCCGTCGAGGAGATCTTCGAGGAGCGCACCAACTACGACATCGTCTGGATACCGCAGCCGGGCCCCGGCGGCGGCGGGGGCGGCGGCGGGAACGAGTCGCTGGAGATGCCGCGGCAGGTCGAGGCAGTGGGCGAGGACGCCATCGACGTGCCGGTCGAGGTGCCGGAGGAAGTGGAGGCGCCGCCCGAGGTGGAGCCCGAGCCGGAGCCCGAGCCGCTGGAATCGCAGGCCATACAGCTCTCCGCCGTCTCCATGGGGGCGTCGCTCCAGACCCGGACGGGGCTGCTGGAGGGCCTCCTGTCCGGCGCCCTCGATTCGGCCGGCAGCGGCAGCGGCGGCGGCGCCGGCGAGGGGTCGGGCGGCGGCATCGGGCCGGGGGAGGGAGACGGACTCGGACCCGGCGAGGGCGGCGGCACCGGGGGCGGCGTCTTTCGGCCCGGCAACGGCGTCGAGACCCCCCGTCTGCTGCGCGAGGTCACCCCGAAGTACACGGCCGAGGCGATGCGGGCCAAGGTGCAGGGGATCGTCCTGGTCGAGGCGGTGGTGCTGCCTGACGGCACCGTCGGCGACGTCGAAGTGATCCGCTCGCTCGACAAGGTCTTCGGGCTCGACGAGGAGGCCATCAGGGCCGCCCGGCAGTGGCGCTTCCTCCCCGGGACCCGGTTCGGAGAGCCGGTCGCGGTGCTCGTGACGATCGAGCTGACGTTCACCTTGCGCTAGTGTGCCGTCCGTCTCGCAAATCCGTGCTGACGACACCGGAGCGCGCTCGCTCCTGCGACCCTGAACCCTTTGCTGTCAAAACATGTTCTGTGTTCACACAAGCTGGTGCCGTTCGCCCTAATCTGCGCCGCCCGTGCGGGACAGTCACTTCCCGGTCGGTTATCGGCATGGCACGGGTGGCGCCCGCTGTGATGCGGGGACCTTCGGGGACAGGGCACCAGGCGTTCCGCGCGCCCGGTTAGAACGGCGCAGACCGGGAGGGTTGGGTTGGGCGCCGAGCGGGGCCGTAACGACGGTTTGGCACGCCAGGAGTCTGTGAGGTAGAGCGCGTGGATTGGGCGCCGAGCGGAGTCGCGAGGCGGCGATTGGCGGGTCGGACGCGAACGAGGAAGGGGACGGTCACCGGTGCGGTGGCCGTCCCCTTTCGTGTTTTCGCCGTTCCGGTCGGCGCAGCCGGATCCCTCCGGCTGCGCCGGGACAGCGGTCGAAGGATGGGGTGGAACCCCGGTCCCATCCCGCCGCAGCTAGTACATGCCGCCCATGCCGCCCATGCCGCCGTGGGCGCCGCCGCCCGGCGCGGCGTCCTTCTTCTCTTCCGGGATCTCGCTGACGAGCGCTTCCGTCGTGAGCAGCAGCGACGCGATCGAGCTCGCGTTCTGCAGGGCGGCCCGCACGACCTTCGTGGGGTCGATGACGCCGGCGTCGATCAGGTTCTCGTAGACCTCGGTCTGGGCGTTGAAGCCGTCCGCGTCGGCCGGTTGCTCGCGCACCTTCTGGACGACGATGGACCCTTCCTGGCCGGCGTTGGTGGCGATCCAGCGCATCGGCTCCTCGAGGGCGCGGCGGATGATGTTGACGCCGATCTGCTGGTCGCCGTCCAGCTTCAGGTCCGCCAGCGCGGTCTGGCTGCGCAGCAGGGCCACGCCGCCGCCGGGCACGATGCCCTCCTCGACGGCCGCCTTGGTCGCGTGCATGGCGTCCTCGACCCGCGCCTTCTTCTCCTTCATCTCGGTCTCGGTGGCGGCGCCGACCTTGATGACGGCCACGCCCCCGACGAGCTTGGCCAGCCGCTCCTGCAGCTTCTCGCGGTCGTAGTCCGAGGTCGTCTCCTCGATCTGCGTGCGGATCTGCTTGACCCGTCCCTCGATGGCCGCGTGGGTGCCCTCGCCCTCGACGATGGTGGTGTTGTCCTTGTCGATGGTGACCTTCTTGGCCTTGCCGAGGTCCTCGATGCCGATGTTCTCGAGCTTCAGGCCGAGGTCTTCGGTGATGGCCTTGCCGCCGGTCAGGGTCGCGATGTCCTCGAGCATCGCCTTCCGCCGGTCGCCGAAGCCCGGCGCCTTGACGGCGGCGCCCTGCAGCGTGCCCCGCAGCTTGTTGACCACGAGGGTGGCGAGGGCCTCGCCCTCGACGTCCTCGGCCACGATGAGGAGCGGCCGGTTCAGCCGGGCCACCTGCTCGAGCAGCGGCAGCAGGTCCTTCATCGAGCTGATCTTCTTCTCGTGGATCAGGATGATGGGGTTCTCCAGCACCACCTCCATGCGCTCGGAGTCGGTGACGAAGTACGGCGACAGGTAGCCGCGGTCGAACTGCATGCCCTCGACGACCTCGAGCGACGTCTCGAGGGTCCGCGCCTCCTCGACGGTGATGACGCCGTCCTTGCCGACCTTGTCCATGGCCTGGGCGATGATGCGGCCGATGGTCTCGTCGTTGTTGGCCGAGATCTGCCCGACCTGGGCGATCATGTCGCCGCTCACGCTGCGCGACAGCTTCTCGAGGTGGTCGACGACCGCGGAGACGGCCGCCTCGATGCCCCGCTTGACCTCCATCGGGTTCGCGCCGGCCACGACGTTCTTGGCCCCCTCGCGGTAGATGGACTGGGCGAGGACGGTGGCGGTGGTGGTGCCGTCGCCGGCGATGTCGGAGGTCTTGCTGGCGACCTCGCGCACCATCTGGGCCCCCATGTTCTCGAGGGCGTCCTTCAGCTCGATCTCCTTGGCGACGGTCACGCCGTCCTTGGTGATGGTGGGAGAGCCGAACTTCTTGTCGAGGACGACGTTGCGGCCCTTGGGGCCCAGCGTCACCTTGACGCAGTTGGCCAACTGGTCGACGCCGGCGAGGATGTTCTGCCTCGCCCCTTCGCTGTAGACGATCTGCTTTGCCATGTCGATGTGCTCCAATCAGGTCGAGAATTCGCGTGACCGGCGCGGCCGCGGGCCGCCGCCGGACTGTCATCGCCCTCGCCGGCTACTGCTGCACGACGCCCAGGACCTCGTCCTCCCGCATGATGAGGTACTCCTCGCCGTCGAGCTTGATCTCCTGCCCCGAGTACTTGCCGAACAGGATGGTGTCGCCCTCGGCGACGTCCATCGGCTGCAGGCCGCCGTCCTCCTTGACCTTGCCCTTGCCGACGGCCACGACCTTGCCCTGCTGCGGCTTCTCCTTGGCGGTGTCCGGGATGATGATGCCCCCGACCTGCTGCTCCTCCTCCTCGAGACGCTGCACGATGAGGCGGTCGTGAAGTGGTCGTACCTTGATTGCCATGGTGTGTCCGACTCCCTTGAGTTGTGGAAGGAGCCCCTCCCCCGGAGCTCGGTGTAGAGGCGGGGAGGGGTTAGCACTCTCTGTTACAGACTGACAACTTTAGCAGTCGGCGGGGGGGAGTGTCAACCATGGCTCGGAAGGGGGGCTTCGCCCGGCCCCCGGCCGTGGCTGGCGTCGTGCGGCAGGTGATATCGTGATGCACCGTGGGGAGGGAGGGCGCGCGTGCAGTCTCGTGTCGGACGCTCCCGTCAGGGGTGGTCCGCCGTCGCTGCGCCCGGGGGCGGGCGGCCGACGGCCCGGTCGACCATCCGTGGCGCCGAGCGCCGTCCGAGGCGGCGGTGAGCAGAATCCTGATCGTCGAGGACGACCAGTCGCTGGCCGCGGGGTTGTCCGACGGGTTGCGCTACGAGGGCTATTCGACGCTGCTGGCGCGCGACGGCGACGACGGCCTGCGCCTCGCGGGCCGGCCCGGGATAGACCTCGTCATCCTGGACGTGATGCTGCCGCGGCTGACCGGGGTGGAGGTGTGCCGGAAGCTGCGCGAGCGCGGGAGCACGGTGCCCGTCGTCATGCTGAGCGCCAAGGGGGAGGAGCTCGACCGGGTGATCGGCCTGAAGGCGGGGGCGGACGACTACGTCACCAAGCCGTTCAGCTTCACGGAGCTGGTGGCGCGCGTGGAGGCGGTGCTGCGGCGGACGCGGACGTTCGCCGCGCGGGAACGCACCTACGGCTTCGGCGACGTGCGGGTGAACTTCCGGACCCGCGACGTCGAGAAGGGCGGACGGCCCCTGACGCTCCAGCCGCGGGAGTTCCGTCTGCTCGAGTACTTCATCCGGCACCGCGGCGAGGCGGTAGGCCGGGACCGGCTCCTGGAAGGGGTCTGGGACCAGGACGCCATCCTTCCCTTCACCCGGACCGTGGACATGCACGTCGCCAAGCTGCGCCGGAAGATCGAGGACGACGCTTCGGACCCCTGCTGGATCGTCACCGTGCACCGCGTGGGCTACAAGTTCACGGGATGAGCCGAAGTCCGGGCGGGGCTCAGCGCCTCCGGCGGCTCCCGGCCGGGTCCGCCAGGTCGTTCTCGAGATCGTCGAGATCGTACTGGACCGACACCTTGCTGGCTCGAGCGTAGTCCATCATCTCCCAGAGGGAGACGCCGGCGTCGAGGGCGGCGCGGGAAAGCGACATCCTGCGCTCGCCGTACTGCCGGACGGCGTGCTCCAGCTTCCAGTCGCGGATGGCCCTCGCCAGCAGCCGGCGTACGGTGGTCGAGCGGTCGGACTGCTCGACGTTCTGGATGAGCTCGAGCTCGCGCACCAGATCCGCGGGCAGCCGGGCCCCGACCATCTGTTCCTTCTTCATCGCTTGGCCTTGCGGGCGCGTCTCAGGATCTCGGCGACCACCGAGGGAGAGAGCCAGATCGTCTCGCCGAGATCCCGAAGGGCCTTCTCCAGTGAGTCCAGTCCGAATCTGCGGCGCAGGTACGCCTGCAGGAGCACGCCGGCGGTGCCCATCAGGGGCACGCCGAACGTCTTCGCCACGCTCCGCGCCTCCTTGTCGTCGGCGACCAGGGGCAGCCCCCGCACGCGGGCGAGGGCGACCGACTCGGCCTCGCCCTCGTGGAGGCGCGAGCGCCGGGACAGGCGTCGCGCGAGGTCGTTCTCGGCGTCGCTCGCCGTGGCGACCCCGAGCCAGCCGGCGTCGACCGCGGCCTCGAGCTGCTCCACGCCGAGCGCCCGCTCCGCGCTGCCCGCGTCGAGGACCTCCGCCTTGACGGCGGCACCGATCAGCACCCGCTCGTAGATGTCCTGCAGGAGTTCCAGCCTCTGGATTCGGGCGAGCGCGATCAGAGGGACGGCGTCGGCTACGGTCACCAGCTCTCCTTGGCTGCGGTGCGTCGGCGATGGGATGGCCGCCGCGGACGCGGGCATCAGTACCCTGCCACTGGTCCGAGGGCACTTTCGTGGCGATTTTACATCTCGAAGACAATGTTGACACCAAACCGTCATGACCGGGGCGCCGCTCGCCCCGAGGTCATGAAACGCGACCAGGTTGGCGCCCTGCCGAAGCGCGACTCTTTGGTGGTCGACGCGCGTGTCGTGACACCCTGAAAA
>JAJEFC010000293.1 GCA_022820675.1 Vicinamibacteria bacterium | reverse complement strand
CGACGCCGGCGGCGGCCGGCACCCCGAGCACGTCGAAGAAGCGCTCCGTGACCGTCGCGACCCGGGCGATGCGCGCCGGACCGGCGCCGCGGACGCTGCGCTCGCGCGTCTCGTGTCCGGCCAGCCCGGCGACCCGCAGGCGCTCGGCCCACTCCTGGAACCGGTCGGGGCCGAACCCGCTGACGGCTTCGTTCTCGTGGTACCGCGCGGTGATGGTCACCAGCCGGCCGGCGTCGGGGTAGGCCAGCGGCCGCCACAGCACGCCGTAGGCCACGGCGAACGCCGCCGTGTTCAGGCCGATGCCGAGCGCGAGCGTCGCCACGACGAGCGCGGTGACTCCCGGCTGACGAGCCAGCCCCCGCGCGATACGCCGCAGGTCGTTCAACCGGTCGGTCAGGGCGCTCCCCCTTGCGCGAGCCG
The DNA here is from genome assembly GCA_022820675.1 of Vicinamibacteria bacterium. Taxonomy (GTDB): domain Bacteria; phylum Acidobacteriota; class Vicinamibacteria; order Vicinamibacterales; family UBA8438; genus JAJEEA01. The sequence goes on along the minus strand of JAJEFC010000293.1, from coordinate 2,908 downwards.
CTCGGCCGCCGCGCAGCGCGCTTCCTCGACGAGGAAGGCCGTGCCCCGCCGACCGCTCGCGGGGCCGACGGCCACCGCGGCCCCCTCATCATCCACCGCCCCCGACATCGAGCGGGAGGGCGAGCGCCGGACGTTCGCGCTCGAGGAAGTCGGTCGCGACGTCCTCCCTGGAGGGTCCGGGGAGGCACCCCGCCGCCCGCCGGCGTCGGCCGCGCGCCGGCAACGTCTTCCGGGCGCGCGGGAGGCACTGTCGATGGCTTGGACACCGACTGCCGGGTTTCGGTCCGGTCCGAGCACTCGCCATGGACCGTTCCCGCGACCCTCGCGGCTCCCGACCGATGCGTCCCCCGGGGTCCGGCCTCGGCGGCGTCAGTCGGCCGGACGCAGGACCCATTGGACCCCGGCCATCACCACCGCCGCGTTCAGGCCCAGGTTCTCCCCCGCCGTGCCGGCGTTGGAGATGTGGTGATTGCGGAGCTCGACGATCAGGCCCGGCCCCCGCCGCGGCACGATTCGGATCCCCGTGCAGTAGACGATCTGGAAGTTGAAGACGCGGTCGATCTCCGCCACGTCGAGCGACGTCCAGAGCAGCCCCGCCCCGCCGGCGACGTAGGGCGTCCATCGCCGGTCCCGCCACACGTGATAACGGCCCCCCAGACCGAGCCCCCCGCTGACGGCCGCGGCCGGCCGGTCGTAGGCCAGCAGCGCGGCCTCGCCATGGATCTCCAGGTGGTCGGTGACGAACCGTCCGAGCTGCGGGTGGAACGCCGCGAAGCGGACGTCGCTCTCCGTCTTCCCCCAACCCGGAACGCCGTACTGCCAGGCGTCGCCCCAGCCGCCCGACAGCCCCCGGGTCCAGTAGCCGGCGGCCAGACGGGGCTGCTGGCCGGCGGTCGAAACGGACATCAGCGTCATCAGAAGCACGCCGACCAGTGTCCGCCTGCGGCGAGAGTGACGAGGTGCCATGAATCTTCATGATGGGCCGGCGGAGCGCTTCGGCTCACCGCCTACCCGCCGTCGCGACTCTGCACGACTCCATGAGTATCACGGGTCGACACTCGTAGCCGCAGAGACCGTGCTACGATGCAGTGATGGGCCTGTAAGCGCCACGTCTCCGTAACGCCAAGCGAGATGAGCACCAACACGCGGCTCGACACCTTCGTTCCGGAACGGTTCAGGCGCTTGGCGGACCCGGCCCGTGATCTGCCGCGCCTCGCGAAGGACCCCTCGGCCATGCGGGCGATCGCGGCCGCCGTCGGGCAGGTGCCAACCCGCCATCGGCTGTTGCTCGGCGACGCCAGACACGCCGTCCTGCCCCCCGAGTCGGTACACCTCGTGGTCACGTCGCCGCCGTACTGGACCCTCAAGCAGTACCGCCGCGGCGCCGGCCAACTTGGCTGGATCACCGACTACGACGAATTCCTCGATCAACTCGATACAGTCTGGCGCCGGTGTCACAGGGCGCTCGTGCCCGGCGCGCGGCTCATCTGCGTCGTGGGTGACGTCTGTCTGTCCCGCCGCCGGAACAACGGCCGTCATACCGTGGTTCCTCTCCACGCCTCCATCCAGGACCGCTGCCGCACGCTCGGATTCGACAACCTGGCGCCGATCATCTGGCACAAGATCGCCAACGCCGCGCACGAAGTGCAGCGGGGAACCGCCGGCTTCCTCGGCAAGCCGTACGAGCCCAACGCTGTGATCAAGAACGATATCGAGTTCATCCTGATGCAGCGCAAGCCGGGTGGATACAGGAGACCAGGCCTCGCCGCGCGAACGCTCAGCCTGCTTCCGGAGGCCAGCTTCAAGCAACTGTTCCGGCAGGTCTGGACCGACATCGCCGGCGCGTCCACCCGCGACCATCCCGCGCCCTATCCCGTCGCACTCGCCGACCGCCTCATCAGGATGTTCAGCTTCGTGGGCGACACCGTGCTCGATCCCTTCAGTGGGACGGCTTCCACCCAAGTCGCCGCCGGCGCCTGCGGCCGCAACAGCGTCGGCATCGAAGTGGACCCGGTGTACTACGAGAAAGCTCTCTCCCGCCTGCGCAACGACACCACCAGCCTGCTGACCACAGCCTCCGTCAACGCCGGCCAAGTCGACACCGAACCCCGATTACCTGCCACAGCGTAGCCGATCTACACATGATTACCGCCCAAGACGCCGTTGACGACCTCTACCGGGTAGCCGTCACCGAGAAGCGCAGCACCTCGACCTCTCGCCTGGACGTCTTGGCGGACTACTGCGTCCAGGAGCTGACGCGCCTTGGCCTCGAGGATGTCGAGAAAGAGGCATCGATTCCCGGCGCCAGCCGCGAGAAGAAATGGGACGTGGCGTGGCGCTACGACGGCAAGTACCGACTGGGGATTTCCCTGAAATCGCTTCTGAAGAATCTCGGGGGCACCGTTCCCAACCGAATCGACGACCTGATCGGCGAAGTCGCGAACGCCCAGCTTCACTCGCCGGAGATCGTGATCGGCTATATCATGATCTTCAACGTTGCGGAAGACGCTGTCTCCCCGAAACACGGCTTGACATGGTGCGAGCTCTTTCGCGAGCGTGCGACCTCCCTATCCGGCCGCAAGCCGCCCTCCTGGACCACTGGGACCGTTGAGAGCTTTCTGTTGGTGGAGGTGGACTTGACTGCCCGATCATCGATGGGTGCGGCTCTTTTCCGTAGGTTGCTATCTCACTCATTCATAAGGGTTTATGCCCGTGGACACTCCCTCGTCAGTGCGTTTTGAGGGGTGACAGCGTTCGGTGAGGGCTAGGTCCGCCTCTCTCGGGCCGCCGCCCGACCCGAGCACGCCGACGGTACGCGCTGGTCCTCCTCCATGCGCGCTCCCTTCTGGACATTCGCGCGGCGTTCTGGTACGGTGCCTTGGGAAGGGAGACCTGCGATGGCTGTGAC
>JAJEFC010000327.1 GCA_022820675.1 Vicinamibacteria bacterium | reverse complement strand
CGGCGCCCCGGCCGGCGCGGAGGACCACCGGGCGCGGGGACTGGACGCCGCCGCCGTCGGCGACTGGCCGGAGGCCCTCGCCCGGTTCCGGCAGGCCCTCGCGCTGGCGCCGGGCGACCCCCTGCTCAACTGGTACCTGGGCATGGCCCTGCACCTGTCGGGCGACGACGCGGAGGCGGCGGTGGCGTACCTCGCGGAGGCGGCGCGGCTCGATCCGGCCCTGACGGCGCGGGTCCAGCTCACCATCGGCGCCGTGCGCGAGGCGGGCGGCCGCGTGGACGAGGCCATCGGCCACTACACGCTGGCCGCGTCCGAGGCCCCCGCCGGCGGAGAGGCGCACTTCCGCCTCGCCGAGGCGTTGCGCCGGTCGGGACGCGCCGCGGCTTCCCTCGCCTACTACGAGCAGGTCCCGGACCGGCGCGACGCCCGCTTCGGCGAGGTGCTGGCTCTGGTCGAGCTGGCGCGCTACCGCGAGGCGCGCGATCGGCTCGAGGTCGGCGTTCGCCGGCATCCGTGGGAGCCGGCGTTCCCCATCGCCCTCGCCCGGCTGCTCGCCGCCGCCCCCGACGACACGCTGCGCGACGGCGCGCGGGCGCTGGCGTTGGCGCAGGCCCTGGCCGAGAGCCTCCGCACGACCGCCGTCGCCGAGACGATGGCGATGGCCTACGCCGAGCTGGGGCAGTTCGCGGTGGCGCTCGAGTGGCAGCGCCTCGCGATGTCCGTCGCGTCCGAGGCGGGGCAGTCGGCGGCGGTGCGGCGCATGTCCGCCAACCTGGCGCGGTATCTCCGCGGCGAGCCGTGCCGCGTTCCGTGGCAGGACGACGAGCTGGAGTAGTCGTTCGTGTTCCGTCGGTCGCGTTGTTCGTGGCAACATGTTTGCATCGACGTATCGTCGATGGAGACAGCCGGCACGACGAGTCACACGTCCGAACGGGGCATTGGTTTCCAGGCCCTCGGGTTCGCTGTGGTGGGATGCGCCAGCGTGGCGATTCTCCAGCTCTGGTCGGAATCGGGTTCCTGGGCGTACCGGAGCTTCGAAACTGCGGTTTCCCGTTTGTACTGGGCGTTCGTGGTTCCGCTCGCGGCGGTGTTCGATTGGGGGCGAAGGATGTTCGAGACGCGTGAGGAGATCAGGAAGGCCGCGGTCGAGAAGGCGCTCCGAAAGGGGATCAAGAAGGCGCTTCGGAACGAGCGACAGCGCATCCGCGAGCGCATCGCAACGTATTCGAGTCTTTTCGCGCCGGGGGTCAACGTCAAGGAGATTGAGAAGAAGCTGCTCGAGACCGACCCGGCCTGAGCCGTCAACGCCCCGCGCGCTCGGCGAGGGCGGCGTCGAGCCTGGCCTGCAGGTCCGGATGGTCCGGCGCGATCCGCAACGCTTCCCGGAACTGCGCCACCGCCTCGTCCAGACGCCCCTGCAGTTGGAGGGCGGTGCCCAGATTGGCGTGGGCGTCGACGTTGCCCGGTTCGAGGTCGACGGCGCGACGGAGCTCGACCGTCGCCTCGTCGAGCCGGCCCTGCGACCCGAGCGCGATGCCCAGGCGGTTGTGCAGCTCGGCGGAGACGATGCCGAGGTCGATGGCGCGGCGAAGCTGCACGATGGCTTCGTCGAGCTCGCCGCCGTCGTGCAGGGCGATGCCCAGGACCGCGTGGGCCTCGGCCGAGCCGGGGTCGATGTCGAGGGCCCGCCTCAGGCTCTCGACGCCCTCGGCGGCGCGGCCGAGCGAGAGCAGGGCGTTGCCCAGGTTCGAGTGCGTGTCGGCATCCCCCGGCGCCAGGGCCAGCGCCCGCTCGTAGTGGCCGACCGCCTCGTCGAGCCGCCCCTGGGCGGCGAGGGCGGTGCCGAGGTTGCTGTGGGCGAGGGCGTCGTCGGGGGTCAGGGCCAGCACCTGCCGGTACTGCTCGACCGCCTCGTCGAGCCGGCCCTCGGCCTGCAGCTCGGTCCCCACGTTGAGGGCGGTGATGGCCCGCATGTCGCCCATCGAGAGCACCGGCCAGTTGCAGACGACGAGCAGGCCGGCCGCCGCCGCGCCCGCCCAGGCCGTCTGGCGGGTCCATCCCGTCCGCTTCTCCCGCTTCGCCATCTCCCACACCGCCGCCGCCCCGGCCGCGGCGAAGAGCATCAGCAGCGGGGCCAGGGGGTGGCGGTAGCGCCCCATCACCGCGAACGCCACCACGCTCGCCGCGTAGGCGGCGAGCATCAGGTGGAGCGGCCGGAGCTGCCGGCGCCGACTCCACGTCAGGCAGATGCCCGCCACCCCGAGCGGCGCGAGCAGGCCGAAGTGCCAGACGCGGCCGGCGAGGCGGAGCGGCAGCGACCAGTCGGCGTGGCTGAGCTGGTCCTCGGTGTCGGCCACCTCCGACCCGTTCAGGGTCAGCAGCGCCTTGCGCCCGGTCAGCCGCAGCCAGTCTCCCGGCTGGGTGCGGACGTATTCGAGCGCCCGGCCCGTCCAGTAGCTCGACACCTGCCCGGGGGTCAGCGGCGCCCCGACCTCCCGCTCCGCGATCTGCGTCGCGTCGCGGCGCTCGAACCGGGGGTCGCCGCGCCCCGGCACGAGGGGGCGGTAGGTGCCGTCGGCGTCGGGGTTGTTGCCGATGTAGAAGTTGGGTCCGAACTGGGCCGTCGTCAGCAGGAACTCGCCGCCGACCGCCAGGTTCCGCGCCGCCACCGGCAGGAGCACGAGGGCCAGCCCCAAGGCCAGTGCCCCCGCCCGCGCGAGGTGCCGCCGCCCCGTGTCGCGCGACACGACGAGCCAGCCCAGCAGCACCGCGGCGAAGACGAGGGCGTTCTCGCGCGTCAGCACGAGGGCGCCCAGCACCACGCCGGGCCACAGCCACGCCCGGGGCCGGCCCGGCTCGGTGACGAGCCGGGCGAGCAGGGCGAGGAGGAGGCACAGCAGGAACAGGCCGAGCGCGGTCTTCTGGACCAGGCCGTCGAAGAAGATCGCCGGGGCGTAGATCGCCAGCATCACGCCCGCGACGATGCCCGCCGGCCTCGAGAAGAGCCGGTTCCCGGCCATCGCGAGGAGGGCGCAGGCGGCCGAGCCCAGCACGATCTGGCCCAGGCGCACCGCGAGCAGGCTGGGGCCGAAGAGGGTGTAGACGAGCCCGAGGAAGTACGGATAGAGCGGCGCCTGGTAGAAGGTCTCGCCGCCCAGCCAGTCCCCGCCCGCGATCTCCAGGCCCCACGCGTGGTAGCTCTGCGCGTCGCCCATCGCGAGGTCGAAGAACGGGGCCGAGCGGAGCTGCCAGACGTGGACGATGCGGACCGCGAGGGCGAGGCCGAAGATGGCGAGGGCGGTGCGGCCGAATCCGCCGGTCGAGGCCCGGCCGCCGTGCGCACCGACCGAGCCGCCCGGACGGGGCGGCGCCGCCGGGGGGCGAGACCGGGGCGCGGGGCGGCGTCGGCGTGACATGCGGCGTCAACCGGCCGGCAGAGAACCCGGAAGCGTCACCTGGCTCGGCGCTGCCGGAGATGCTCCTCGATGGCGTTCAGGCGCACCTTGATGTCGGCGTTCTCGGTGCGGATGCTGTCGATCTTGCCGTCCATGGCTTCCAGCCTGCTGTCGATCTTGACGTCCATGGCTTCCAGCTTGCCGGCGATCCTTCCGTCCATGGCTTCCAGCTTGCCGGCCATGAGCGTCTCGACGGCTTGTTGAAACTCGGTTCTGGCGTCTCTGCTGTCCTTGCGGGCGGCGAGCCACAGAACCCCCACGGTGGCCGCCGCAACGATGGCTTGCGTACCGATCGTGACGATTTGCCAGAACTCCAACGCAGCCTCCTCGTCCGCCGACGAACGACTCCCCGGCACCGGCCCGCCCACGACCCGCGCCGTCGTCCGGGGTTCGAACCACGATACCATGAGGTTCGATCACACCTGAGAATCCGGCGCGGCTCCGCCTCGGACCGACGAGCTGAAGAGGCCACGCCCGGCGGAGAGAGTCTACCGGCGGCCCGGCGAGGTCCGCAGGGCGGCACGGTACCCTTCCAGCCGCTCGCGGATGATCGCGGCCATGTCGTCGCGGCCCGCCGGCACGAGGCCGAGGGCCCTCTCCGCGGTGGCGACGGCGCGGTCGAGCCGGCCGGCCGCG
>JAJEFC010000235.1 GCA_022820675.1 Vicinamibacteria bacterium | reverse complement strand
CCGGAGGCCTGGCTCGTCGCGCCGGAGGCCCGGCCGGCCGCGGCGGAGGCCTTGCCCTTCCCGCCGCGCCGGCGGCGGGGCGGAGGGGCGCCCGGCGGGCTGGTACGCTCCTCCCCCCAACTCGTGCCCCGCACGCGGTACTTCCGGTACTCCTTGCGCACCGCCCGCCCGTCCTCGCAGACCACCATCGAGCCGACCGTCTCGGCCCCCTGCAGGGTCGAGATGTCGAAGCACTCGATGCGCCGGGGCGCGGCCGGCAGGCCCAGCACCTCCCGCAGCTCGTCGAGGGCGGCGGCGCCGGCGCGGGCCTCGTCGCTGTAGCGCGACCGGTAGGCGAGGGCCGCGTTGCGAGTGGCGAGGTCGAGCAGCCCCCGCTTCTCGCCCCGCTTGGGGACGCCGATGCGCACCTTCCGCCCCGCCCGCTCGCCCAGCCAGCTCGCCAGCGCCTCGGGCTCGTCGATCTCGACCGGCACGTGCACCTCGGGCGGCGCGGTCCGCTCCTCGTAGAACTGCTGCACCGCCGCCTGCACCGTCTCCCGCTCCGGCGAGCCCGCCCCCGCCGGCAGATCGGCGGCCAGCTCGACGCGCTCGATGACCCGCCCCCCCCGCATCTGGAACACCTGGATGACCGCGCCCGAGGGGCCCACCTTGACCCCGAAGGCGTCGCGGTCGCCGAGCCGCACCGACGACATCTTCTGCTGGCGGTCGCGCAGGGTCTCGACGGTCCGGATGGCGTCGCGGGTCTGGGCCGCCTCCTCGTACCGCAGGTCCTCGGACGCCGCCAGCATCCGCCGCTTCAGGTCGGCGACGAGCTCGTCGTTCCGGCCCTCGAGGAACAGCTTCGTGTGCTCGACCGCCTCGGCGTACTGCTCCGGCGTGCACAGGCTCTCGACGCAGGGCGCCACGCAGCGCTTGATGTCGTACTCCAGGCAGGCGCGCCCCCGGCGGCCGTTGATGACCTCGTTGCACGACCGGATGCCGAACAGCTTGTGGGTCAGCGACATCGTCTTCCGCGCGAAGGTCGCGGGCAGGAACGGCCCCGCGTAGGTGTGCCCGTCGCGGGGGTCGACCCGGCGCGCCACCAACACCCGCGGGAACGCCTCGCCGGTGGTCAACTGCAGGTACGGGTAGTTCTTGTCGTCGCGGAGCAGGATGTTGAACCGCGGCGACCGCTGCTTGATGAGGTGGGCCTCGAGGGCCAGGGCCTCGACCAGCGAGTCGGTGACGATCACCTCGAGACGCGTCACCTCGTCGAGCAGCGCGTCGGTCTTGGGGCTCGACCCGTAGGCCCCCAGGTAGCTGCGCACCCGCGCCCGCAGCGAGCGCGCCCGGCCCACGTAGAGGGTCTCGCCGGCCGGGTCGAGGTACAGGTAGACGCCGGGCTGCTCGGGCAGGGCCGCGATCCGCTCCTTGAGATCACGAATGGCCATGGGCTAAACTGCGGGGTTCGTGCCGTCGGGGGAGCGCCGCACCGGTCGGCCGGCGCACCGACGGTATCCTATCAGTCCGCGCCGCGGAAGCGGGGCGAACCGGCAGCAGGGTTGGCCGGTGCGGCAGGCAGGGCCGTGGCTGCCAGGGGCAACGCTTTCCGGGCCGGCACCGCATCTCCCCACCATGACGTTCACAGGCGCCATCGGCGCCGCCTGCATGTTCCCGCTCCGCGCCATCATCCGGGCGTGCGTGGCGTTGCGCATCCACCCCAACGTGCTCACGCTGGTCGGCGTGTTCATCAACTTCGTCGCGGCCTGGTTCTTCGCGCAGGGCGAGTTCGTCACCGCCGGCTTCGTCATGCTGGTGGCCAACATCTTCGACTTCATCGACGGCAAGGTGGCCGAGGCGACGAACCTGGCGTCGCGGTTCGGCGGCTTCTGGGACTCGGTGATGGACCGCTTCTCCGACCTGTCGCTCTTCATCGGCGTCATCTACCTCTACGCGCAGCTCGGGCGCACCGACTACGTGATGATCGCGGCCTTCGCGATGATGTTCTCGGTCATGACGAGCTATACGCGGGCCCGCGCCGAGTCGATGATCGACAAGTGCAAGGTCGGGTTAATGGAGCGTCCCGAGCGCATCGTGCTGGTGATGATCGGGGCGTTCACGAACCGGATGGGCGCGGTGCTGTGGGTCATCCTGGTGCTGTCGATCGTCACCGTCCTCGACCGCATCTACTTCACATGGCGGGCCCTCAAGGCCCAGGAGGCGGCGTCGTGAACGGCGGATTCCCGGTGGCGCGGCGAGCGGACCATCGGGCGACGCTCTCCGCACGAGGAGGCCGCACCGTGAACGGGGCAGATTCCCGGCGGGTGGGTTGGACGGTGGGCGGAGCCGTCAGGCGCCGGTCGAGGGGCGGGAAGGCGAGGGCGCAATGACCGTGCAGCGACTGCTGACGCTGCCGGCGCGCGCCGTCTGGCACGCCCTGTTCTGGACGTTCGAGCGGGCCACGTGGCAGTACGACCTCATGGTCATCGCCATCCTCGCGTTCGTCTGGCTCACCCCGCCCGACTGGCTCGGCGATCCCACGGCCAGCGGCCCCGGCCTGATCGGCATCGTTCTCGAGTGGTTCCGGTAGCGGCGTGCCGGCGGAGTACCCTTGCAGCGGCCGGCGGTCGCCGAACCCGCCGCGGAACCGGAGGCTCCGGCCCGAACCATCGGGATGTTTCCGAGCGGCAACCGTCGACTCGAGACCGTGACATACCGACGGGAGGGCGCGTCGTCACGCCGCGCGCGAAGGACGACGGCAGGCGCCCGGGCGCCGCCCGGCGCCGCGTGACGAGGGCCCCGGCCTCACACCACTTCCCGCTCGTCGAAACCGAGGTCGAGCCCTTGCCCCTCGAAGCGGATGTCCTGGGCCGCGATCTTGTCGCGCAGGAGGCGCCGCACCTCGCCGTAGTGCTCCCGCGGCACGTCGAGATGCCGCACCAGGTTCCGCACGCGGTCGATCAGCACCAGCCGCGGCTCTGCCCCCTCCTGCCACGAGAGGCCGCCGATCTGGCCGTAGGGCAGGAGCCCCTTGTTGGACCACACGCCGGTGTCGTAGAAGCCGCGCCCGATGCGCAGGCTCAGGGGGAAGGCGTAGCCGTAGTAGATGAAGGCCATCGCCTCGGCGAACGCGTCGGTCAGGGGACGGTCCCAGACCACGAGCTTCATGAACGCGAGGAGGCCGAGGAGGATGCCGAACCCGAGCGACACCTCGTAGAAGGACGTGCGCCGGCCCTCCCACGTCAGGATCGCGCTCGAGCGCAGGCGCAGGAACCGCAGGAACCGGCCCAGCAGCCGGAGGTTGGCGACGAGGAACCCCGCCCCCAGAATCCACAGGGCGGCGGGCAGGACCGAATCGACGAAACTGGAGAACAGCTCACCGTCAGCCACGGATTCCGCCTCCCGCCCGCGGGCGGTCATGCCCGCGACTGGTACTCGCCGGTCTCGGTGTTCACGCGAACGCGGTCGCCGTTGCTGATGAACGGCGGCACCTGCACGACGAGGCCGGTCTCGAGGGTCGCGGGCTTGAGCTGCGCGTTGGCGGTGGCCCCCTTGATGGCCGGCGCCGTCTCCTGCACCGTCAGCTCGACCGTCGTCGGCAGGTCCAGCCCCATCGGCTCGCCCTCGTACAGCGACACGCGGATGGTCGCCTCCGGCAGCAGGTAGTGGACCGAGTCGCCGAGGGTGTCGGCGGTCATCTCCACCTGCTCGTAGGTCTCGAGGTCCATGAAGTGGAACGCGTCGCCGTCGCGGTACGTGAACTGCATCTCGCGGTCGTCGAGGGCCGCCCGCTCGACGAACTCGGCCGACCGGAACTTGTGGTCGAGCAGGGTGCCCGCCTTCACGTTCCGCATCCGCGACTGCACGAACGCCTTCCCCTTGCCCGGGGTCAGGTGCGTGACGTCCATCACGCGGTAGAGGTCATCGTTGTGCTTGACGAGCATGCCCTTGCGCAGGCGTGTTGCTTGAATCGATTCCATGACGACAATGCGACGCACGGACCGCCGTCCGGTCCGCACCGATGTTCAGTGAACCCACGATGCAAAAGGTCGGATCGTACCACAACGCCGCGGCCCCGACCGCCGCGCCGGCGGCGGCCGGGTGCACGTCAGCATTGTTGGGACCGGCATGGGCTGGACCATCGCAGGCCGACGCCGACATCGCGCTGCACGGCCGAAAGCTCCGCGGCTGTTCGAGACTTCCGGGAATGAAGAGCCACCAAGCAGCCTCAGGCTCTCCAACAAATCTGACGTGCACCCGCGGCCTGCCCGCCGACGACCCACCGGCCTGCCGGGCTCGGGTGGAACGGCGCCTGCCCTCACCCCTCGGGTCTGCTCGCGACGGAGGACCGGGCGCAGGGGGCGCCCCGTGCGCGACTCCCCGCCATGGCGATCTGCTCGGGCGTGCCGGCGGCGACGTTGCGGCCGCCGCCCTACGCCTCGGCTTGCTCGCGGGCGCAGGGGGCACCCGGGTGCGCCCCCTCGGGCGCGGCGATCCGCTCCGGGGCGCCGGCGGCGACCTTGCGGCCGCCGCCTACCCCTCGGCCTGCTCGCGACAGAGGACCGGGCGCAGGTGGCGGCCCGTGTGCGACCCCTCGGCCATCGCGATCTGCTCGGGGGTGCCGGCCGCCACCACCTGCCCCCCGCCCTCGCCGCCCTCCGGCCCCAGGTCGATGACCCAGTCGGCCGACTTGACGACGTCGAGGTTGTGCTCGATGACGAGGATGCTGTTCCCCGCCTGCAGCAGCTTGCCGAACGCGGCGAGCAGCTTGGCGACGTCGTCGAAGTGCAGCCCCGTCGTCGGCTCGTCGAGGATGTACAGGGCGCGGTCGGCCCTGCGCGCGGCGAGGTGCGACGCGATCTTGATGCGCTGCGCCTCGCCCCCCGACAGGGTCGTCGCGGGCTGGCCGAGCCGCAGGTAGCCCAGCCCGATCTCGTCGAGCAGCCGCAACCGCCGGCAGATCTTCGGCGACCCCGCGAAGAACGCGAGGGCCTCGCGCACCGTCATGTCGAGCACGTCGTCGACGTTGCGGCCGCGGTAGCGCACGTCGAGCACCTGCGGCTTGAAGCGACGGCCGTCGCACTCGTCGCAGGGCACGAACACGTCGGCGAGGAACTGCATCTCCACCCGCACCACCCCCTCGCCCTCGCACACGTCGCACCGCCCGCCGGGCACGTTGAACGAGAAGTGGCCGGGGGTGAGGCCGGCCGCGCGGGCGTCGCGGGTGTGCGAGAACAGCTCGCGGACGGGGTCGAACGCCTTCAGGTAGGTGACCGGGTTCGACCGCGGGGTGCGCCCGATGGGGGTCTGGTCGACGAGGGTGACGTCGGTCACCAGCTCGGCCCCGTCGAGGCGGTCGTGGCGCCCGACCCGCTTGTCCCACCCCCCCTTCTGCCGCTTGATGGCCGCGTACACCACATCGTGCACCAGCGTCGACTTCCCCGACCCGCTGACCCCGGTGACGCAGGTCAGCGTGTTCAGGGGAATCTCGACGTCGATGCCCCGCAGGTTGTGCTCGCGGGCGCCGGCGACCCGGATCGCCATGGGCTGCGGGTGCTTCCGCCGGCTCGACGGCAGCGGGATCGCCAGGTCGCCGCGCATGTACTTGGCGGTCAGCGACTGCGGCTCCTCCAGCAGGGCGTCGAACGGGCCCGCGTGGATGACCCGCCCCCCCTGCTCGCCCGCCCCCAGGCCCAGGTCGACGACGACGTCGGCGGTGCGGATGGTGTCGGCGTCGTGCTCGACCACCAGCACCGTGTTGCCCTGGTCGCGAAGCTGCCGCAGGATGGCGATGAGCCGCTCGTTGTCCCGCGGATGCAGGCCGATCGACGGCTCGTCGAGCACGTAGAGGGTGCCGACGAGGGCCGAGCCCAGCGCCGTCGCGAGGTTGATGCGCTGCGCCTCGCCGCCCGACAGGGTCGACGAGAGGCGGTCGAGGGTCAGGTAGTCGAGGCCCACGTCGCGCAGGAACGACAGCCGCCGCCCTATCTCGCGCACCAGCCGGTCGGCCACCGTCCGCTCGCCGTCGCTCAGCCCGAGGCCCTCGAAGAACGCAGCCGCCTCGCCCACCGTCAGGGCGCACACCTCGTCGATGGTCCGCCCCGCCACCTGCACGCCGCGGGCCTCGGGCCGCAGCCGGGTCCCGTCGCAGCCCGGGCACGTCACGTAGCCGCGGTAGCGGCTCAGGAACACCCGGACGTGCATCTTGTACTTCTTGCGCTCGAGCGACGCGAAGAAGCCCCGGACGCCCGCGTAGCCGGCCCCGTCGCCTTCGACGACGAAGTCGCGCTCGGCGTCGGTCAGCTCGCTCCACGGGGTGTCCAGCCGCACCGCGCCGTCCTTGGCCGCTCGCATCAGCCGGGTGAGCTGGGGCCGGTACTCGGGCTTGCTCCACGGCTCGACGGCCTGCCGCCGGATCGACTTCGTGGGGTCCGGCACCACGAGGTTCAGATCGAGCTCGATGACGTTGCCGAAGCCGTGGCAGGTGGGGCACGCCCCGAAGGGGTTGTTGAACGAGAAGAGGCGCGGCTGCGGCGCCTCGTAGCCGATGCCGCAGGCCCGGCACTCGAAGCGCTCGCTGAACCGGTGCTCGGCCGCGGGGCGCCCGTCGCGGTCGACCTCGAGGGCGAACGCCGAGCCGCCGCCTTCGAGGTACGCGGTCTCGATGGAGTCGGTCATCCGCCCCAGCAGGTCGGGGCCCACGCGCACCCGGTCGAGCACGATGCGCAGCGACCGGCGGCCCGCGAGTCGGGCGGGGTCGATCTCGTCGAGGCGGGCCACCCGGCCGCCGCCGTCGTCCCCCGCGTCGCCGTCGTCGACGATGAGGCGGGCGAATCCGCGCTTGCGCAGGCTCGCCATGGCCGCGGCGACCGGATCGCCCGCGGCGGCGACCGGGGCATCCGCCGAGGCCTCCCCGGGGGCCGACCGCTCCGCCGGACCTGACCCGTCCGCCGGCGACCGCTCACCCTGCTCTGCCCCGTCCGCCGACCCGTCGCCGGGCTCCGACCAATGGCCGGACTCCGACCGATCGTCGGGCTCCGGCCGGCCCGTCTCGATGCCGCCGCGGGCCGATGGGGCCGCCGGGCCGGCTGCCTCTCCCGACTCCGACCGATCCCCCGACTCCGACCGATCCCGCAACTCCGACCCCTCCCCGTCCCCGCCAGCGGGTATCGCGGCGTCGGCGCCGTCCACCGCGTAGTCGAACCCCAGCAGCAGCCGCGTCCCCGCCGGCAGGGCCGCGAGCTCGCGCGCCGCCGCCTCGGCCGATTCCCGCTCCACCTCGCGCCCGCACTGCCGGCAGATCGTGCGCCCGATGCGGGCGAAGAACAGCCGCAGGTAGTCGTGGATCTCGGTCGTGGTGCCCACCGTCGACCGCGGGTTGCGCACGCTGTTCTTCTGACGGATGGCGATGGCGGGGCAGATGCCGTCGATGTGGTCGACGTCGGGCTTCTCCATCCGCTCGAGGAACTGCCGCGCATAGGCCGACAGCGACTCGACGTACCGCCGCTGCCCCTCGGCGTAGATGGTGTCGAAGGCGAGCGACGACTTGCCCGACCCGCTGACCCCGGTGACGATGATCAGCCGGCCCGCGGGCAGCGTCAGGTCGATGTTCTTGAGGTTGTGCGTACGGGCGCCCCGAATGACGAGGTGCCCGTTCGCGGCTGCCGCTCGGTCTTCTGGCATGCGAGATCCGCCGCCCGCCGGCGGACGCCCGGCGACCCGGCGAGCCGCCGGTCCCCGCGCATCGTCCCGTGCGGTACCGTAACTCGCCAGTGTACCGCGTGCCGCGCGCCGCCGTCCAACCGCCGCCGGCGGGGTTCCGATGGTCCCGCTCGGGCCGGCTCGCCTTGGTTCGCCCGTTCTGTTTCCGACACGCACCTTCGTCGTCTGTGCTACACTCGTCACGATGAGCGCCGACACGAGGTGGGTCGTCGGGACCGGCGTTGCCATCGTCACCGCCATCCTCGGCACCGGCGGCGTGCTGGCCGGCCTGCTGGTGACGCAGATGGGTGCCGTGCACGCCCGCCTCGACGGGCTGGACGACCGCCTGCGGGCGGTCGAGATCGGCTTCGGGCAGGTCCAACAGCGCCTCCGGACCGTCGAGCAGGGTCTCCAGAACGTCGAGCAGCGTCTCTCGACCGTCGAGCAGCGTCTCCAGACCGTCGAGCAGCGTCTCCAGAACGTCGAGCAGCATCTCCAGAACGTGGAGCAGCGTCTCCAGACGATCGAGCGCGTCGTGCTGCCGACGCCAACCGCCCCCGGGGAGTAGCCCGGCCGAGCCCGGCCCGTCCGCGGCGATCTTCATGCTCCCGCCTTCACGTCGTATGATGACGCACGCCGATGCGCCATCCCGAGCCGGGATCCGACAGCGAACGCCAGCGTTTCGCCGAGCTGCAGCAGCGTCTGGAGCCGCTGTACCGGCGGGTCTTCGCCGATCGCCTCGCCCCGAGGACCGTCGTCGTCGTGCCCAGCCTCAGCCTCGACGCCGACACCCTCGCCAAGGTCCGCGGCGTCGCGCTCTACGAGGAGCGCCTGCTCTGCCTGCTCATGCTGCTGCGCATGCCGTACACGCGCGTCGTGTACGCCACCAGCGTGCCGGTGCACCCGACCATCGTCGACTACTATCTGCACCTGCTGGCGGGGGTGCCGCACAGCCACGCCCGGCAGCGCCTGACCCTCGTCACGTGCGGCGACGCCTCGCCCACGCCGCTGACCGCCAAGATCCTCGGCAGCCGGTCGGTAATGCGGCGGCTGCAGACCTCCCTGGGCGACCCCGCCCTCGCCCACCTCGTCTGCTTCAACGTCACGCCGCTCGAGCAGACGCTGTCGGTCAGGCTCGGCATCCCCCTCTACGGGTGCGACCCGGCCCTCAACGACCTCGGCTCGAAGACCGGCGGGCGCCGGCTCTTCAAGGAGGCCGGGGTCCAGGTGCCCGACGGGTTCGAGGCGCTCAGGGACGGCCGCGACGTGGCCGCCGCGCTGGCCGCGCTCAAGCAGCGCCGCCCGTCGCTCGACGCCGCCGTCGTCAAGCTGAACGACGGCTTCTCGGGCGAGGGCAACGCGCGATTCCGCTTCCGGCCGGGCGACGCGGCGACCGGCGCGGAGAAGCGCATCGCCCGCCGGCTCCCGACCCGCCTCGAGTTCGAGGCGGCCGACCAGACCTGGGAGGGCTACGCCGACAAGCTCGGGCAGATGGGCGGCATCGTCGAGGCGTTCGTCACCGGCGACGAGGTGCGGTCGCCGTCCGTGCAGTGCCGCGTCGATCCCCGGCGCGTGGTCGAGGTCGTCTCGACCCACGAGCAGGTGCTCGGCGGCCGTTCCGGCCAGGTGTTCGTGGGGTGCGAGTTCCCGGCCGACCGCCGCTATCGCACCAGGCTGCAGCGGGCCGGCGAGCGGGTGGCCGACGTGCTGCGCGACCGCGGGGCGCTCGGCCGCTTCGGGGTCGACTTCGTGGTCGTGCGCGAGAAGGGCCGCTGGCAGCCCTACGCCATCGAGATCAACCTGCGCAAGGGCGGCACCACGCACCCCTTCCTCATGCTCGACTTCCTCATCGACGGCGTCTACGACCCCGAGACCGCCCTGTACCGAACGCGCGCCGGCGAGCCCCGCTACTACATGGCCACCGACAACCTCCACGAGAGCCGCTACGCGGGCCTGAGCCCCGACGACCTCGTCGCCATCGCGGTCGAGCAGGAGCTGCACTTCCACGGCTCGAGCCAGGAGGGCGTGGTCTTCCACCTCATCGGGGCCCTCGAGCCCCACGGCAAGCTCGGCATGGTGTGCATCGGGGCCGACCGCAAGCGCGCCCGGCGGCTGTACGCCCGGACGGTCGAGATCCTCGACCGGGCAGGGAGCGGCCGCGCCCGCCGGGGCCGCGCCCGGCAGCGCCAGCCGGCGAGGCGCCGGACGTCACCGGCGGCGTGACCCGGGATGCTGCCGCGCGACGCCGGGATGCTAGAGTGGAGAACAGATGACTCACCGAAGAACGCGACGATACGCCCGAACCGCGGCCACGCTGGCCGTGCTGGCCCTGCTCGTGCCCTTGGCCGCGCCCGCCTCGGCGCAGACGGACCTGCGCATCCTGATGCGGCAGAAGCTCGAACTCGCCCAACGGCTTTTCGGGGCCGTCGTGCTCGGCCGCCTCCCGGCCGTCCAGCGCGACGCGGCCGAGCTGGTGCGCATCAGCGAGACCGCGGCCTGGATGACGGCGCCGACGCCCGAGTACTTCACCCACGCCGACGAGTTCGAGCAGGCCGCCCGCGACCTCGAGGCGGCGGCAGCGGCGGGCGACCTCGGCGAGGTCTCGTCCGCCTACATGACCATCGTGGAGACATGCGTGCAGTGCCACCGTGAGGCGCTGCCGAGGCCGGCGCCGTGAGGGACGATGGCGCCCCCCGAGCCCGCCGTGGCCAGTCGCACCGGCCCTCGCCGCCCGCGGAGGACGCCGACACACCGCGGTCGTGCACGCCGCGCCGCAACCGGCTACAATAGGGGCAGCGAGTGTCAGCCGACGGCCGTGCCCGCATTGTCCCGCCCGGGGGCGCCCGTGACCGCACTCGCACCTCGTCGACTCGCAGAGACGGTCGGGCCGCCACTCCTGACGTCCCCGCGAGTCCGCGCTCCCGTGCGCATGCCGGCGTAGCTCAGTTGGTAGAGCAGCTGATTCGTAATCCGTCCACGGCCAAACCGAAAACCCAATAAATGCCGTATTCATTGAGTTTTTCGCCCATCCCAACGGGTCCCCAGGGGTCAGAAAACGGCTGGCAGTACCCGAAACGGCTGGCAGTACGGCTGGCAGTACAGAGCACCATATCGTTGGTCAACACCCCCGACTGAACCTCGCCCTCTCGAACCACCCGACCGCCGACGAGGCCCAAGCCTCATCGACGCGGAGCACAACGCCCGGGCGACCAGCCGAGCAGAAGCCCCCGACCCCCAGAGCATCACCGGGGCGACCGCCGCATTCTCCCTTGCAGCCCACTCACCGGCCCTTTTCCGCAAGCGCCGCACCCAACAACCAACAGCCGGCCGGCGTTCAACAGTCGCCACGCCCACTCATCCGGAACACAACGCGTCAAAACGACGGCGCTCTCAACCTGCTGCCCTTCGACCGCCACGCCGCCTACGGGCCGCCCAACGCCTCCACCGTCCGCGCACCCCCACAACACGTGCCCCCGCCAACGCTCGGGCCGACCGAGACAACGGCCGTCCACCGGTACCGCACAGCCGCACGCGGCGAACGCCCGATCGCGACACTTGTCGGTAGGCTCCCAGGCCGCCGCGCGAAGTACCGTCCCTCCCGATTGCCGAACCCGCCCCACCTCGTCCCCAGGCCCGGAAGCCGAAGCCGGCGGCCCCTTCCAGCGTGTGGACCCCACCCCGGCAGCCACTGGACCGACCCGGTGGCTTCCGCGGAGAGCCGTCCTGCCCTTTGCCTTACCCTTCACGTAGCAGCTCACCTTGCCTCATAGCTTGTCGTGATCATGCTCACTACGATGTCGTTCAGTAGCCGCCCGCGGAAATTACAGATAACCACGTTACGCTTTTTGTTCAACATAGCCAAGGTTTCCTTCGGAATGGATCCCTTGTCTGGCGGTGCATATACGATCAGGGCGGCACTATCCCTCTTCTGCGTGAGCACTTCGCCTATGTTCTCCGACCAATCGGGCCAGTAAACGACGAGCAGCGTCGCGGACCGCCCCTTTTCAATGTCCCCATCGTGACCTATCGAAGTGAGGTTGCGTTCTCGAAACAACCGCGAGTCGAGCAGCAGTTGAGTCAAGCTCTTTGCCATGTCGCTACTAGCGAAGATGGCGATCTCTCGGCGTGCTAGCCCCATGCCCAGACGAAGCAATGCGGGAGCTATACCGGTGAGCCAAAGAATGCTTGCGCCTATCGCCACGAGAACAAGGACGATCACGTTTGTGTATCTCAATACATCCATCAATCCGATTACAGAGTCTGACATCTGATGTGTCCTGTCTATAACGGTTTGCGCTCCTAGGTATCTCATGGTTCCCCAAGGCAAAATACACCTCGGGGTCCGGTGACTCCTCACCCAACGCCGGCCTCAAAGCGCGGCGTGGGTTCCATCGCAGTCGCGATCTCCAGAGCCCGCGTAGCTCCCACCGATCGATCCGGATAGGCATCCAGCACTATTGCCGGCAACAGACGCTGCGTCAGGTCAGAGAATGTGAACCCATAGTCCAGGCCCTCGCGCGCGCCCGTTGCCGCCACCACGGCGTGGACCTCTGGATCCGAGAAGCCAAGCTCCTTGAGCGGTTGACGTAGGACGACATGACGATCTGAATCATCGGGCCGCCCGAAGAGCAACACGTCGGCAGCCCGCCGCCGCACGGCCGGATCGAGAGCACCCAAGCGGTTTGTGCACATGATCACCGCCGCCGGCAACCGAGCCCGGGCTAACCTGTCAACCCCCCGAATGAAGGCATTCACACCAGCTCGATCCTCATGGTGCATCTGCGTCGCCTCGCGTGACTGTGTCAGTGCGTCAGCCTCATCAACCAGGAGAATGACCGCGCCCCGCGCTCCCCCACCGGCAGCTTTGAGTCGGCTCGCCTCATCGAACGCATGACCAAAAGCCGCCGCCAAAAGCTGAGTCATCTCACCGACGCGCCCCTGGCCTCGTGTCGAAAGGCTCATCGGAAACAGCGTGATCTCGATGTCCTCCTGGCGTGCGACAGCATCGCCGATCGATTCCGCCAACTCCGTTTTGCCTGAGCCGACGTCCCCGGCCAGAATGACGAGCGGTGGCCGCTCGAGTACAGCGTTCACGACGTTGTTGGCACGAGGGTGATATCTTTTTGCCCACGTCCTCAACCCCGCAGGATTGACCAGCAAGCCGAGCATCTTGGTCAGACGTGCCTTATATCCGTCGATACCGACGAGGCGGGCCAACCGTTCCTTCAGCTCAAAATCCGGGCACGTAAGTCGGTGCTCAAACAGCTCGTTCACTGACGGCCTAGTGTCCATTTAGAAACTCCTGACGCTGGCGCGGCTGACGGCGCGCCCCCCCGCCGAGTAGATCCGGTCGTCCTCGAGGTAGCCGCTGACACCTGGCGCGAATCCGCCCGTTCTCCGGAACGGCAAGCTCTTCTTGAATGCGACCCTCTTTGCATCGGTCAGCGCGTGCCATGCCGGACTGTAGGTCAAGAAGCTACAAAAGGACGACCCGCTAATGTCGGCTCCTGGGCGAACCCGCCCCGGGTCGTCGTCGCTCACTCCGTCGCCCGCGAGCTCTTGAGCCGTATAGCGCAGCGTTGGCTCAACCCACTCGCCGTCCCGCTTGAACCCATACGAGACCGTGTCCAAGTACCCAGCCTTGAGCAACTCGATCATCTCGGTCTCATAGTCTGCAATGTCGCTATCCGACGGCTGGCCATAAAGCCGCTGCAGTCGTTTGAGGTCGGTCGCGACCTTCGCGGCGATGTGTCTAGCATGCGTGACCGTGAAGGTCCTGGACTCAGTGATAGTGTAGTAACTCATATCGTCGCTCACACGTGAAACGCCGGTCCGAACACTCTTTGCCAGTACCGGACGGTCTCACCCTTTGTCGGCGCCCTCAGCGCCGCATCGATCGCGTCGCCAGCGTCAAGCGCCGCCTCGGTGATCCCCTCTGCCTGAGCCTCGGTGTACAGCCGCGCCGCATTGTTCTCCTCGTTGACCGGGTCGATGATCTGGACTGGGTCGGAATACGGTCCGACCGTCGACAGGTCGTAGTAGTCGTCGAAGGCGATCTGCTCACGGAGACGGGTACGTGCCAAGTAGGTGAAGAAGTGCTGTAGTGCTTCGGGATAGTCGGCGAAATCCAGGCCCTGGTCAGCGATGTGGGCCAGAACAAGCTCGCACATGAACGACTTAAATCGGAACCCATCCTGTTCGCGCTTAATCTTCCGCACCCAGAATTTGACAAGGCGCACGACCTGGGCGAAATGCTTGTCCTGCACCTTTTTCCGCTTCCGAATGAACTCGAGGTGCAGAGGAATGCTGGTCTTCAAGAACGAGCCGTCGTCTTGACTTACAAGGTTGCCGTACCATTTCTCGTTTCCGTCATAGAGTATCGGCACGACATCGACGTCGAGGCCCGAACCGCGAAACGAGACCGTCACGCTGTAGGTCTGCGGCGCCACTTGATCTGGGCTGAAATTCGGGAACGCCTTTCGCAGTCGCTCCGCCAAGTACTCCAGGAGCGCAGCAATGTCCTGGGGCGCATCCGCACCACTGATGTAACAGCCCACATCGATGTCATTGAGGGAGCGTAAGGCCGTCCCTTTTGCAAGGCTACCCGAGAGCAGCATCTTACGCAGGGCGAAATCCGGATGCTCAGCCAAGTAGTGTGTGAGCCGGTCACGCAACCGACGGACCTGCGCGCGGTACTCGTCAGCCTTGTTCTTGGGCAGGTTGACCTTGTCCTGGGCGAAGCGGACAATATCGCTGTGATTGACGTGGTCTCGTCCCATTTCTGTTCACCACAATGCCAGCTCAGTCGCTGGGTAAACGTCTCATATGCCTGTGGTCTGCTCCCGCAGGTCGGCCGGCAACTACACCAACCTGGTTACTCCGTGTCGCGGCAGTCCGGTTTGCCGGGTGCGCTGAGTCCTTGATGGGCACCACCACCAGCAACAGCGCGCCGCGAGCACGTTCTCCGCGTCGTCGACGTAGTGCCCTCCATCAGGTGCTCGAAGGCCATGATCAGTCTTGAGTCATGCGAGGTGGCAATGGGTACCGCAGCCTGAGGTGTGCGACCGTGAGGGCACACTCGATGATCGCCTCTTCAATGGAGATGGGGACAGGCCTTCCCTCCTTTGCACCGTACCCGAAGTCGTCGGGCGAGCAGCCAAGGAGCCTCGCCAGCTCCATCGCAACATCCTTGGCCCGCTCGTCGTCCTCAAAGGTGATCTTGAAAGGCCCACCTTCCATGAAGGCATCGGACTCAACTGTTGGGCGAGTCGTCTTCACGTTGTCGCTCATGTTGCCGTAGGTGGTCTGTACCGTCGACATCGAAGGTCTCCTGGCCGTGTGCTCGGGTACCTGCTACCGAGTCATGACCGTTTGTCATTTGGGTGCGGCTCTTCTTCGTCGGCTGCCCAACCCGTTCTGCGGCGGCGAGGCAGGGCGCGGTTGGATCCGGCAACGCGCTGATCGTGGTGAGGGACCGGCGAAGGGGACCGGTGTCCGACGGTACTTGTGGTGCGGCGGC
>JAJEFC010000217.1 GCA_022820675.1 Vicinamibacteria bacterium | reverse complement strand
AACGCCGACGGCGCCGCGAGCGCCGGACGCAGCGGCACGACGGCCGGGCGCGGCGCCACGACGGGCAGACGCGGCACGACGAAGCCCGGAGCCGGCGCGGCCAGCACCGGAGCCGGCACCGCGAAGACCGGACGCGGCACCGCGAAGACCGGAGCCGCGAAGGCCGGACGCAGCACCGCGAAGACCGGACGCACTGCGAAGACGGGAAGCGCCGCGAAGACGGGAAGCGCCGCGACGAAGACCGGGCCCGGCGACGCGAGGACGCGGAAGCGTCGGACGTGAGGGGCGGCCGACGCACCACTGCCGTCGGCGCCGCCGTGAGACACCGGTCAGGGGTCGGGAGGCCGTCGCTACCTGGGCGGGGGTGACGCGATATGCGGGCGGCGCCGCCGTGAGACACCGGTCAGGGTCGGGAAGGCCGTCGCCACCTGGGCGGGGTGACGCGATATACCGGACGGCGCCGCCGTGAGACACCGATCAGGGTCGGGAAGGCCCTCGCTACCTGGGCGGGGGTGACGCAATATACGGGCGGCGCCGCCGCGAGACCCCGAGGTTGCGGGGCGTGGGCGGCGACGGGATGCATACGACCATTGCGCCGCGGCCGGTCATCGCCGGCGCGGCCGGAGACGGACGGGACCGATGCGAGGACGCCCCCTGAAAGACTTGGCCGTCGGCGACAACGCGGAGCTGACCCGCGTCGCCACCGCCGGGGACGTGGCCGAGTTCATCGATTCGATCGGCGACCACAACCCCATTCACCGGGACTACGAATACGCGGCCTCGACCCGCTTCGAGAAGCCCATCGTCCCCGGCATGTGGACGGCCGCCCTGGTCTCGGCCGTGCTGGGCACGCGGCTGCCGGGACCCGGCTGCGTCTACGTCGGCCAGGAGATCGCGTTCACGCGGCCCGTCTACTTCGGCGACCGCATCACCGCACGGGTGGAGGTCGTGGAGCGGCTGGCCGAGCGGAACCGCGTGCGGCTGAAGACGGTGTGCGTCAACCAGGACGGCCACGAGGTGCTGGTCGGCGAGGCGCTGCTGTCGCCGCCGAAGCAGGCGGTCGCCTATACCCGGCGGGAGACCGGCCCGGCCCGGGTCGCCCACTGGGCGCTGCAGCCGACCCTGTGGGCCGCCCACACCACCAGTGCGTGGGCACGGCTGGGCACGGCGTGGGTCTCGGCATGGCACGGAGAGCCGCGCCGGCCGAGACCGAACCGCGACGGCGGATGAACCCAGGCGGACCACCGCTCACCTCACCCCGATCCGGCAATTCGCTCGCCCGAACCGCCGCTCGTGACCACGGTCTGACCGTGGCCGGTGTTGGCGCGGCTGCACTTGCGCTGCTCCCTACGCCAACACCAATGCCCCAACGCCGGTCGCCATGTTGGCGCACCGGCTGTTCGCGGTCTCACCCTCGGACAGCCCCACGGCCGAGCTCGACGACGTGCGAGGTCAAACACCCTTCGTAGCGTAACGCTCCAACCGCCCCGGCCGCGGCGACCCGCCCGGCCAGTCGGGCAATGCCATCCTCTCGTCGAGCCGCGTCTTCAGGGCGCCGCCCATCGCCACCGCCAGCCTCGGATATACCTGGATGAACGGGGCATCGAACCGGTCCTCCACGCTGCCCGGCACACGCCGGGCCACGCGAAACCGGACCACGCTCTTGCGCAGCCGCCACTGCCGGTCCTTGAGAGCCGTGATCATCGGAAGGTCACAGCCCCCGCCGGTCAGGACCAGCGTGACGCCCTGCCCAGCCGCCGCTCGTTGCCAGCTCTCGCTGACACCCTCCAGAAGCTCCTGGATCGTGTTTGCAATCCTGTCCGCGAACCTCTTGACCTCTTTCGATTCGACAAACTCGTCCTGACTCAGCGTGACCTCTTCGTCGTTCACCAAGGTCTCGGTGAGTCCGCCCAATTGGAACAACCTCTCCTTCATCTGTCGTATACCCTTGCGACGCAGGCCCTGTCGCGCGCGCGCTCCGGCTCGATCCAGGCCGAGACCGGCCTTCCGCAGCAACGCCTCGACAAGCAATGTGTCAAGCCTGTCGCCAGCCTGCCGGATTCCCGAGTTCCCGTCCACAACCGGAAACGCACGATGGGCCCCTCCATCCTGCACGACACAGAACAACGACAGGTCGGTCGTACCGGCGCCGACATCCACCACAAGCATGAGGTCGCGAGAGAAATCAGAACGCTCTCTCCAGACGCACGCGGAAGCCGCAGCCAGCGCTTCGAGGGTCCCAAGGGTCCAGTCGGTCCCATCGTCCCCCTCGGTCGCCGCCAGCCGCGCCACCTTGTCATCGTACGCAGCCGCGGCCCGTACGGCGCGGGCGACCCGGTCGACGGGAATGCCCTCCCGCCAACGGTCATGAAAGGTATCCGCCAACAACTGCGCGCGCAGCAGACTGCTCCCCAGCAGCTCCGCCGCCCAGCGGCGTTGCGTCGAGCGCCAACACGGCACGGTGAATCGGCGGCGCACGTACCGCGTCCCGACGCGGCGTTCGACCGCTGTCGTCGCCAAGTCCGTGAGGTACGCCAGGTAGATCGAGATCGCGTCGCCGTAGGTCAGAGTCGTGGTGGGTGCGGCTCTTCTTCGTCGGCTGCCCAACCCGTTCTGCGGCGGCGAGGCAGGGCGCGGTTGGATCCGGCAACGCGCTGATCGTGGTGAGGGACCGGCGAAGGGGACCGGTGTCCGACGGTACTTGTGGTGCGGCGGC
>JAJEFC010000237.1 GCA_022820675.1 Vicinamibacteria bacterium | reverse complement strand
CGCCTGCTTCCCGTGGCTTCGGATTCGGAATTGGTTCCGGCGGCGGGTCGAGGCGGAGAAGCCTCCGACCCGCCGTCGGTGCGTTTCGGGCTGCCGCCCGGTCAGCGCCTGCTTCCCGTGGCTTCGGATTCGGAATTGGTTTCCGGCGGTGGGTCGAGGTGGAGAAGCCTCCGACCCGCCGTCGGTGCGTTTCGGCTGCCGCCCGGTCAGGACGTGCTTCCCACGGCTTCCGACTCGGAATCGAGCTTCAGGGCGCGGGCCGAGGCGGCATGCCTCCACCCGCCCGTCGGCGCGTCTTCGGCCGCCGCCGGGTCACGACCTGCCGGCCGGCGGGACCGACCGCTCAGTGGTGATGGTGGTGGTACGCCTCGTGCTCGGCGTGCGCCTTGTCGCGCTGGATCTTCTTGGCGGCCTGGCGGGCCAGACCCAGGTTGCGCTGCCGTGTCCCGTCCGAGCTCACCGACGAGATCGACAGCAGCTTCTCCAGGTCGGCGCCTTGGCAGGCCGGGCAGGCCGGGTCGGTGCCCGGCAGCACCAGCAGCTCGAACTGCTTCCGGCACCCGCGGCATTCGTACTCGTAGATCGGCATCATCTCCTCGCTTGAGACAGTGATTCGGCGGCGAGCTGCCAGCCCCCCCGGAGGCGCAGCCGTGTCCCGCGGTTTCGCGCACCTGGCGTCCGGCAAGGTGATTCCCGTCAGTGTCCTCGCGCCATCAGGTCGACGCGACCGGCCGGACCGGGATGACGGAGGGCGCCGCCTGCCGCTGCCTCCGCTTGGCGCGAAGCAGCAGCAGCCAGTGCGGGCACTTCTTGACGTCGGCGTACAGCCGCTCGCAGTCGTCGCAGCGCACGCACTCGGTCATGTCGATCCGCGGCCCCTGGATGGCGCCCCATTCGCACGCCTTCTCGCAGATCTTGCAGGTGTCGCATTCCTTCCACCGCTTGATCCGGAAGACCGTGGCCTTCGACAGGACGCCCAGGAACGCGCCCACCGGGCACAGGAACCGGCAATAGAGGTTGCGTACGAACACCGTGGCCACGAGCAGCACCGCCAGCGCGATCCACATCGCGGTCGTGCCGCGCCGCGTGAACATCCAGAACGGCTCGACCCAGCGGTAGGCGGGGATGTCCGCCGTGGCCAGGAAGTAGAGCAGGACCGCGACGAGCAGGCCGTACTTGATCCAGGCCGCGCGCTGCTCGAGCCACGCGGGGACCTCGACCCGCAGCCGCGCCGGCACCACCCGGTCCATCAACTGGGTGAGGGCCCCGAAGGCGCAGACGCGCCCGCAGTAGAGCCGCCCCCAGAGCACCGTGGTGACGACCGTGAACGCCGCGAACAGGTACCACGCGAGGCTGTAGCGGAAGACCGGCATGTTGCCGGTCACGAGCCCGTAGACGTTGACCACGGAGATGAGCTGGCTCTTGGTGAACCCCATGTAGGCGACGGCGGCGGCCAGGGTGACGTACTTGAGGGGCACGCTCTTCCTGAAGAACCCCACGAGCACCAGCGCCGCGAAGCCGGTGAAGAACCCGATGTCGACGGCCTGGTCGCGGAGCAGGGTGCCCCAGGTCTCCGTGTCCGCTTCGTCGTCGGCGAAGGTCCAGGCGTCGTCACCCTCCTCGTCCTCGAAGCCCCATCCGTCGTCTTCCTCCTCGAAGTCCCACCCGTCATCGGCCGGCTGTCCGTCGACGCCGCCCGTTTCCGAGACCGGTCCGGCCGAGGCGGCTTCCTGCTCTGGCTGCGCCTCGGAGGTTGCGGGCTGCGGCGTCGCGGTGGCGGCCCCGGGCGTCGGCTGCATGGCGACGGACACGGGGACTGGCCGCAGCACCGTTCCCGGGTTCGTCGCCGCGGGTCGGGCCGCTTCCGGGTTGTCCCCGGCCTCGGGCCGCGCCGCGGGGGCGGTCCCATGTTGTGGCGGCGTTGCGGAAACGGCCGCAGGCGCCGGCGATGCGGCGCGAGAGTTCCAGAGTCCGGATGCCGCCGCGTCCGGGGCGGCCGGCCAGACCCCGCCGAGGAGCAGGGCGCCGGCGAGGAGCCAGCGGTAGGCGCCCGGCCCGGCGGGGCTTTGGGCGGGGCCGCGGGTTCCACGCACGTGCGGCGTCCGGATCACCGCAAGCCCCCCTCGGGACTCAGGAACTGCCGCGCGATGCGCCGGGCTCCGTTGCGCACGGCCCGGGTCGCGCTGCGGACGGTGATGGTGGCGGTGGCCACCGAGTCGATGTCGGCGCCGACCCGGAACCGGTCGCGCACGCTCTTGCGGACGAATTGCGCGCCGTACTCCGGGGTGTCGATCGAGAAGTAGCCGTAGGGCTCGTGGTGCCGGGCGACGATGATGCCGGTCAGCTCGGCGTCGAGGTCGACCCCCACGAGAACCTGGATGGGCCCGTCGTAGCCGCGCTCGAGCGGCTCGAGCTCGGTGGTCCAGAAGGCGAAGCCGACGATGTCGCCGTTGGCCGCGAACGCCTTGAAGTGGGGCGGCGATCCCTCCTTGGGCGAGAAGGAGGCGGCGCGAGGGAACAGCTTGCCGAGCTGCTCCTGCAGCAGGGGATCGAAGGGCGACTGGCTCTCGACGACCACGACGCCGGCCAGCAGCAGCGCGAGGATGGGAATTCTCATAGAATTGCCCCGAAGTTTACCCCAACGGGAGGACCCATGCCGCGCATCAGACCCGGCGCGACCGCCGCCGCGTTGCTCGTCGCCGCCCTCGCCGCGCCCCCGGGCGCCTTCGCGCAGGACCTGTACGACACCACCGCCCTCGACTGCTCCTTCACGGTGATCGCCACCGCGGACTGGTCCGAGGGCGAGGCCGACGCGAGCGTCGAGCCCTCGAGGCTGTCGCTGCGCTTCGAGGAGATCGACGCCGACGGCGCCACGGCGGCGATCGTCGGCCCCTACGGCGCCTCGCACATCATCGTGCGCCAGACCGGCGACTATCTCCACCTCGTCCAGATGTTCACGGTGGGGCCGCTGTACACGACGACCGTGATCGACCGGGAGACGGCGGACGGGCGGCGGATGGCGGTGCACACCCGCCACGAGTACACCGACACGCGGCTCGTCGGGTTCACCTCGCGGCCGGAGCAGTACGTCGGCGACTGCGCGGTGGAGTTCTGACCCCGTCGCCTGCGGCAATGTCCGACGCCGCCGGAAGTCCCGCCGGCCGCCCCTTCGCGCGGGATGGGATGCCGGTAGTGGAAGACGTGACCCGGTGGTCTTCCGTTCGCGCCAGAGCGGGACGAGCGTCCGCGCGAGCGGTTTCGCAGGCCGTCGGGCGACCGTCCGTTCGCGCCGGGCGGGACCCCGCGGCGGCAAGACGTACGCCGGCGGCCGGGTGGCCGTCCCGTTGGCCGGGGGGGTGAGACCGGGAGACGGCCACGCCGGTGAGGCCGGACTGCCAAGCCCGCGGCGGTCGCGGCGGCTGGGCGGCGCGGGGTTCGGAGAACGGGGATGATGCCATCGAAGCGTGCGGCTCGGTGTCTCGCGGTCGCGGCGGCGTTGGGGCTGTGCGCGGTGCGCGGCGTGTCCGGGGAGCAGGCGATGCCGCCGATCGAGATCGACGAGGGCGTGTCCTGGACCCTGGCCGAGCACCGGGCGGCGACGCTGTCCGGCTTGCGCTACCGCTACCACCTCCGGATTCCCCGTGCGCGCAACGCGCCCGTCACGGGGACGGTCGAGATCCGCTTCACGTGGTCCGACCCCCGGGGCCTCGACGTGGTGCTGGACTTCAAGGACCCGTCCCGACGGGTGAGTGCGGTGCGGGCCAACGGCGCGGCGGTCGACTGGACGGCCCGGCACGACCACGTCGTCGTTCCCGCCGCCGCCCTGAGCGCCGATGAGCGGAACGTCGTCGAGCTGGAGTTCGAGGCGGGCGACGAGGCCCTGAACCGGAACGACGACTTCCTCTACACGCTCTTCGTGCCCGACCGGGCTCACTTCTCGCTGCCCCTCTTCGACCAGCCCAACCTGAAGGCGCGCTTCGAGCTGAGCCTGGAGGCGCCCGCCGGCTGGGTCGCGGTGGCCAACGGGGAGACGGTCGAGGCGCCGGGCCCGGCCGGAGGGGGCGGACCGGCGGTCTGGCGCTTCGCCGAGACCGAGCCGATTCCCACGTACCTGTTCGCGTTCGCGGCCGGCCGCTTCCAGATCGAGACGGCGGAGCGGGCGGGCCGCCGGCTGCGGATGTTCCACCGCGAGACCGACGCGGAGAAGGTGGCGCGCAACCGGGACGCCATCTTCGACCTGCACGCCGCCGCCCTCGACTGGCTCGAGGACTACACCGGGATTCCCTATCCGTTCGGCAAGTTCGACTTCGTGCTCGTCCCCCCCTTCCAGTACGGGGGGATGGAGCACCCCGGCTCGATCTTCTACCGCGCGTCGAGCCTGATGCTGGACGAATCGGCGACCCAGGCCGCGTACCTCGGGCGGGCCAGCCTCATCGCCCACGAGACCGCCCACATGTGGTTCGGCGACCTCGTCACCATGAACTGGTTCGACGACGTCTGGACGAAGGAGGTGTTCGCGAATTTCCTCGCCGCCAAGATCGTGCATCCCTCGTTCCCCGAGGTGGACCACGACCTCCGGTTCTTCCTCGCGCACCACCAGGCCGCCTACGGGATCGACCGCACCGCCGGGGCCAATCCCATCCGGCAGCCGCTCGAGAACCTGAAGGAGGCGGGGGCCCTCTACGGGCCGATCATCTATCAGAAGGCGCCGATCGTGATGCGGCACCTGGAGCGCCTGGTGGGGGAGGAGCGGTTCCGCGACGGCCTGCGCGAGTACCTGCGGACGTTCGGATACGGCAACGCGACGTGGCCGGACCTCATCGACATCCTCGATCGGCGCACCGAGACCGACCTGCGGTCGTGGAGCGCGGTGTGGGTGGAGGAGCCCGGGCGCCCGACGATCACCGTGCGGCGCAGCGCGGGAGGCGGCGACCCCGGCGGCCGCATCACGCTCGAGCAGTCGGACCCGGCCGGCCGGTCGCGCCTGTGGCCGCAGCAGCTCGAGCTGCTGCTGGGCTACGGCGACGCGGCGGTCCGCGAACCCCTGCTGCTCTCCGGCCCCGCCGCCTCGGTCGAGCTCGATCGACCCGCGCCCCGCTTCGTGCTGCCGAACGCGAGCGGCGTGGAGTACGGCCGCTTCCGGCTCGACGAGGCCAGCACCGCGTTCCTGATGACGGCGCTCCCGGACATCGCCGACCCGCTGACCCGCGGCATCGCCTGGGGCACGCTGTGGGACGCGGTGCTGGAGGGCGAGGTCCCCGTCGCGGACTGGTTCGAGCTGCTGCTGCGCGGGCTCGAGTCGGAACCCGTGGAGCAGAACGCCCAGCGGCTGCTCGGCTACCTCTCGACCACCTGCTGGTCGCTCATGAGCGACGCGGCGCGGCGGGCCGCGTCGCCTCGGGTCGAAGCGGTGCTCTGGGCCGGCGTGACGGGCAGCGCCGAGCCGACGCGCAAGGCTGCGTACTTCCGGGCGTGGCACGGCCTCGTCGAAACCTCCGGCGGTCTCGCGCGGCTGCGGCGCATCTGGGCCGAGGAGGAGACGGTGCCGGGCGTGACCCTCTCCGAGCGGGACTTCACCGCCCTCGCCGCCGCCCTCGCGGTTCGCGGGGCGCCGGGAACGGAGGAGGTCCTGGCCCTGCAGGCGGCCCGCATCGAGAACCCCGACCGGCTCGCCCGCTTCGAGTTCCTGCGGCCCGCGCTATCGCCGGACCCGGCGGTGCGGGAGCGGTTCTTCGCCGGCCTGCGCGACGCCGCGAACCGGGAGCGCGAGCCCTGGGTACTGGCCGGGCTGGGCTATCTGCACCACCCCCTGCGGTCCGAGCATGCCCGGCAGTTCATCGGTCCCGCCCTCGATCTGCTGGTCGAGGTGCAGCGCACCGGCGACATCTTCTTTCCCGCGGGCTGGCTCGGCGCCACCCTCGGCGGGCACGCCTCCGCCGCCGCCGCCGACGTCGTCAGCCGGTTCCTCGAGGGGCTCGACGCCGGCTATCCGCCCCGCCTGCGCGCGAAGATCCTGCAGTCGGCGGACCGGTTGTTCCGGGCCGCGCGCATCGTGGACCCGGCCGGCGAGCCCGGCGCCTGATCGGCCCGACCTGGAGCGGTCCCGGCTTCCCGTCTGTCCGTCGGGCTGGCGAGGGGCGGCCGACAACCGTGCGGCCCAGCGGTCGCGAGGCGCTCGGCGTCGGGGATGCGGTCGATGCGGAAGGCCCCGGCGCTTGGCGGGGTGACGGCGCCCGACCGCGCACCGGGCTTCTTCATTGGAGGAAGGACGCGGCCCGGACGCGGGTTCCTTGGCGACGCGACGTCTCGACGGCCCCGGCTGAATCCGAAGCGGTTTGCGTGCGCGGCGTCTCAGGGTTTCGATGGGGCGGCCGCCCGGCCCGGCGTCGCGCAGGCGACGGTCCGTCGCCGCTCCTGCCGGAGCGTCGAGCCGAGCCGGTCCAGCTCGGCGGGCGGGGCCGCGTTCTGCAATGCCTCGAACAGCACGCGCTCCTCGCTCCGGACGTGGGCTTCGAGCCGAGCCCCCAGCGCGGGCAGGCGCACCGCGAGATCGGCGTCGGAACACGCGGCGAGGGCGAGTATCTCGGCCCGGATGTCGTCGTGGTCCTTGCGCAACGCCTTCACGAGTTCGGCGTGGTCCGGGAGCAGGCGTTCCGCCAGGGGAAAGACCTCCGCCTCTTCCGCCGCGAAATGGGGCTGAAGCGAGCTCTCGTAGAAGGCCGCCAGGCGGTCGGCCTGGGCACGCCGGTCCGTCGGCCAGTCCGACCGGGGTGCGGTGGGGCGTCCCCGGATGAGCCCCTGCGCGACCACCAGGGTGTCGTGATGATCGTGCGACAGGGGAATCAGGCTCGGGTGTCGCTTCATGGGCGTTCTCCGGGTTCGCGGCAGCGGGCGCCAATATACAATACGGCGTTCATCCGAACGTCGCGGCCGGTCCGCCCGGCCGCAGAAGGAGATTCCCCGAATGCGTAGCTGGTTGCCGTTCGTGCTGCTGACCGTCCTGAGCTGGGGCACCTACATTCCGACCCTGCACAAGGGGCAGGTCGCGTTGGGCGGCAGCGGCGTGCACGCCTTCCTCATGGTGGGCGTGGCCTACCTGCTCGTCGCCATCCTGATTCCCGGGACGATGATCGCCCGGGCCGGCACCTGGGACCTCTTCACCGCCGGCGGGGCCGGGTTCACGCTCGCGGCCGGCGTGCTCGGCGCCCTCGGGGCCCTCGGCATCGTGTTCGCCCTCGTCAACGGCGGCCGCCCCACCGTGGTGCCGCCGCTCGTGTTCGCCGGGGCGCCGGTCGTCGCCGTGTTCGTGGGCATGCTGTACAACCCGCCCGAGAACCTCCCGTCGCCGATCTTCTTCGTGGGGATCGTCATGGCCGCCGTCGGCGCCGGACTGGTGCTCGCCTACCGGCCCAGTTGATGGCTGGTGTTGCGTCACGTCCCAATCTTCGGACACGGACATGAATTTGCCGCGCCCAGTCGTTGACGAATCACGGCACCCACGCCCGAACGTTCGGTCATGACGCAGCACCAGCCGCGCGCGCTCGCCGGCCGGGGGCCGCGGAGAGACCGGGACTGCCGGCGGCGACCTCGCCGGGATGCGGCGGCAGGCGGGACGGGTGACCGTCGGCCCCGCCCGCGCGTGGGGAATGCGGCGGGGCTTGCCGGCGGCTGTTAAGATCGAGTCCGAGGAAGCTCAATCGACAAGAAGGGGGAGAGCGTGCAGGTCGACATGTCACTGAAGTGGAGGGGAATGCTGGCCGTCGCGGCCGTGGTCGGCGTCGCGGCGTGCGGGGGCGGGCCGGAAGAGGCCGCGCCCGAGAGCGCGGCGGAGCCGATGGAGGAAGCCGCGGCCGAGGAGTCGTCGGGAGAGCCGCGGGTGTTCTTCGTCGCCCCGATAGACGAGACCGATCATGCCACCGAGATTCCGCTCGGTATCACGTTCGGCATCGAGAACTTCGAGATCGGCGCCGTTCCCGAGGAGGTGACCACCGTGCGCGAGGGCGTGGGGCACTACCATCTCGCGCTCGACACCGAGTGTCTGCCTCCGGGCGAGATCATTCCGTCCGCCGATCCCTGGGTTCACTTCGGCGACGGCTCGGACGGCATGGAGATGCAGCTCGAGGGCGGCGAGTATCGCCTGACGGTGCAGATCGGCGACGACGAGCACCGCACCCTCGAGGGGCTGTGCGACACCATCGTCGTCCGCATGGAAGACGGCATCTAGGGTCCGGGTCGAAGCCGCCGCGCGCCGAGACCGGTGAGGTGCGGGATGCACCGGCGGTGATTCAGCCGGGACTTCAGCCGCCTCCCTGCTGTCGCCCCGTTTCGCGTTCGAGGACGTCGAGCCGCCGCCCGCCTCGGTGGCGGCGCCGACCTTTCCTCGGCCCTCACTGGTCCAAACTCGAGGGCGCGACCGCCGGCGCCGGGGAGAAATCACCGTCGCGGCGGCGGCGCCCGCGCGTTCTCGGTGCTTACCGGTCGAACTCGGAGTGCGCGACCGCTGGCGCCGGGGAGAGACTCTCGTTCGAGGACGCGAAGCCGTCACCCGCCGGGGTGGCGGCGCCCACCCGTCTGCGGCCTTACCGGTCGAACTCCAGCGCGTGACCGCCGACGCCGGGGAGGAACCGGCCGTCGCGGTACCGCAACTCGCCGTTCACCCACGTTGCCCGCACCCGGGCGCTGAACGGGAATCCGCTGAACGGGCTCCACCCGCATTTCGCGAGGATCGGCTCGTCGCAGCTCCCCGCCGTCGGGTCGACGAGGACCAGATCGGCCCAGTACCCCTCACGGATGAAGCCGCGATCCCGGATGTCGAACAGGCGCGCCGGGGCGTGGGCGGTCTTCTCGACCACGGTGGCGACCGGGCACCGGCCCGACCGTACCTGCTCGAACAGGACGAGCAGGGCGTGCTGGACGAGGGGCAGGCCGGCGGGGGCGGCGGTGTAGGGGCGCGCCTTCTCCTCCACGGTGTGGGGTGCGTGGTCGGTGGCGATGACGTCGATCCGGCCGTCGTTCACCGCCGCCCACAGCGCGTCGCGGTCGGCCGCCGACTTGATGGCGGGGTTGCACTTGACGCGGGCCCCGAGCGTCGGGTAGGCGGAGTCGTCGAAGAACAAGTGGTGGACGCAGGCCTCGGCCGTGATCCGCTTGCCGGCGAGGTCTCCCGGCTCGAAGAGCGCGAGCTCGCGCGCGGTGGTGAGGTGCAGCACGTGAAGGCGCGCGCCGTGGCGCCGGGCCAGCTCGACGGCGAGGCTCGACGAGCGGTGGCATGCCTCGACCGAGCGGATGCGCGGGTGCTCGCTGAAGGGTATCTCCTCGCCGTATCTCTCCCGGGCCCGGGCCTCGTTCGCGAGAATCGTCGGCGTGTGCTCGCAGTGTGTGGCCACCAGCAGGGGGGCGTTGGCGAAGATGCCCTCCAGCGTCCGCTCGTCGTCCACCAGCATGTTGCCGGTGCTCGAGCCCATGAACACCTTGATGCCGCACGCGCGATGGCGGTCGACCGCCTTCACCGCCTCGAGGTTGTCGTTGGTGGCGCCGAGGTAGAACCCCCAGTTCGCCATCGAGCCGGCGGCGGCGCGGGCGTGCTTGTCCTCGAGCGCCTCGGCCGTCACCGTCTGCGGCCGGCAGTTGGGCATCTCCAGGAAGCTGGTGACGCCGCCCGCGACGGCGGCCCGCGACTCGGTCGCGATGGTGGCCTTGTGCTCCAGCCCCGGCTCGCGGAAGTGCACCTGATCGTCGATCATGCCCGGCAGCAGCCAGGCGCCCCCGGCGTCGACGACGGTGGCCCCGTCGCGGCCGGCCGCGCCGATCCCGGCGATGCGCCCCCCGGCGATCGACAGGTCTTCCTCGACGACCGCGCCCTCGTTGACGATGCGGGCGTTGACGATGCGGTAGCTCACGGTTCCGGGCTGCAGGGATGGGCCGGGCCGGCTACTCGGCCAGCAGCAGTCGAATCTCGGCCTCGACGGCCTCGCGGCTCACGAGCCCCACGTGCTCGGCCGCGATGCGGCCCTGCCGGTCGATGAGCCAGGTGGTGGGCAGCACGTTCTTCGGACCGAAGGGGGCCTGCAGCTCCACTGTGTCGGCCAGGGCGATCCGGTAGTTGACCGGGGAGCGCTCGAGGAAGGGCTCGACGATGTCCCGCCCCGGCTCGTCCACCGAGACGCCGAGCACGGCGAAGCCGTCGTCCCCGAACCGGGTCTGGAAATCGACGAACCACGGCATCTCCGCCCGGCAGGGCAGGCACCAGGTCGCCCAGAAGTTCAGCAGCAACACCCGGCCCGAGTAGTCGGCCAGCGTCGCGGTGTCCCCGTCCATGTCGGGCAGGGCGAAGCCCGGGGCCGGATCGCGGCGGGCCACGGGAATCAGGCGCGGCTCGGCGGACCGGCGGCGCGGCGCGTCCGCCGCGGCGCCGCCGGCGGGGGCGGGAGCGACTCCCGGCTCACCTCCGGCGGCGGTGCGCAGAGAGCCGGCGGCCGGCTCTTCGGCCGGTTCGTCCGGCCCCACCACGAAGAGCATCACCCCGAGCCACAGGCCGAGGGCGGCGACGACCAGCCAGAGCCCGATCGAGCGCCTTCGAGGCTGGTCCGGCCCGGTGTCCGCCTCGGGGGAATCGTCGGGCGTGGACACGGGTTCGTTCTCGGTATCGCGCGTAGCCATGGCGAGCCCAGGCGCAACAGGGGAGGAGCGGCCTAGCGATGAAGGCCGGGAGCGCTGACGTGCCTGGTGACGGTACGGCTGAGTTCGTCGACCCTACCCTTGAGCTCTCCGAGGTCTCGACCGTTGACGTACCCGAAAACGGCGGCCAGGAGAGCCGCGATCGCACCCACGGCAGTGACGAAGTCCATGATTCTCATCGCAATGTGTCCATCCTATCACACGGATTGAAGGGAAGCCGCGGCACCTCGCGGCACCTCGCGACACCGGACGCTGTTCCGGTCTTGCCGAGTCCTGTCGACCGTGCCTCCGCGGCTGCACATCCGACCGCCCTTCATCGGAGAAGTGCCTGACGGGCGCGCGCCTTTTCGTCATCCGACCGCCCGGGCCGGCCGATAGGGGCGGAGCGGGGTCGTCGGTTCCGCGCTCGCGCCGACCAGGTCCTCGAGTCGGTCGAGCCTGAAGCACGACGAGATCCGGCAATCCAGGGCGCCCCCGGCCGGCGCCTCCCGCTCGAGATGGTCGAGCAGGCGGGGACCCAGGAAGATGCGGCTCAGCGAATCGAGACTCGAGCCCGGCGGACCGGCCGGACGTGCACCGAGGGCGGCGGTGAAGATCGACACCGTGCGCGACAGCCTGTCGATGCTGTCGAGCAGGCTGCGCCGAAACCACCGGTCGTCGGGAATCGACTCGAAGGGCACGAGGGTGACGAGGTCGGCGAACCCGCCGTCGATGCAGGCGCTGGCGGCGTCCACGCAGGATCCGCGGGCCGCGTTCCAGGGCGCGAACGGCATGAATCCCAGGTGCAGCAGCCGGGCGAACTGGCGGCACCAGCCCGCGACGGTCTCCTCGCCGGCCTCCGGCGCCGCTCGCAGTTGCGGGTCCGCGGCGGCCAGGAGCTGGAGGTCGTCGACGCGGATGGGCGCCGCAGGGTAGTACCACACCGCGACGCCGCATCCCGGGCCCACGCGGGCGGCGGCGCGTTCGAAGGCCGTCCCCGGCAGGCGCCAGCGCAGGGCCTCCACGTAGCGCGCCGTGTCCTCGGCCGAGCATCGATGCACGGCGAGTGGAACCGGCGCGTGCGCCAGCTCGCCGTAGAGCGTCAGGTGGCGCTCGTGCAACGCCGCGGCCAGCCGTTGCGCCCGGTCGCACTCGTCCAGAGGGATCGCACCGGGTGGGGCGCCGGCGACGAGGGGCAGGTGGAGCCCGATGGGGAGTTCGCCGTTCCGGAACGGCGTGGTCACCATCCACCGGAGGTAGTCGTCGAAACCGGCCATCAACGGCTCGCTGCCCTCGAAGGCGATGACGTCGCCTTCCCAGAGCCGCTCCGGCCCGTCCACGTCGGGGATGACGCAGCAGACGCGCCGGTGGTGGCGGGGCAGCCGGTAGAACTGCCCGGCGACGCCCTCGCCGGCGTGGGGGGCGACGGGCAGCCGCCGCCGCAGCCCGCCGAGGATGGCGCGAACCGGCGGACGCCGGCGCTCGAGGGCGCGAAAGACCCCCGGTCGCTCGCGCTCGACGTCGAAGGCGAGGTCGGCCCGAACCTCGACGAACCCCGCGCGCTCGGCGTGGCGTTGGAGCCAGTCGGTCAACGCAGGCTCTCGAGCACGAAGTTGAAGATCGGCCCCGCCATGGAGATGACGAAAAGGACGGCTCCGACCGCGAAGGTGGCGCGGACGGACAGCGAGCCGACCACCTTGAGGGCGACGGCGAGCACCGCCGAGAGCCAGAGATTGGAATAGTGCCCCAGCAGCCGCCCCGTCGACAGCAACGGTCCCGACTGCAGGCTGCGCTGATGGTTGGCCAGCGCTTCCATGATCTCCGTGTTCGAGGCGCCCACCGGCACCCGCATGGGTTCCGGCGTCCAGTGCCAGACGATGGCGATCATCACGATGCACCACGGCACCTGGGTGTAGAAGCTGACGGCCGTGAACTTGGCCAGCAGACGCGGCTGTTGCGACCCGGCGGCCACGACGTCGAGAGCCAGCACCGCGAGCAGCATCACGCCGTAGAACATCGGGTAGCCCAGCAGGCCCCCGACGATCGCCAGGCCCTGGGCGGGGAAGTCGGCGAACGGGGTCTCGACGAGCGCCATGATCCTCTCCACTTCGGGGAGCATCTTGGCTGCCGTCATGGAGCCGCTGACGGATTGCAGCGTGGCGCACAGCACCGGCGCGCCGGCGGCCGCGAGCCAGTGCAGGCCGTCGGCGCGGCGGGTCTCGAAGAAGCGAACCGGACTCCAGAACAGCGTGAACATGGCGGTCTCCGCAGGGCGTTCAGTCGACGAGTTGGTAGGTGTCGGCGCGCTCGACCCAACGCACCGTCCACCAGATTGTCGAGACGTATACGAGCAGCAGACCGGCGGCGGCGAGCGGGGGGCCGTACGGGGCTTTCCACAACGCCGCCACGGCCGCCCGCTGGGCCGTGTCTTCGCCCATCAGCGCGAGGAAGATCAGGATGGGTCCGACAAAGACAGCCAGCGCGACCCCGTGGGCGTAGCGCCAGTTGGTACGCCACCGCGCCGCGATCAGGAGCGCTCCGAGCACCAGCAGGCTGCACTGCAGCACCAGCCCCGTGCTCCACGGTGACCACAGCACGGGGGCGAACAGAGTGGAGGACGTCGTCCACAGCACCGCGGAAACTACGGCGGCGTAGAGGAACTTGCCCACCGCCACGGTGCGGTCGCCCACGGGCAGCGAGCGCAGCCACGCGAAGGAGCGCTTGGAACGCTCTCGTGTGATCAACCACTCGGACATGAGGATCGAGAAGAACATGTTCACGTTGAACACGAACCCCGGGATCGGCCCGCGGTTCGGCGCGAACTGCGTCACGCCGGCGCACGCCGCAAGCACGACGCCCATCATCAGCAACAGCGGCAGGCCGTGCAGCCGCAGGTCCTTGGCGACAAGCGTCACGAGGATCGGTGGCTTCACCTTTCGTCTCCCTTGCGGTGCCCGGTGCCGTGATACAGGGCTGCGAGCGGGCTCGACGGGCGCTCCTCCACGTGGTCCGGTCGCTGGCGCAGTTCGGCGTCGAGCGCGCTGCCGCCGAGCACCGCCAGCCACTCCATGTCCTTGTCCCTCCAACGGGCGAGCACGTCCGACGAGGGGTCCACGGCGCCCGCGGTCTCGGTGCGATAGAAGGTCGCCGTCGCCAGCACGTCGGCCGGCGCCTCGAAGACGAGACGGCCGTTTCTCAGTATCAGGAGGTCGGTGGCGGTCTCTTCCAGGTCCTCGAAGATGTGCGACGAGAACACGACGCAGAGCCGCGGATGGTCCCGCGCCATGTCGCGCACGATGGCCTGCACGCCGGCCCGCGCGGTGGGGTCGAGGCCGGCCGTCGGCTCGTCGAGCAGCAGCAGGTCGGCGTGGTGCGCGAGGGCGCTCACGATGCCCAGCTTGACCTTCGTGCCCTTGGACAGCTCGCGGACGCGGCGGTCCAGCGGCAGCTCCAGGGTGTCGACGAGCCGCGCGGCCATGGTCGGGTCCCAGCGGCCGTAGAGCCGCGACGCCAGCCGGAGCGTCTCGGCCACCGTCAGCTCGTCGTAGAAGGCGACGACCTCGCGGACGTAGCTGATCCGCGCCATCCACGCGCGACACCCCCAGGAGAGGAGTCCGCCATCCGTGCGGAGGACGCCGCCGGTGGGTCGGGTCTGCAGCGCGACGAGGTCGAGCAGCGTCGTCTTGCCCGCCCCGTTAGGCCC
Source organism: Vicinamibacteria bacterium (assembly GCA_022820675.1). Lineage (GTDB taxonomy): Bacteria > Acidobacteriota > Vicinamibacteria > Vicinamibacterales > UBA8438 > JAJEEA01. The sequence continues at coordinate 15,630 of JAJEFC010000237.1, read as the reverse complement.
GAGGAGTCCGTAGGTGCGGCCTCTGCGCAGCTTCAGCGACAGGGGCCCCAGCTCGAAGCCGGGAAACCGGCGCTGGATGTCGACGAGCTCGAGGACGGTGTCTTCGTTCACTGGACGCCTCCGGTGGAAGGTGTCTGCCCGACGACCGCGTTGATTGCGGGTATCACGCTCGCTTCGACGACGGCGGCGACGACCAGCAAGGCCCCCGCGACGATCAGGCTGACGCCGGCCGCTCGCGGTCTCACGGGCTCGCCGGTGGCGAGGCAGCGGACGACGCCGAACGAGAGGTGCTGCGTCGCGGTGACCACCAGAATGAACGCCAGGAATTCGAGGGGCGCGTAGCTTGCCAGGAAGGGCAGGGCCTCGCTGGCGCCGCGCGCGAGCGCGGCTGTCCCGTACCCCAGCACGAATCCGTTGTAGAGCAGCCCTACGAGGGAGAACAGCCCCAGCGTGCACGCCCCCGCCAGCATGCCGCCGGCGACCCGCAGATTGGCGCGCAGGATGTACGCGGCGTCCGAGTGGATGCGGTCGGCGGTGACCTCGGCGAACGGGCGCACCTGAAGCTGTTCTCCCCGCAGGTCGGCGCTGAGCCAGCCGGCGCCGACGGTGAGGCCGAAGAGGAGGACGTTGGCCGCGAACAGGGCCCACCACGAGCGTGACCATCGGTCGAGCTTGTCCATGACGTCAGTCCTCAGTCTCGGCACTCACCGTCCGGTGCGGCCGGCTACGCCGCTCCCGTAATGCCGCAGGCGACAGCGCCGGGCCCCGAGAACGGCAGGCAGACGAACGCGGAGAGGACGCCCCACCAGAGACCCCAGCCAAAGGCCTCGCCCCACAGGGGACCGGTCGGCGCCTCCGCCGGCTGCATGGTCTGCACCCCGAGCGCGTGAGGCGCGAGCTCCGCATCGACGCCGGTCGGGACAGGCTGCAGGCTCCCGACCGAGAGCAGGAGCGCGGTCAACGTCGCGGTGGCCAGTAGTGTTCGTTTGTGCACGATTTCCTCCCATGTTATGCGATGTGAGACACCATTGTCTCGTCTACGACACGTCCGTGCGTCCGTTCGCCGGCGGGTCGAGGGGTCGGTGGGCGAGGTCCTTGGCCCGCTCGACGCCCGCTCCGCCGCGTGGTTGCTGCTACAGCATGCGGAGCAGGCAGCCCATTGCCATGCTCGGACACCACATGAACGGCACGTCCAGGCCTTCACCCAGGACGTAGGACCACTGCGGGCCCGGGGCGTGCTCGGCGACGCTTCGCGTCGCGTCGGGGCCGGCCGGCCGGATGGCATCCGACCGCAGCGTGCCGGTCGCGAGCGGGAGCGCGGCGAGAATCACCGCGGCCAGGGTTCTCTTCGTCATCGTCATGATTCGTTCTCCAGTTCAGGTCGCGCCGCCTCTCCAGGTTGCGGCGCACTCGGTTGTGCGGGCTCGGCCCGCGACGTCAGAGTGCGTACACCCGACACCAGACCTCGGCCCAGCCGCCGATCCCCCAGCACCCCGTCCTGTCGCCGTCGTCCTCTCCCAGGATGAAGGACCACCGGGGGCCGCTGCCACGTTCGGCGCCGCGCGACGTCTGGGCGGCGTCGGTGGACGCCGGGGCGGCATCGTTCTGCACGGCGCCGGTGAAGATCGGGAGCGCGGCCAGCGTCGCCACAGCGAGTGCGGTTCGCATCCTGGTTGTTCGTGTTCTCATGGTCGTGTCCTCGTCCGTGAGCCAGGTCGCGGGTGGCTACAGTGCGGAGGTCACCGCCAGTCCCGGGTTCCAGAGGAACCCGAGGCTGCCCAGAATCGCGCCTTCGCCACCGACCCCCGCCCACCAGAGGACCTTCGGGCCGCTCCGGAGCTCGGACGCGTACGTCGTGCCGGCGCCGTGCGTCGTGCCGGCGGTGTCCGCCTTGGCGAGATGGGGGCCGGACTGCAGGGCCCCGACCAGGAGCGGGAGGGCGGCGAGCATGGTCGCCGCCAGCAACCTTCGTGTTCTCATGTGACCTCCTCGGGTTCGGCGCGGCGTCAGGCCGCGCTCTCGGGCGTCGAATCGGCTCGACCGCCCGTGTTCTGAACGACTACAAGGGGCGTGCCAAGCGGCGGGGCTAGGCGGAACACGGGGAAACGGGCGGTCGAACGGGCTTCCGTGCCGGCGGGCGTCCGGTGTGCGGCGGCGTGGCGGGCAACCCGGGGCGTCGAGCGCGCGGCCGAGAGGTCGTGCCCGCAGGGAAGCAGGGCTGCGGCCCTCTTGGCGAATCCGACCCGAGCGTCGCTGTCAACGGGGGTTGGCGCGCGATTCGCGAGTTACCGCGTTGGCGTCGAGGTCGCCGTCGGCCGGCCATCGAGGCCCGATCGCCAGGGGGCCACGGCGCCTCCTTCGGGTCGGCGCCGGTCGCGCGGGTGCTCGCGTACGAGAGCGCGAGCCGACGCCGGGGGGCCGCGGCGCCCCTCTCGGGAGGGCTGCCGACGCCGGAACCGAACCGGCGGCGCGGCAACCAGGGCCGCAGTCGAGGGGGTGGGGCATGGGGCCGGTACCGCGATGCCCAGCCGGCCTCACGGCCGCCGACAGGCCATTCCGCCCATTCGGCCGTCGGGCTCCCTCGCTCGACCGGCAGCCGCTCCGGCGGCTCGTGGCCGCCGGCGGGTCGGTCTCCGACACGCGCGACCCACGCGGCCGACGACGCGCGACCCGCGGCGGTGGTATCCTCCCGCGGGGAGACCGCCATGACCGAGACGACCCCAACCTCGAAGAAGGCGCCCGAGGAGTGGCGCGCGCTGCTGCCGCCGGAGTCGTTCGCGGTCCTCTTCCGCGAGGCGACCGAGCCTCCCGGGTCGAGCCCGCTGAACCACGAGAAGCGCGCCGGGACGTTCGTGTGCGCCGCGTGCTACCAGCCGTTGTTCGAGTCGGCGACGAAGTACGAGAGCGGCACCGGCTGGCCGAGCTTCTTCGAACCGATTGAGGGCAGCCTTGGCACGAAGCGCGACTTCAAGATGATCCTGCCGCGGACGGAATACCACTGCGCCGGCTGCGGCGGGCACCAGGGGCACGTCTTTCCGGACGGGCCGCAGCCCACGGGCAAGCGGTACTGCAACAACGGCGTGGCCCTGCGCTTCGTGCCCGAGGGAGAGCCCCTGCCGGAGCGGTGATCGCCCGCGGCCGAGTGACGTGCCCGAGGCGGAGCCCCTGCCGGAGCGGTGATCGCCCGCGGCGGGGCGACGTGCCCGAGGGAGAGCCCCTGCCGGAGCGGTGATCGCCCGCGGCGGGGTGACGTGCCCGAGGGGGGAGCCCCTGCCGGAGCGGTGATCGCCCGTAGCGGGGCAAACAGCGGGCACGGCAGGCAGGGGCGGCGACGTCGCCCGGGGGCGGCCGATCGAGGGTTCATCGGCCTGCGTGACCGTATCGACGACCTCCCCGAGACGACAGGAACGCCGACTCGCGCCCGGTCCTCACGAAGCCGTCGAGCACCGCGTCGAACGACGGGCCCTTGAGCCCGGCTCGGTGGCCGCGCTAGAATGGGCTCGTTTCCGAAGTCGGCATGCCCATGGTTTGCGCGTCCCGTTGCTCCGTCGTGGTCGGCGTTCACGGCGCCGGCGCCATCATTGCGCCGGCCGCCAGTGGATGATGTACCCGACCGGAGCAGCAGATTCGAGGGCCATCATCCACAGCCGGGTGATGGCCCTCTTTTTTTCGCCAAAAGGCACAGGCACATGACCGCCACGCCAGGCAAGACCCGCAGCGGCGCGATCACCGACGGCCCGTCCCGCGCCCCCGCCCGATCGATGCTGAAGGCTGTGGGGTTCGACGACGAGGCGCTGGGCCGGCCGATCATCGGGGTCGCGAACACGTGGATCGAGATCGGGCCGTGCAACTTCCATCTGCGGCGGCTCGGGGAGCGCATCAAGGACGGGATCCGCGCCGCCGGGGGGACGCCGATGGAGTTCAACACGGTGTCCATCTCGGACGGCATCACCATGGGCAGCGACGGCATGCGCGCCTCCCTGGTGAGCCGCGAGGTCATCGCCGACTCGATCGAGCTCGTCGCCCGCGGCAACCTGTTCGACGGGCTCGTGGTGCTGGTGGGCTGCGACAAGACCATTCCGGGCGGGGTGATGGCGGTGGCGCGGCTCGACATCCCGGGCCTCGTGCTCTATGGCGGCTCCATCGCGCCGGGGCGCTGGGAGGGCCACGACGTCACCATCCAGGACGTCTTCGAGGCGGTGGGCGCGCACGCGGCGGGCACGATGACCGACGCTCGGTTGAAGGCGCTCGAAGACGCGGCGTGCCCCGGCCCCGGCGCGTGCGGCGGCCAGTTCACCGCCAACACCATGGCGACGGTGTGCGAGCTGATCGGCATCTCGCCGATGAGCCACAACGCGGTGCCGGCGATGGACGACGAGAAGGACGTCGTGGCCCGCGAAACGGGGCGGCTCATCATGGACCTGGTCCAGGCGGACCGGCGGCCGCGGCAGATCATGACCCGGGCCGCGCTCGAGAACGGCATCGCGTCGGTGGCCGCCACCGGGGGCTCGACCAACGCGGTGCTGCACCTGCTGGCGATCGCGCGCGAGGCCGAGGTCGACATTTCCATCGACGACTTCGACCGCATCAGCCGGGCGACGCCCCTCCTCGCCGATCTGAAGCCGGGCGGGCGCTTCGTGGCCACCGACCTGTACCGGGCCGGCGGGACCCGCCTGCTCGCGCACCGGCTGCAGGAGGCGCGCGTGTTGCAGTCCGACGAGATCACGGTCACCGGCCGCACCATCGGCGAAGAGGCGCAGGCGGCGGCCGAAGCCCCCGGCCAGGAGGTGGTGCGGTCGGTGTCCGAGCCGATAACCCCGACGGGCGGGCTCATCATCCTGAAGGGCAACCTCGCGCCCGACGGATGCGTCGTCAAGGTGGCCGGCGGCTACGGCGACCGGAGGCACCGCGGCCCGGCGCGGGTGTTCGACAGCGAGGAGGCGTGCTTCGAGGCGGTGGAGAAGGGCGCGTTGCGGCCGGGAGACGTCGTCGTGATTCGCTACGAGGGACCGCGCGGGGGACCCGGCATGCGCGAGATGCTGGCGGTCACCGCGGCCATCGTCGGGGCCGGCCTCGGCGATTCGGTGGCGTTGCTGACCGACGGCCGGTTCTCGGGCGCGACCCGGGGGCTCATGGCGGGGCACGTGGCGCCGGAGGCGGCGCGGGGCGGGCCGATCGCGGCGGTGCGCGACGGCGATATCATCGTGTTCGACCTGCAGGCGCGCGAGCTGCGGGTGGAGGTCGACGACGCGGAGATGGCCGAGCGCCTGCGCGGCTGGCAGGCTCCGCCCCCGCGGTACGCGACGGGCGTGATGGCGAAGTACTGCCGTCTCGTGGGGTCGGCGGCCGAGGGCGCGGTGACGACGGCGTGAGGGGAGCGGAGATGGCCGAGCGCCTGCGCGGCTGGCAGGCCCGTCCCGGCGATGCGCCACCGGCGTGATGGCGAAGTACTGCCGCCTCGTGGGGTCGGCGGCCGAGGGCGCGGTGACGACGGCGTGAGGGGAGCGGAGATGGCCGAGCGCCTGCGCGGCTGGCAGGCCCCGCCCCGCGATACGCGACGGGCGTGATGGCGAAGCGACTGCCGTCTCGTGGGGCCGGCGGCCGAGGGCGCGGTGACGACGGCGTGAGGGGGAGCGGCGGCCACGGCGCACACGAACGGATACGGTCATGGGGAACATGAGAACCGGCGCGCAGATTCTGTGGGAGTCCCTCGTGCGTGAGGGGGTGACCACGGTGTTCGGCTATCCGGGCGGCGCGATTCTGCCCGCCTACGACGCCATGCTGGAGTACCCCGTCCGCCATGTCCTGGTGCGGCACGAGCAGGGGGCGACCCACATGGCCGACGGCTACGCGCGGGCGAGCGGCGAGGTCGGGGTGGCGGTGGCCACGTCGGGGCCCGGCGCCACCAACATGGTCACGGGCATCGCCACCGCGATGCTCGACTCGTCGCCCATCGTCTGCATCACGGGTCAGGTGGGCAGCCGGCTCATCGGGTCGGACGCCTTCCAGGAGACCGACGTCACCGGCGTCACCCTCCCCATCACGAAGCACAACTACCTGGTGTCGAACGTGTCCGAGGTGGCGCCGACCATCCACGAGGCGTTCTACGTCGCGCGCTCCGGCCGTCCCGGGCCGGTGCTGGTGGACATCACCAAGGACGCCCAGCAGGCCTCGGCGGAGTTCGTCTGGGACGGCAGCCCCGTGCGCCTGCCCGGCTACCGGCCCGAGCTTCGCGCGTCGGACGCCGAGCGCCGGAAGGCGGTGGACCTGATCAACGGCGCCAAGCGGCCCGTCATCTTCGCCGGGCACGGCGTGATGCTGTCGGGCGCGATGGATCTGGTGCGCGAGTTCGCCGAGCGGGCCGACATCCCCGTCGCCATGACGTTGCTCGGCATCGGGTCGTTTCCGGCCCTGCATCCCCTGAACCTGGGCATGATGGGGATGCACGGGGAGGCGTGGGTGAACCAGGCGATCCAGGAGGCCGACCTCCTGCTCGCGTTCGGCATGCGCTTCGACGACCGCGTCACCGGCAACGTGAAGACGTATGCGCCGAACGCGCGAAAGATCCACGTCGACATCGACCCGGCCGAGTTCAACAAGAACGTCCTCGTCGACGTCACCCTGGCCGGCGACCTGTCCAACGTGCTGCGGGAGCTGCTGCCGCGCATCGAGGGCGGCGACCGCCGCGCGTGGCTCGACTCGATCGCGGAGATGAAGGGCGATTCGGCCGTCCGCGACGTGCAGAACCTGCCCGACAGCGGGCACCTGTACGCCGCGCACGTCATCAACGACATCTGGCGGATGACCGACGGGAAGGCGGTGGTGGTGACCGACGTCGGTCAGCACCAGATGTGGGAGGCGCAGTACTACCACCACCAGGAGCCGCGGTCGCTCATCACGTCGGGGGGGCTCGGGACGATGGGGTTCGCCCTGCCCGCCGCCGTCGGCGCCAAGCTGGCGCGGCCCGAGGCCGAGGTGTGGGCGATCGTGGGCGACGGCGGCTTCCAGATGACGATGTGCGAGCTGGCCACCATCGCGCAGGAGAAGGTGAAGGTCAACGTGGCCATCATCAACAACGGCTATCTGGGCATGGTCCGCCAGTGGCAGGAGTTCTTCTACGAGCGGCGCTACGCGGCCACGCCGCTGCTCAGCCCCGACTTCGCGAAGCTGGGCGAGGCCTTCGGCCTGCGCAGCGCGACGGTGTCGCGGCGTCAGGACGTCGAGCCGACGGTGGCGATGGCGCGGGCCGAGCCCGGGGCGGTGGTCATCGACTTCCGGGTCGAGCAGGAGGACACCGTCTATCCGATGGTGCCGGCCGGCGCCGACCTGCATGCGATGATCCGGCGGCCGAGCCCCAGCCCCATCGTCGAGACGGCGGACGACTAGTGCCGCGATGACTGAACGTTCGGGTGCGCGGCGCTTCGATTCGTCGATGATTGCGCGCTGCAAGCCCAAGTTCGTGTCCGAAGACGCGCGGACCTGATGAGCCACCGGGAGCCTGCGCCGCGGAACGAAGCCGCGGTCGGCGTTTCCGGGCGTCACGGGTTTCTCGCGTAGCGTCACCGACCCGGAGGACCATGCGACGTACCTTTGTCGTGCACGTCGAGGACAAGCCCGGAGTGCTGAACCGGGTGGCGTCGCTGTTTCGCCGCCGCGCGTTCAACATCGAGTCGCTGACGGTGGGCCGCACCGAGGTGCCCCGCGTGTCCCGCATGACGATTGTCGTCGACACCGACGACAACGGCGCGAAGCGGCTCGAGGCGAACCTGTACAAGCTCGTCAATGTTCTGCGGGTGACCGACCTGACCGGCGACGCGGCCGTCGTCCGGGACCTGACCCTGATCAGGGTGGCGGCGACCCAGGAGACGCGCACGCAGGTGATGCAGATCGTGGATACGTTCCGGGGCCGCGTCGTCGACGTGGCGCCCGACTCCCTGATCGTCGAGGCGACCGGCACCGAGGAGAAGATCGACGGGCTGCTGGGCGTCCTGCAGCCTTATCGCGTGCTCGAGATAGTGCGGACCGGGCGGGTGGCCATGTCCCGGGGGCAGCAGAGCGTCGCGACCGAGCCGGCCGACGCCCCGGCCGAGGTCGACCCCGGCGATCAGGTTTCCTATTCCGTGTGAGCGGCGCCGGGCCGCCGCCCCTCCCCGAAACCCTCCGGATCAACCCGACTGACGAGGCGGAAACCAGAATGGCAACGATTCACTACGACGACGCGGCGGATCTCTCACTCATACAGGGCAGGAAGGTCGCCGTCTTCGGCTACGGTTCCCAGGGTCATGCCCATGCGCTGAACCTCAAGGACAGCGGGGTCCCGGTGCAGGTGGCGCTGGCCGACGGCAGCCGTTCCCGCGCCCGGGCGGAGGCGGACGGGCTGACGGTGAGGAGCGGCCCCGAGGCGGCGGCGTGGGCCGACGTGATCATGATTCTCGCCCCCGATACGAAGCAGCGGGCCATCTACGACCAGTCGATCGCCTCCAATCTCACGGCCGGCGACATGCTGATGTTCGCCCACGGCTTCAACATCCGGTTCAAGACCATCGCCCCGCCGCCGGACGTCGACGTCACGTTGATCGCGCCCAAGGCCCCGGGTCACCGCGTGCGCGAGGTGTTTCTCGAGGGCGGGGGCACGCCGGCCCTGATCGCGGTCGAGCAGGATGCGACGGGGAACGCGAAGCCGCTGGCCCTGTCCTACGCGAAGGGCCTCGGCCTGACGCGGGCCGGCGTCATCGAGACGACCTTCGCGGAAGAGACCGAGACGGACCTGTTCGGCGAGCAGTCGGTCCTGTGCGGCGGCGTCAGCGCGCTGGTCAAGGCGGGCTTCGAGACGCTGGTCGAGGCCGGCTATCAGCCGGAGGTGGCGTACTTCGAGTGCATGCACGAGCTGAAGCTCATCGTCGACCTGATGTACCGCGGCGGGCTCAACTACATGCGCTACTCGGTCAGCGACACGGCCGAGCACGGCGACTACACCGGCGGCCCGCGGGTCGTGACCGACGCCACCCGCGAGGCGATGCGGGGCATTCTGAAGGACATCCAGGACGGCGTCTACGCCGACAAGTGGATCGCCGAGGACAAGGCCGGCCGGCCCTGGTTCATGGCGCAGCGGCGGGCCGAGCAGGAGCATCGGATCGAGAAGGTCGGGGCCGAGCTCAGGGGGATGATGCCGTTCCTCGACGCGGTCACCGTGAAGGAGCCGGTGTAGGATTCTGCGCCTCGGAAGCGGCGCGGAATCCTGGCCGGGTTGATTGGGCGCCACGCGGAGCCCGCAGCGCGACCTTGCGGTCGCGTTCGGCGACGATCGGCGGGCGAGGCCGGGGTCCGGGGAGGTTTGCGACATGCCACGAGTCACCTTCGATGAGCTGCCGCCGGAAGCGCGCCTGTGGATCTTCGCAGCCGAGCGACCGCTGGCCGCCGGCGAGCGGGCACGCGTGACGGGCGAGGTGGACGCCTTCATCGACCAGTGGGCCGCGCACGACGTTCCATTGAAGGCGGCCCGTGACGTGCGGTACGACCAGTTCATCTTCGTGGCCGTCGACGAGCGGGCGGCCGGCGCGTCCGGCTGCTCCGTCGACGCTCTCGTGCGTCGCATGAAGGGGCTGCAGGCCGAGCTCGGCGTCGAGCTCGTGAACCACGCGCCGGTGCTCTATCGCGACGAGGCGGGGATCGCGAGAGTGTCCCGGGAGCGGTTCGCCGATCTCGCCGAGAGCGGCGAAGTGAGTCCCCGGACCGTGGTCTTCGACAATACGCTGACGAAGGTCGAGCAGGTCCGGGCCGGCCGCTGGGAGCTGCCGGCCTCCGATTCCTGGCACGGCGTCGCTTTCTTCGGGTAGGGAGTTCGCGCCGTGAAACGGCGCGGGCTGCTGCCAGGGTGGGTTGGGCGGCCATCGGAGCCGCAGGCGACGATGGCGGGCGAGCCCCGGGAGCGATGGGCTTCGCCGGGCGGGCCGGCGCTTCATCAGCGTCCGGCGGTCGAAACTGGTCGGGGCGCCCGGGTTCGAACCGGGGGCCTCCTGCTCCCAAAGCAGGCGCGCTACCAGGCTGCGCCACGCCCCGACGCTCTCCGCCGCACGGGACTAAGTTACCACAACCGCGTCGGTTCCCCATCCGTTCCGCCCCCGCGAGGCGGCGGCTCTCCCTCACCCGCGCCCCGCCGACTGCAAATGCGTTGACAATCCGTGTTATGTGCCGCTACCCTTTAGCCCCATGAGTGTCATATCAGACGCGATTGCGGAACGGCAGAGCCAGATCGAGCGCCTCCAGGCCGAGATCACGGCGTTGAGCGACGTAGAGAAGATGCTGGGAGACTCCGCCCCGCAGCCCAGGCGCAGGGCCCGGCGGTCTCCTTCGCCGCGGAAGCCGGCGCCCGCGGCGGCGGCGCCCGCGGCGGCAGCGCCCGCGGATACCGCGTCCGAGGCCAAGCCGAGGAGAAAGCGCCGTCAGATGACGCCCGAAGAAAAGAAAGCGGTGTCCGAGCGGATGACCGCATACTGGGCGGCGCGGAGAAAAAAGTCCGGGAAGTAGCGCGCGGCCGGTTTCCCGGGTACCCCGGCCGTACGGCCGGGGCCCGCGAGCGGTTCGTCAGGTGCTCATCCCGAAGAAGCGGGCTCGGGCGATCCCGGCCCGAGTGGAGAGAGGCGACGTTTCTCCACAGTTTCACGTCCGGTCCCATTCCATCGTCGACCCGATGGCTCCTCGTCGCCGGGCAAGGCCGCTCGCCGGGCAAGGCCGCGGCTATCGGTCCTCCAGGGTCTGCCTGACCGAGGCCAGCTCGACGCACACCACGAAGACCCGCATCGCCTGATCGAGATCGGTGAGCTCCGGAAACGTCGGCGCGAGCCGAATGTTGGAATCCTCGGGATCCCGCCCATAGGGAAAGGTGGCCCCGGCCGGCGTGAGCTTCACGCCGGCGCGGGCCGCGAGGCGGACGATCTCGCCGGCGAGGTCGGGGCGGGCGTCGAACGAAAGAAAGTAGCCCCCGCGGGGCGTCGTCCAGGAACCGGTCCCGGTTCCGTCCAGTGCTTCCGACAGGCGCCGGAACACCAGCTCGAACTTGGGGCGCAGGATCGCCGCGTGCTTCCGCATGTGCGCCCGTACGTGGTCCATGTCGCGCAGGAACCGGACGTGCCGAAGCTGGTTGACCTTGTCCGGCCCGATGGTCACGACCTGCATCCGACGCCGAAACCAGTCGAGGGTGGCCGGTGAACCGCCCATGAAGCTGATGCCGGCGCCGGCGCGCGTGACCTTGGACGTCGACGCGAAGAGCACCAGGCTGTCTTCGGTGCGGTGGCGGCGGCACGCGTCCATGACGTTGGCCAGCGGCGGCGGCTCGTCGTCGAGATCGTGGACCGCATAGGCGTTGTCGCACAGGATGCGGAAGTGCGGGCCGGCGACGGCGGCGAGCCGGGCGAGGCGGTCCACGGTGGCCTCGGAATAGACCTGCCCGCCGGGATTGGAGTACTTCGGCACGCACCAGATGCCCCGGATGGAAGCGTCGGAACGCACCTGCGCCTCGACCTGATCCATGTCGGGGCCGTCGTCGCGCATCGGCACGTTGACCATCTCGATGCCGAGATCCTCGAGAATCGCGAAGTGGCGGTCGTAGCCGGGCACGGGGCAGAGGAACCGAGCGCTTCCCGACTTTTGCCACGCGCCGTCCGGCCCGGCCGGGCCGTGAAGCCAGGCGTTCAGCAGGTACAGGTACATCAGGGTGAGGCTGCTGTTGCCCCCGGCGATCACCTCGTCGGGGCGCACGCCCAGCCACGCCGCGCCCAGCCGCCGGGCCTCCGGCAGGCCGTCGAGCCCGCCGTAGTTCCGGACGTCGGTCCCGTCGGCGGCGGTGAACGGCCGGTTCTCCGCGTCGAGGTCGTCGGACAGCGCGAGCTGGGCCGGGCTCGGCTTGCCGCGCGTGAGGTCGAGGGACAGACCGGCCGAGCGGAATCCGTCGTGCGCGGCGGTCAGCTCCCTCTCGCGGGAACGCAGGGTATCGAGGTCGGAACGATCGAGCGTCGTCGTGGTCAAGAGGCCTCCTGCCATCATGTTACCGGACCGGGGAGGGCCGCGGGCGTCAGCCGCGCAGGCGGGCGCGTCCCGCCCTCGACGCCGCTCGCGATCCGATCCACGCGCGCCGGTGGGGGCACGACGATGCGCCGCCGGGCCCGGCCCCCGACTGCCGGGCCGCTCCGTGCCGGGCGCTCACCTCACGAACGTGCCGGGCGCTCATCTCACGAATCCGTCGTGCACCCCGCCGGGGCCGTATTGCGGGTGTCCGGCGGCGGTGGGATAATCGACCTCGGCCCATGGCTCCCTGATCATCCGACGTGAGTGCGACCCGCGTGACGCAGCGACAATCGACCCGGACCGCCGTCGTCGCGACGTCGCTGTGCCTGGCGACGGCGTGCGCGGCGGTCGGCTGTGCTCCGTCCGCGGGCTCCGACGCCGGCGCCGCACCGGGGGGCGCGGACGGAGCGGCCGGCCCCGCTCCCGGCGAGTGGTTCACGGAGGGCGCGGCGGCGGCGGGGCTCGACTTCGTGCACTTCAACGGCATGACGGGCGACTTTCATCAGACCGAGATCATGGGCCCCGGCGTGGCGTTGCTCGACTACGACAACGACGGCGATCTCGACGCCTACGTGACGCAGGGGCGCGTGCTGGGAAGCGGCGACCCGCTGATCCCCCCGCCCGAGGGTCCTCTCACCGACCGCCTCTACCGCAACGATCTGGAGCCGTCGCCCGACGGGCCCCGGCTGCGCTTCACGGACGTGTCGGCCGGGAGCGGGCTGGACGCGGGGGGGCACGGCATGGGGGTCGCGGCCGGCGACTACGACAACGACGGCTGGGTCGACCTCTACCTGACCGGGTTCGAGCGGAACCGCCTGTTCCGGAACAACGGCGACGGGACGTTCTCGGACGTGTCGGAAGAGAGCGGCACCCACGATCCCGACCGCTGGGGGGTGTCGGCCGCCTTCCTCGACTACGACCGCGACGGATGGCTGGATCTCTTCGTCGGCAACTACCTGAGCTTCAGCCTCGACACGCACATTCCATGCTTCAACCGCTCGGGACCGCCCGACTACTGCCCGCCCGAGATCTACCGCGCCCAGCCCGATCGCCTGTATCGCAATCAGGGCGACGGCACCTTCGTCGACGCGACGGCGGAGGCCGGCGTCGCCTGGGAATTCGGGCCGGCTCTCGGGGTGTCGACGGCGGACTTCGACAGCGACGGGTGGATGGACATCTTCGTCGCCAACGATCAGCAGGAGAACCAGTTGTGGATCAACCGCGGCGACGGCACCTTCGTCAACCGGGCGCCGTTGTGGGGGGCGGCGTTGGGGGCGGGCGGCGAGGCCAAGGCGGACATGGGCGTCGACGCCGGCGACTTCGACAACGATGGCGACGAGGACCTGTTCGTCACCGAGCTCATCGGCCAGGGCAGCACCCTCTACGTCAACGACGGCTCCGGCCTGTTCGAGGAGCGGAGCATGCAGGCGTTCCTGCGTCTGCCCAGCCTGCCCTACACCGGCTTCGGGACCGCGTGGCTCGACTTCGACAACGACGGCCGGCTGGACCTGTTCTCGGTCAACGGCCACGTCACCCGCGACATGGACCTGCTGGGGCCGGGCAACCCGTTTCCCCTGCAGCAGCGCAACCTGTTGTTCCGCAACCGGGGCGACGGGCGCTTCGACGACGTGACGGACCGCGCCGGCGAGGTCTTCCGCCTGTCGGAGGTGAGCCGGGGGGCCGCGTTCGGCGACGTCGACAACGACGGCGACGTCGACGTGCTGGTCGGCAACGGCGCGGGTCCGGTACGTCTGCTCGTGAACCGGATCGGCGAGGTCAACCGGTGGGTGGGCCTGCGGCTCGTCGGCGGGGACGCGCCGCGCGACATGATCGGCGCCCGGGTCGAGGTGGTGCGGGGGGACGGCTCGCGGGTGTGGCGCCGCGCGCGATCCGACGGCAGCTACGCCTCGGCGCAGGATCCGCGCGTCCTGATCGGGCTCGGGGCGTCGGCGGCCCCCGTCGAGGTGCGCGTCACGTGGCCGAGCGGGAGCACCGAGACGTGGCGCGACGTTCCTCCCGGCCGTTACACGACGCTGCACGAAGGCGAGGGCGGCTGACATGAAGGGACGCCGGCTCGCGACGTGGTCCCTGGCATGCGCGGCGGCGCTGGCGGCCGGCTGCACCGCGCCCGAGGAGAGCGCCCTGGTGTCGCGTCTCCCGGGCGACGGGCGCGCCATGCGGGCGGGCGGTCCCCGGCAGCCCATTGTCCTGCCGGATCTGTCCGGCGTGGCGGCATCGGTGGAGCGTCAGGTGCGCGAACGTCACGCGCGCCTCGACGCGATGCTCGCCGAGCCCGCCGCCCCGGCGGCCGACGTCGCCGGCGCCTTCGGAGAGCTCGGCCTGGTGCTCATGGCCGCCGAGTACCACGAGGCCGCCGCCGACTGCTTCAGGAGCGCCATGGACCTCGCGCCCGACGAGATGCGCTGGCCGTACTACCTCGGCCAGCTTCATGCCGTCGAGGGCGACCGGGCGGCGGCGGCCGAGCTCTTCGCGCGCGCCCACGAGCTGCGGCCGACGGATCTGGCCGCCCTCGTCCGCCTGGGCGACACGTTGCTCGACCAGAGCCGGCCCGACGCGGCGGAGGAGGCGTTCATGCGTGCGCTGACCCTCGATTCCGGCCTCGCCGCGGCGCTGGCGGGCATGGGTCGGGCGGCGCTGGCCAAGGGCGAGCCTTCGCGCGCGGTCGACTACCTGACGCGGGCGCTGTCCGCCGACGGGCGCGCGACCAGCCTGCACTATCCGCTCGCGATGGCCTATCGGCAGCTCGGCGATCTCGGGGCGGCCGAGGCGCATCTCCGCCGTCGGGGCGGCGGCGTGGCGGCGGTGCCCGATCCGCTGATGGACGTCTACTCGGAGGTGCTGGAGAGCGCGCTCACCTACGAGACCCGCGGGCTGCGGGCGCTGCAGAACGGAGAGCCGGCGGCGGCCGAGGACCTGTTCCGACGGGGGCTGGAGCTGGCGCCGGACGACCCCGCCTTGCGGCATCGGCTGGGCACGGCCTTGATGATCGCGGGCGATCCGGCCGGCGCGATCGAGCAGTTCGAAGAGACCATCCGGCGATCGCCGGACTTCGCCAGGGCGCACTTCGGCCTCGGCATGGTGGCGAGGCTCGAGGGCCGCCTTCCCGAGGCGGCGGAGCGGTTCGGCGCCGCGGTCGAGCATCAGCCGGACTACCTGGAGGCGCGGGTCGGTCTCGCCGACGCGTTGCGGGCGACGGGGCGGGCGGAGGCGGCGCTCGGCCACTACCGTCAGGTGGTGGCGGCCGATCCGCGGTTCGCGGACGCCTGGGCCGGGTACGTCATGGCCCTCGCCGGCCTCGGCCGCGTCGGGGAGGCGCGGGACCGGCTTGCCGAGGCGCTGTCCATTCTCCCCGGCCATCCGCAGTTGACGGGACTGCGGGCGCAACTGCGGTGACGGGCGGTGAGGGAAGAATGACGGGGTGCGGCGTCCGCCGGACGGGGCTCGCGGTTGCCGCCGTCGTGCTCGCGGCGGTCCAGGGTGCGGCCGGGCAGGAGGACGCGGGCCGGCCCGGCACCGCCGCGATGGTGGCGCGGCTCGAGACGATGG
>JAJEFC010000043.1 GCA_022820675.1 Vicinamibacteria bacterium | reverse complement strand
GACGCGGCCGGCGGAGAGCTCGGCCCGCAGGGTCGCGAAGGCGGCCCGCGCCTCGTCCCGATCGGCGTCGCCCCCGGCCGCGTGCAGCCGCTCGATGGTCGCCTGTAGCGATTCGGTGTCCGTCGTCACTGTCGGTGGTCTCCGTGTCCGGCCGCGCCGGCCGCATGCAGCCGTTTGAGGGTCGCGCGGAGCGATTCGGTGTCCTTGCTCACTGTCCGAGGAATCTCGGCGCCCGGCTGCGATGCCGTTGGGTCCGCGTCCGCTCGAAGGCAAGCGGCCGGGCAACCCGAGGAACGGCGCAGTTCGTAATCGCCGTCGGTGGGGCCGGGCCGCGCCGGGGGCCTTGTCACCCGGACGCCCCGCCCGCCTCGGCGCCTCCAGAGGCGGCACGGACGCCCAGCTCCTCGAGCACCCGCACGATCTCGTCGAGCGACGCCGGCCGCGGGGGCGCCATGGGCAGCCGGTAGTGCGGCTCGAGCAGCCCGAGGTGGGCCATGGCCGCCTTGACGGGGATGGGGTTGGACTCGACGAAGTTGACCTGCATCAGCGGCAGCAGCCGCGCGTGGAGCCGGCGGGCGGCCGCGAAGTCGCCGTCCCCGGCCAGGGAGGCGAGCCGGGCCATCTCGGCCGGGACCTCGTTCGAGGCGACGGAGACCACCCCCGCGCCCCCCACCGCCATCAGGGGCACCGTGAACAGGTCGTCGCCCGAGAGCACCGCGAAGTCCTCGGGAACGACGCGGCAGACCTCGCACATCTGCGCCATGTTCGCCGAGGCCTCCTTCACCCCGACGACGTTGGGCAGCTCCGCGAGACGGCAGAGGGTGGCGGGGTCGACGTTGCACCCGGTCCGGCCCGGCACGTTGTAGACGACGATGGGCAACCCCACGCCGTCGGCGATCGCCCCGTAGTGCCGGTACAGACCCTCCGGGGTCGGCCGGTTGTAGTACGGCGTCACCGACAGGATGCCGTCGGCCCCCGCGCGCTCCATCTCGCGCGCCTGCGCGACGACCTCGCGGGTGTCGTAGCCGCCCGCCCCGGCCAGCACCGGCACCCGGCCCGCCGCCGTCTCGACCACCAGCTCGACCACGCGCCGGTGCTCGGCCGCCGACAGCGTCGGGCTCTCCCCGGTGGTGCCGCACGGGCACAGGAAGTGGACGCCGCCCTCGATCTGCCGCGCCGCCAGCGCCCGCACCCGGGGCTCGTCGACAGCCCCGTCCGCTGTGAACGGCGTCACCAGCGCGGTGCCGCAGCCCGACCACTCGCGTCTCATGCCGGAAGTCCCCGCCCGTCGCCGCGCATCGAGAACCCGCCCCGCCGCGCAACCGACGCAGCGCCGAGGCCCAACCACTCGCGTCTCATGCCGGAAGTCCCCGCGCAGCGTCGGGCGTCGAGAACCGGCCCTGCCGCCCCTCCACCGCCAGCGCCGTGCCGCCAACCCGCCCGTCGCGGCTCGTCCCCGAGGTCCCCGCGCGCCGCGCATCCGGGAACCGCACCCGCGACCCCCGGGCAACCGGCTCGGGGCCGCGGCTCGACCAGTCGCGTCTCATCCCTCGAGCCCCAGCACGTCGCGCATCGAGAACCAGCCCTGCCGCCCCTGCACCCAGCGCGCGGCCTCGAGGGCCCCGCGGGCGAACGTGTCGCGGTCGCGCGTGGTGTGCGTCAGCGCAATCGACTCCACCGGGCCGTCGAACGCCACGGTGTGCATGCCCGGGGCCGAGCCGGCCCGGCTCGAGGCCATGTCGATCGGGGCGCCGTATCCGCGCCCGGTCATGGCGTTCCGCATCGCCAGCGCGGTGCCGGAGGGGGCGTCCAGCTTGGCCGCGTGGTGCAGCTCGTGGACGTAGGCGCCGAACTCCGGCCGGTCCGCGAACAGCTCGGCCGCCCGCTCGGTGAGGGCCAGGAACAGGTTGACCCCCAGCGAGAAGTTGGCGGCGGCGACGACGCCGATGCCGGCGTCGGCCGCGACCCGCCGCATCTCCGGCTCGTGCGCCGCCCAGCCGGTGGTGCCGACCACCACGTTCACGCCGTGGCCGGCGAGGCGCGGCAGGTTCTCGGCCACCGCGTCGGGCACCGAGAAGTCGACGGCGACGTCGACGCCCGCCACCGCGTCGGCGGTGATGCCGCGGCCGGCGGCGTTGTCGATGTCGAGCCGCCCCGTCACCGTGCACCCGTACGACTCGCTCAGGCGGTCGACGGCCTTCCCCATCCGACCGTAGCCGACAAGCAGCAGGCGCATGGTCTACCGCCCCGCGTCGTTTCCGTCCGAGCCGCGAATGACCTTGCGGATGATCGTCACCGCCTTGGCGGCGTCCGCCTCGCTGTCGAAGGTCAGGGTCGAGGAGAAGCGGCGGTCGACCACCCCGGCCTCGTAGTCGCGGACCCCGATGCCCGCCCACGCCACCGCGTTCGCGACCTCGTAGGCGAACCCCGGCCGGTTGTCGCCCTGCAGCAGCACCGCGGTGGCCGGCGTCTGGCTGAACCCGGCGGCCCGGGCCGCCATCGCGGCCCGCTGACCCTCGCCCGCGTAGACCTCGATGATGTTGCGCTTCGTGCGGCCGGGCGCGGCGCGGACCCGAATCACCTTCAGGTCGGCCCCGTGCTGGGCCAGCGGTTCGAGCGCGGCCGCCAGCGCGCCCGAGCGGCGGGACACCTCGGTACGCCAGAGCTTGATCTTCTTGACCTTTATGTCCATGCGGTGCATTGCCCCGGGCGCCCGTCGCGGGCCTCGGCCGCCGCAATTATAATCCCCAGGACGCTCCGGGGGCGGCCGCCCGGCCTGCGCGGCGGCCCGGCAAGCCGGCCGGCCGTTGCGGCTCCAGGCGGCAGCGTCAGGGTGGTTTCGGGACGAGGACATGAGCGAGTTGCCGGATCGGATGCGCGTGATCGAGATGGCGGAGCCGGGCGGGCCGGAGGTGCTGGCCGCCGGCGAGCGGCCGGTCCCGGCCGTCGGCCCCGGGGAGGTGCTCGTGCGGGTGGCGGCGGCCGGCGTCAACCGGGCCGACACCATGCAGCGCCGCGGGAGCTACCCGCCGCCGCCCGGCGCCTCGGACGTGCTGGGCCTGGAGGTGTCGGGCACCGTGGCCGCGGTCGGGGGCGCGGTGTCGGGCTGGGCGGCGGGCGACCCCGTCTGCGCCCTGCTGGCGGGCGGGGGCTACGCGGAGTACTGCGCGGTGCCGGCGCCCCAGTGCCTCCCGGTGCCGGCCGGGGTCGAGCTCGTGGACGCGGCGGCGCTGCCCGAGGTGGCGATGACGGTGTGGACGAACGTCTTCGACCGCGCCGCCCTGCGCCCGGGCGAGACGCTGCTCGTGCACGGCGGATCGAGCGGCATCGGCACCATGGCGATCCAGCTCGCGGCCGCGTTCGGGTCCCCGGTGTTCGCGACCGCGGGGTCGGCGGAGAAGTGCGCGGCGTGCACCGCCCTCGGGGCCGCGGCGGCGGTGAACTACCGCGAGGCGGACTTCGTCGAGGCGATCCGCGCGGCGACGGACGGGGAGGGGGTCGACGTCGTTCTCGACATGGTCGGGCAGGCGTACCTGCCGCGCAATCTCGCGGTCCTGAAGACGGAGGGGCGGCTGGTCATCATCGCGTTCATGAGCGGGCCGGCCGCCGAGATCGACCTCGCGACGCTGATGACGCGCCGGCTGACGGTCACCGGGTCGACGCTGCGGGCCCGCAGCGTCGCGCAGAAGGGCGCGGTGGCGGCCGCCGTCCGCGAGCGGGTGTGGCCGCTCGTCGAGTCGGGCCGGGTGCGCCCCGTCGTGCACCGCCGTTTCCCGCTGGCGCAGGCGGGCGAGGCGCATCGGCTCATGGAGTCGAGCACCCACGTCGGCAAGCTCCTGCTGGTGCCCTGACCGCCCGCGGTGAGGGCCCCCGGTTGCATCGCGCCCGGAGGGCGCCGGCGGATCGCCGGGGCACCCGCCCGACAAGGCGTGTCGAACCCGGCGGAGCCTTTCACCACGGGCAGCCGAACCCGCCGGCCCATGCCGTCGGCGCCGGGCCGCCCCATGCCTGTCGCGTCGCCCGGGTTCCGGACCGCCGGGGGTGGAAGGCGGCGTGCAGTATACTCGTCGGGTTCACTGCGGCACCGCGAAGAGGGGACTTCAACGATGGCGCGTGTTTCGAGAGTCGGCCGGAACCAGCCATGCCCGTGTGGCAGCGGCAGGAAGTACAAGGCGTGCTGTGAGCGCAAGGAGCGCCGGCTCAGCCCGACCGCGTGGCTCGCCATCGTGGGCGCCGCGGCCGCGGTGCTCGCCGTGCTCGTCTTCAGCTTCTCCTCCGCCAACCGGGCCGCGAGCGGCATCTGCCCGCCCGGACAGGTCTGGTCGGTCGACCACGGCCACTGTCACTAGCCGGTCCGCACCGGCGGATCGCCATGGACTACGTCTCGCTCGGACGCACCGGCCTGAAGGTGTCGCGCCTCTGCCTCGGCATGATGACCTACGGCTCGCCGAGTTGGCGGGACTGGGTCCTGCCCGAGGAGTCGGGCCGGCAGTTCGTGCGTCAGGCCCTCGACCACGGCATCAACTTCTTCGACACCGCCGACATGTACTCGCGCGGCGTGAGCGAGGAGATTCTCGGCCGCGCCGTCCGCGACCTCACCCGCCGCGACCAGGTGGTGGTGGCCACCAAGGCGTACTTCCCGATGGGCGACGGCCCCAACGACCGGGGCCTGTCGCGGAAGCACCTGTTCGACGCCGTCGACGCCTCGCTCCGGCGCCTCGGCATGGACCACGTCGACCTCTACCAGATTCACCGCTTCGACCCCGAGACGCCGCTCGAGGAAACCCTCGACGCGCTGAACGACATCGTCCGCTCGGGCCGGGCGCGCTACCTGGGCGCGTCGAGCATGTTCGCGTGGCAGTTCGCACGGGCGCTCCACACCGCCGACCGGCGCGGCTGGGCGCGCTTCGCGACCATGCAGAACCACTACAACCTCGTCTACCGCGAGGAGGAGCGCGAGATGCTGCCCCTCTGCCGGGCCGAGGGCGTCGGGGTCATTCCGTGGAGCCCCCTCGCCCGGGGGTTCCTCGCGGGCAACCGCACCCCGGAGGCGGAGAGCCCGGGGCCGTCGAGCCGGGCGCGGAGCGACGACTTCGCGCGCAAGCTGTACTTCGCGCCCGCCGACTTCGAGATCGTCGAGCGGGTGAAGACGCTGGCCCAGCGCCGAGACGCCGCCCCCGCCCAGGTGGCCCTCGCGTGGCTGGTTCGGCAACCGGGCGTGACCGCCCCCATCGTCGGCACCTCCCGGCCCGAGCAACTGGACCAGCTCGTCGCCGCCCTCGACATCACGCTCGACGAGGAGGAGTGCGGCTTCCTCGAGGAGCGCTACGTTCCGCACGAGGTGCTCGGGCACTCGTAGCCGGATGCAGGCCGGCGCCCTGCCGCGACGGCGCCGGCCCGCGAAGCACGGTGATCGGTGATCGACACGAGATTGCCAACCGCACCCCGGATGCCGCCGGCCTCCGGCGGTTCCTGCGTTCGGCACGTGGCCGGGTAGCTCCCGTCACTGTCCGAACGCCGGCAGACCCGGAAAAAGCCATGCCGAATGCAACTCGCCGAATCGGAATCCTGACCGCGGGCGGCGACTGCCCGGGGCTGAACGCGGTCATTCGCGGCGCCGTCAAGTCGGCCGCGCGCCTCGGGTCCGAGGTGGTCGGCTTCCGGCGGGGCTTCGAGGGTCTGGTCGACCCCGTGACCTACATGCCCCTCGACACGAAGAACACGTCGGGAATCATCAACCGGGGCGGGACCATCCTCGGGTCCACCAACTCCGGCCGGTTCTCGGCCCGGGTCGGCATCGAGGACCGCCAGGACCTCGACCCCGAGCTCTTCGCCGAGGTCGAGCGCACCATGAGCCAGCTCGACCTCTGCGGGCTGATCTGCATCGGCGGCGACGGCTCGCTCTCCGTCGCCCAGCAGTTCCACGAGCACGGCATCCCCGTCGTGGGCGTGCCCAAGTCCATCGACAACGACCTCTCGGCCACCGCCTTCACGTTCGGCTTCGACAGCGCCGTCGCCTGCGCCACCGACGCGATGGACCGCCTGCACACCACCGCGGCCAGCCACGACCGCATCATGGTGCTCGAGGTGATGGGGCGCCACACCGGGTGGATCGCGCTGCACGCGGGCATCGCCGGGGCCGCCTCGGTCATCCTGATCCCGGAGATCCCGTGGACCTGGGAGAACGTGTGCCAGAAGATCCTGGAACGGGACACCCAGGGCAAGCGGTTCTCCCTCGTCGCGGTGGCCGAGGGGGCGGAGCTCCCCGGCGGGGGCCTCGTGACCCGCGAGGATCCCACCCCCGGCCAGCAGGTCCGCCTGGGCGGCATCGGCCAGATCGTGGCGCGCGAGCTCGAGGAGCGGCTGAAGCGGGAGACGCGGGTGGTCATCCTGGGGCATCTTCAGCGCGGGGGCCCGCCCACCAACTTCGACCGCGCCCTCGCCACCCAGTTCGGCGCCCACGCCGTCCGGCTCGTCTTCGAGCGTCGGTTCGGTGAGATGGTGGCCTACCACCCGCCGGCGGTGAAGGCGGTGCCGATTCAGGACGCGGTGAACCGGATCTCGCGGGTCTCGGCGGACAGCGCGGGGGTCGTGGCGGCGCGGGCCCTCGGGGTCAGCTTCGGCGAGTACCCGCCGAACACGTCGCCGGTGGTCAAGTCGCTGCGCGATACCGAGGAGAGGCCGGCGCGCCCCGGCGGCCCCGCGTCCCTCCGCTCGGCCTGACGGCGAGCCCGCGCGGGTCGGCCGTCGACCGACTCCCCCGCGGCGCATCGAGCTCGGTCTCGAGCCACGTCTCCACCTCGCGACGGGTCGCCCGGTCGGGCCGGGGCCGCCCCGCCGGGGGCATCGCGCCGGTCCGCAGCCTTGTCGATGACCGCCTCCCCCGCCCGGTTCGGCGCGGCTCCGCGCCGGCCCCAGAACCCGCCGCCGCTCCTCACGACCGCAGGTACGAGGCGCCGTTGACGTCGATGATGGTCCCCGTCGTGAACTCGGCCCCCGCCGACGCGAGGAAGACGACCGCGTAGGCGACCTCGTCGGGGGTCGCCACGCGCCCCAGCGGGCTCTGCCGGCGGACCTCCTCGCCCTCGGGGCCGTCCAGGAAGGGCGCCGTCCGTTCGGTGGTGACGAACCCCGGCGCGACCGCCCCCACGAAGATGCGGTGAGGGGCCAGCGCCTTCGCGAGCGACTGGCTCATCGCATTCATCCCCGCCTTGCTCGCCCCGTAGGCGGGTGCCGCCGGCTCGCCCCGGAACGCGCCGCGCGACGACACGTTGACGATGCGCCCGCCCCCCTGCCGCATCATGTGCCGCGCCGCGCACCAGGCGGCGTTGGCGGCGCCCAGCAGGTTCGTCTCGAGGGTCCGGCGCCAGCAGGCCTGCCACTCGGCGTAGGACACCTCGGCGATCGGATGGGGCTCGTGGATGCCCGCGTTGTTGACCAGCACGTCGAGCCCGCCCAGCCCGGCCGCGACCGCGTCGACCATGCGCGCGACCGCGCCCGCGTCGCCGACGTCGGCCTCGACGACGAGGTGCGGCCCGCCCGGCAACCCGGCCCGCGTCCGCTCCGCCGCCCTCCGGTTCCGGTGGCAGTGGACGGCGACCCGCGCCCCCCGGGCCGCGAACTGCCGGGCGATGGCGCGGCCGATGCCCTGCGACGCCCCCGTCACGAGCACCGCCTTGCCGCTGAAGTCCATGCCGTGCCTCCCCTCCATGAGGACCAGCTAGGGAGCTAGGGTCGCCGAGCCACGGCCGCGTAGTCCTGCTCGGCGAACATCAGGCCGTTCAGGCGGTCGGCGTGCTGGTTGAGCGTATCGGCGAGCTCGCAGACAGCTCGGCCCGCCGGCGTGGCGGCCAGCTCCGGGTCCACGGCGGCGCGCTGGAGCTGGGCCGCGTCGGGCACCGGGGCCCGGTAGACAATCGCGACGTCGACGAACCCGCTCGCCCGCAGGAGGTAGGCCAGCGTCTCCGGGTGCAGCGGGTGCCGGTGCGTGATGTCCCGCACGTACGCGCTGAAGAACGCGCTCCACGACGCGGGGTTGATGGTCTCCAGCACGATACGGGAGCCCGGACGCAGGGCGCGGTGGGCGTTTCCGAGCATCTGCATCAGGTAGT
The DNA here is from genome assembly GCA_022820675.1 of Vicinamibacteria bacterium. GTDB lineage: Bacteria > Acidobacteriota > Vicinamibacteria > Vicinamibacterales > UBA8438 > JAJEEA01. The sequence continues at coordinate 496 of JAJEFC010000043.1, read as the reverse complement.
CGGCCTCGAGGTGCTCCACGACCTGGGCCGAGAACAGACCGCCGATCGATTCGTCGGCGAGGGCCCGGAGATACCCCAGGGCGTCCGCCCGGGCGGCCTCGACGCCCCGTTCCCGGCAGCGCTCGACCGCGTCCGCGTTGAGGTCGACCCCGCGTGCGGCGATGCCCTCGCCGCGCAGCAGGGCCAGGAACTCGCCCCGGCCGCAGCCGATGTCCAGCACGTCCGACGCGCCCTCGAAGTACGGCAGGTAGTCACGCTGCCGCGCCGCGATCTCCTCGGGCTCGCCGCGGAACACGTCCTCGAAGCAGACGTACTGGTAGGCGTCCAGGTCGGACTCCGCCGGAGCCCCGGGGCGGGAAGCGGCGTCGATGGCGTCGACAGCATCGGCGGAGACGCCGCCGGCGGCGGCATCGGCAGAGACGCGGCCAGCGGCGGCACCGGCATCGGCGGCGCCGGCATCGGCGGCATCGGCAAAGACGCGGCCAGCGGCGGCGGC
>JAJEFC010000356.1 GCA_022820675.1 Vicinamibacteria bacterium | reverse complement strand
CCCGCCGCCGGCGCGGTGGCAGACGACGCAGCGGGCGCGGTAGATGCGCTCGCCGGCCGCGACCGCGGCGTCGTCGCCGAGCACGGGGTTGACGGCGTCCCCGGGCGCCGGCGCGGCGCCGAGAACCGGGGCCGGCGCGGCGATGGGGTCGGTGCCCTCGGTGGGCTCGAAGCCGTAGCCCGGCAGGACGCGGCCGCCCAGCGTGTGGCCGGGCTCGCCGACGCGGGGCAGGCCGCCCGGCAGCGGCGTCAGATTGGTGCCCGGCTGCACGGCGCGGGGTCCCCCGTCGAGCGCGAACACCCACAGGTTCCCCGCCTTCGGCTCGGTGTAGTAGAAGGTCATGTCGCCGCCGATGCCGCCGGACGGGACCGCCACGTACTGGGTTCCGTCCAACTCGTAGGTGACGGGGCTGCCGATGATGCCCGAGCCGGTCTGGAAGCGCCACAGCACCTCGCCGCTGCGGGCGTCGATGGCCATGAAGTAGCCGCGCATGTCGCCGGTGAACACCAGCCCGCTGGCGGTGGCCACGGCGCCGGCCCAGAAGGGGGCGGGGCTCACCACCCGCCACAGCACCTCCTGCCCGACCACGTCGAAGCCGACGAAGTTGCCGGGGTCGTCGCTGGTGAGGTACTGCTGGTAGTCCCCGCCCAGGTACGCCTCGCCGTTGGTCGGCGGCTCGAACTCGTCCTCGGCCCAGAAGCGGTACCCCATCGCCCACTGGTTGGACATGAAGTAGAGCGCCCCGAGGTCGGGGTTGTAGGCGAGCGGCTGCCAGTCGATGGCGCCTTCGAGGCTGGGGATGATCGGCCCGACCTCGGGCCCGCCGGACTGCGCCAGCATGTCGGGGTTGACGTCGGGGCGGCCGGTCTCGGGGTCGAGCCCGAAGGCCCAGTTGATGCCGGGCACGATGGGCTCGCCGTAGAGGAACCGGCCGTCGGTGCGGTCGAGGGCGTAGAAGAAGCCGTTCTTGTCGTGGTGGAACAGGGCCTTGACGGGGCCGTGGCCGCGGAGGGTCACGTCGGCGAGCACCGGCGTGCTCACCGCGTCGTAGTCCCAGCAGTCCCAGGGCGTGTACTGATAGCCCCAGCGGATGGCGCCGTCGTCGGCGTCGAGGGCCACGGTGGCGGCCGACCACTGGTTGTCGCCCTTCCGCACGTGGCAGTTCCAGGGGGCGGCGTTGCCGGTGTTCCAGTAGACGAGGTTCAGCTCGGGATCGTAGGCGCCCGTCGTCCACGTCGGGGCCCCCCCGTGCCGCCACCTGTCGCCGGGCCACGTCTCGTTGCCGGGCTCGCCGGGGCCGGGAATGGTGTAGGTCGTCCAGACCGGGTCGCCGCTCATCGCGTCGTAGGCCTTGACGAAGCCGCGGATGCCGTACTCGCCGCCCGCCACCCCGGTGAGGACGAGCCCGTTGACGACCAGCGGCGCCCCGGTGATGCTGTAGCCCTGCCGCCAGTCGACGACCTCGACCTCCCACGCGACGGCGCCGGTGTCGCGGTGGAGCGCGAACAGCCGCGCGTCCATGGTGCCGACGTAGACCAGATCGGCGTACAGCGCGACCCCGCGGTTGTTCGACCCGCAGCAGTAGACCCGCTCCACCTCGTCGGACATCTCGGGCTCGAAGCCCCACCGCCTCGCCCCGGTGCGGGCGTCGATGGCGAAGACGCGCGACTCGTCGGCCGACAGGTAGATGACGCCCTCGTGCACCAGCGGCGTGGCCTCGAGGCCGCGGTTCTCGCCCCCGGTCGCGAACACCCAGGCGGGGTGGAGGCGGTCCACGTTCTCCGGGGTGATCTCGTCCAGCTCGACGAAGCGGTGACCGTGGTAGTCGCGGCCGTACATCAGCCACGACGACGTGTCGCCGGCGGCCTGCTCGAGATCGCGCGTGGTGACCGCCTGCCCGTGCGCCGGCATGGACCACCCCGCCGCGAGGGCGACGGCCGCGAACGCCGCCACGAAGCGTGAAGACTGCATCTGCGTCACCTTCCTCCAGCCCGACTCGACCTCGATGGAATCGCTTTCGCCCGCCAGCAGACCATCGCGGTCGCTACAGGCGATGCACGAACGGCTTGACGTGCGGGGCGTGCGGGGCGAGTTCCGCCAGTCTTCGCCGCAAGGCGGCCAGGGACTCATCGGCTGCGAGAAGCTCGCCGTCGACCAGAGCGACCCACCTGCCGGCATGGCTGCGGGCGTTCCTGCGCAACCACTCGATGTTGTCGGAACCCCTCGCTCGTGCGGGCAGTCTGCGCCGCACGACGGGTGGCGCCAGTACGGTCAGCAGACGGCGCAGCGACTCGTCCAAGGCCTGATCCCGGGGAACCGCGTCCGCGAGCTTGCGCGCGGCCAGGATGCGGTGTTCGGCCAGAAGGTGGCGCAGCGTCGTCTCGATGGCCGCCGCCGGACGGCGCGCCGCCGGATCCACCGTCATCGGGAGGCTCGCGCCCTGAGCTCGATTTCGGACTGCGTGATGGTGAATCTGTTCATGCCGGCCGACTTCGCATGGTACTTCATGCCGCAGCCATCAGCCGTCCACCGCGTCCGCCGCGACCAGCGCCGGCAGGACCGCGCCGATCTCGCCGCGGACCACGGCGTCGGCGATGCCGTCCAGCGGGGTCGGCTCGCGGTTGACGATGACGAGCCGCGCCCCCGCCGCCTTCGCCAGGCGGGGGATGGACGCGGCGGGCTCGACCACCAGCGACGAGCCGACCGCGAGCAGCAGGTCGCAGGTCTCCGCTACCTCCTGCGCCCGCGCCATGACGTCGAGGGGCATGGCCTGGCCGAACGAGATCGTCGCCGGCTTGAGCAGGCCGCCGCATGCCCGGCAGCGTGGCGCCCGCTCGCCCGCCTCGATGCGGCGGCACGCCTCGTCCGAGGTGATGCGGTCGCCGCACGTCAGGCACTCCGCCTCGGTGGTGGTGCCGTGCAGCTCCAGCACGATGCCGGCGGGCAGCCCCGACCGCTGATGCAGCCGCTCGATGTTCTGGGTGACCAGCGCCAGCAGCCGGCCCTGCCGGTGCAGCTCGACGAACGCGTGGTGCCCCGCGTTGGGCTTCGCCTCGCGCATGGCCGGCCACGCCTCCGCCTTCTGCCGCCAGTACTCGACGCGGCCCGCCTCGCTCGACACGAACTCCTGGAAGTCGACGGTCCGGTTCCGCGCCCACACGCCGTTCGGGCTGCGGAAGTCGGGCACCCCCGATTCGGTCGAGATGCCGGCGCCGGTGAAGCCGACGATGCTCGACGCGCCGGCGATCAGCGCGCGGGCAGCCTGGTCGCTCACGCGGTGATCCTAGCAGTCCCGCCTCCGAGGGGACGAAAGGCGCCCGCAGCAGCGACGTCCCGGAACGGCCGCAGGGTGCGCTGCAAGCGAGCGAGAGGGGTACATAGGAAGCGCCCGAAGGTCAGGGTTGGGCCGGACGGTCGAATCCGCTCGCCAACGCCGTCACGAGCCACCAGAACAGCATGCCCAGGCCGCCCGCGAAGGCGAAGAGGGCGCAGGCGAATACCAGCACGCCGGCGATCTCGCCGATGATCCGCATGGAGGCGACGGCTCGCCGGCGGATGGAGCGGGCGCGGGGACGAGCCACCGCTGTCGGCGACGGTGATGCGGGCACTCCCGGCATGATCCCACAACCGGACCCGGCGCGGTAACATGGATCGTTTGCCGTGCCCGCCGAGCCCCTGACCCATCCCCGCATCGCGGCGTTCTGGCTGCCGCTGGCCGGCACGTGGCTGATGATGGCGGCCGAGGGCCCGTACCTCGCCGCCATCATCGCCCGGCTCCCTCAGCCGACCGAGAACCTCGCGGCGTTCGGCGTGGCGTTCGCGCTCGCGATCATCATCGAGGCGCCGGTCATCATGCTGATGGCGGCCTCGACCGCGCTGGTCACCGACGCCGCGAGCTACGCGGCGCTGCGGCGCTTCACCTACACGCTCGCGGCGGCGCTGACCCTGGTGCAGGTCGTCGTGGTGCTCCCGCCGGTGTTCGACTGGCTCGCCCTGTCGCTCATCGGGCTGCCGCCCGACGTGGCCCGCCTGACCCATCACGGGCTGGCCATCATGCTGCCGTGGCCCGTCGCCATCGGGTACCGGCGGTTCCGGCAGGGGCTGCTGATACGCCGGCGCCTGACCCGCCTCGTCACCTACGGCACCGCCGTGCGGCTCGCGGCGATGAGCGCGGTCGCCCTCGCCGCGGCGCGGGTGCCGGGGCTGCAGGGCGTGCACGTGGGCACCATCGCCCTCGCCACCGGGGTCGTCGTCGAGGCGGTGGCCAGCCGCATCATGACCCGGGGCGTCGTGGCGGAGCTGCAGGCCGGCCCGTCTCCCCCGGCGGCGGCCGGTTCCGGCGCGGCCGTACCGGCGGCGACCGACACCGCAACGGCCGATAGCGCTGCGGCGGCGGACGCGGCCCTCCCGGCGGCCGGCACCGGCCCGGCCTCCCCGATGGCGACCGATTCGAGCGCGGCGGCATCCCGGGCGGCCGATTCCGGCCACGCCGGCCGAGCGGGCGCGAACCCGGCGGCGACGGACGTGCGCGCCTCGCGACCGGTGGACGCGTTGACGATGCCGGCCATCTTCCGCTTCTACCTGCCGCTGGCGATGACGTCGCTCCTGGCGATGGCGGTGCAGCCGGCCGTGACCTTCTTCGTGGGCCAGAGCCGGTTCGCTCTGGAATCGCTGGCCGTCCTGCCCGTCATCCACGGGCTGACCTTCCTCTTCCGCGCGCTCGGGCTGTCGTTCCAGGAGGTGGGCATCGCCCTGTTCGGCGACCGGTGGGAGCAGTACCGGCCCATCCGCAGCTTCGGGTGGATGCTGGCGGCGTTCGCGGCCGGCAGCCTCGGGATGATCGTGTTCACGCCGCTGGCCGCCGTCTGGTTCGAGGGCGTGTCGGGCCTGTCGCCCGAGCTGGCGGCGTTCGCGCTGCTGCCGGCGCAGATCCTGGCCCTGCTGCCGGCCGGGTCGGTGTGGATCTGCTTTCAGCGCGCGGTGCTCGTCCACGCGCGGCGGACGGCGCCGATCACGTGGGCGGGGATTCTCGAGGTGGTGGTGGTCGTCGTGCTGCTCACCGTCACCACGCAGGTGCTGTCGTGGGTCGGCGCGGTGGGGGCGGCGGCCGCGATCGTGGGCGGGCGGCTCGCCGGGGTCCTGTTCCTGCTTCCCTTCACCGCGAGGGCCGTGCGCCCGCCGGCCGCCGAGCCGACGCCGTCGTCCGAGCCCGCCGGCGTTGCGTCGCTCGGCCAGTGACGCCGTCGTCCGCCCCGACCGGCGGACGTTGCGGGATGTAAGCACCGCCGCCCGGCGGTCACCGAGGAACGGCGCCGGTCCCGACCACGAACTGCGTGTGGAACGCCGCCTCCGCGGAGGCGCTTCGCGGTGGGCATTTGCGGAGGCGGCAGGTGCAACGGTGGCGTGGCGGGATTGGGGCCGAGGGTGCCGGCCCGGATCACTCTGCCGGTGACGCCACCGCGCGCTCGACGACGGAGCGCACGTTCTCGGGTAAATCGAGGACGAGAGCGGCGCGGCGTCCCTCTTCCGACATCTTGCGCCACGTCTTGCGGAGCACCCCGGCGAGGGTCTCCTCGTCGTGCTTGGGCGCGAAGCCGGCGAGGTAGTGCTCGACGAAGACCAGGCAGATCACGTCCTCGAGGAGCTGTACGTCGGGGTCGGCCTTCAGCCGCTCCTTGCGCAGCAGCGACCCCACCCGCGCCACGACGTCGTCGCCGTAGCCCACGTCGCGCAGGATGACGGCGGCGGTGTCGGCGTGGAACCGGCCGAGGTCCGTGCGCCAACGGCGGTAGCCCTCACGGCCGGCCGGGTAGTCGGCGCGGGGGATCGTCCAGCGGCGGATGTGCTGAGAGCGGGCGGCGAGCCGGACCGCCTCCGGCGCGTCCGGCCGGAACCGGTCGTCGGAAGTCATCGGCGACCTCCGCGGCG
>JAJEFC010000186.1 GCA_022820675.1 Vicinamibacteria bacterium | reverse complement strand
GCGGCGGCCCCGTCGGCCGTGCTGGCGGCGGGGCCGTTGGCCGCGCCGAAAGCGGGATCGTCGGCCGCCCCGGCGGTGGGGTCGACGGCGACGGGGCGGCACGTGAAGATGCGCTGGCGCGACGGCGTGTCGGCGGCCCCGGCCGCGTCGTACGGGCCGGTGACGGTGACGCTCTGCACGAACGGCTGCGCGCCGGCGAGGCCGCCGGCGTTGCCGGCCACCCGCGGGTTGGGGAACGGCTCGCGGACCTGCTCGACGAGGGCCGACGGCTGCTTGTAGAAGGTCACCCCGACCTCGCGGGGGCCGGCCGCCACGTCGAGGCGGAAGTCGATGGTCGACGCCTGCGCGTAGGGGTTGTCGGCGGCGCCGTCGGCGGGCGGGCCGAGGGTGAACAGCTTGACGGGCTCGCCGTCGACGGTGACCTCGAGGTCGTGGGCCTCGCGCAACCGCCGGGTGCCGGCGAGCTGGATGCGGAAGTCGTAGCCGGCGACCTGCGGGAAGAGGTGCTCGATGTGGAGGCCGCCGCGGGTGCCGAAGGGCAGCGCCTCGACCCGGGCGTGCTGGGACAGGTCCTGGGCCGCCTCGTAAGTGTCGGCGGACATGGCCGGGGGCGGGCTGCCCACCGCGAGCCGCGCGATGGTGCGGGCGGCGGCGAGGTAGCGCTCCATGAGCGCCTGCGACATCCGGAGGATGCCGCCGATGTTGTCGAAGCCGAAGCTCGAGTCGTCGGCGGGGAGGAAGTCGTCGGCGTCGAGGTCGACCGCCAGCAGGTCGCGCACGGCGTTGCGGTACTCGGTGCGGTTGAGCCGGTGGAAGGTGGCGGTGCGCCCGGGGTCGCGGGTGGCGGCCCAGTTGGCGTCGAGCTCGCCCTCGAGCCAGTCGAGGAAGCCGTCGAGGGCGGCGGCGTCGGGCCGGGGCCTGCCGGCCGGGGGCATGACGCCGCCCCGCAGCTTGCGGACGACCTTCTCCCACTCGGCCGCGTGCCCGCCGACGTCGGCGAGGTCGAGGGTGTCCAGCGTCAGCGCGACCGCGCGGAGCTGCCCGACGAGCGGGGACGCGGGCCGCCCCGCGCCGTTCACCACGCTCTCGTTGTGGCACGTGACGCAGTAGCGGTCGAGGAGGGCGCGATGGGCGGCGACGCCGGCGGGCGCCCCTGCCTCGGTCGAGGCCGCAGCCGCCTGCTCGGCACGCGCCCCCGCGGCGCCGAAACCGAGGACGAGCACCACCGAGACGAACGACGCGACACGAATCTTCGGCATAATCGAGCGGGGGATGGGAACCGGCCGCTGCTCTGCGGACGCACTCCCCCCAAGAGGGGCATCCTAGTATGCGGCGGGGTGCGTGTCAACGAACGCGCCGGGCTCGTCCCGCGACCCGGGATCTTCAACCGGCCGTGTTTGTATACAATCTGGAGAGGAGACTCCGCGTGTCGAAGGAGCGTGCCGCATGGCAGAACTTCTGGAGGAGGAGGTCCGGACCTACGAGTCGCTGGTGGCTCAGTGGGCAGAGCACGAGGGACAGTTCGTGCTGATTCGCGGAACCGACGTCATCGGGTTCTACCCGAGCTACGAAGAGGCCCTGACCGCCGGCTACGAGCGCTTCGGTGTGGCCACGTTCTTCGTCAGAGAGGTGTCTCCGGACCAAGTGGAGTTCGTGTCACGTTTCGTCGCCCCGGCGCCGGTCCATCGAGGGGCGTGACTTGCCCGCCATCACGCGGGAATTCCAGCAGCACGACGGCCCGGTCCTCTCGCACGTCGTCTTCCACGTGAGCGTTCCGCGTTTCACCGCTCTCGTAAGGGCTGGCGAACAGCCCCCAAGTCCCGTGACGGGCAGGGCCCTGATCGACACCGGCGCCAGCTCCTCTTGCATCGATCCCTGGGTGACGAGCAGCCTGGGACTGGAACCGCACGGCACCGTACCGGTGCATACCCCATCCACGGGCGACCACCCCCACCTGGCCAACCAGACGGACTTGTCGATCATCGTCCCGCCGGCGTATCGTGGGGACGCTCCGCTCGTTCTCGGCGCGGTGTCCGCGCTGGAGTCCAGGTTGCTCGAGCATCAGAACATCCATGCCCTGATCGGACGTGATGTCCTGGCGCGATGCACTTTCCTCTACGAAGGAGCGGCCAACCGTTTCGTGTTGTCGTGGTGACGATGGACCGGATCGATCCGACCCTGCCGTGCTCCGACCGCCCGTGGCGCGGAACCCGGTTGGCCTGTAACCCGGGACACCACGCGCCGACCTCGACATGACCCTCACGCGACGTTCGATCCTCCAGGGCGCGGGCGCGGCCGGCTCGCTGCTGCTCGCCGGGGGGCTGCCGCTGTGGGCGCGGGGCGAGCAGCAGCCACGGGAAGCGGCGCCGCCCGACTACCTGCGGCTGTCGTCGGCCCTGCTCGGGGTCGATGCGGCGCGGCTCGAGCCGGAGGCCCCCGCCGGGGAGGTTCCGCTGGCGGACACGTTCCACGCGCTGTGCCGGGAGGCCGCCCCCGCCGCCACGGCGGCGCTGCTGGCTTCCTGGCAGGAGGCGGCACCGCGCGACGGAGCGCCGGACGGCGCGGCGTGGTCGGAGGCGACCGGGCGCCTGCTCGCCGACGGCGGGCGCCCGCGGGCCGACGAGGTCGGCGCGCTGGCCCGGCTGACGATGCTCATGTGGCTCTACGGCGTGTGGTACGGCGGGACCGAGACGGCGCGGATGCCCGCCTCGGCCGCGGCCATCGGCGCCGACCACCGCACCGACCTGGTGGTGTCGGTGCGCGCCTACCGGAACGGCTGGATCTGGCGGTTCGCCCAGGCGCGGCCGATGGGCGTGGCGGGCGCGCCGGGGGCTTGGGCCGAAGCGCCGCCGCCCCTCGACGAGCTCCTCGAAAGGGCCTGAGGGGCGGGCAGCGGAGGGAACACCGAGTCGCGCCGGCGGCGAGGGGCGGCGCCCTTGTCCCACGGGCGTTACCCCTCGCCGCGGGCAGGACGACGACGGACGCCGCGGGCAGGACGACTCCACTGGTGCGTGAGTGCGTAACCGCCGTGCGGGAGCGGCAAGACGAGGCGGCGGCGCGGGCAGGACGACGGCGGGCGACGCGGCAAGACGAGGTGGCCGGCGCGGGCAGGACGACGGCGGGCGGCGCGGCAAGACGAGGCGGACGGACGGCCGAGGCGACGACTTCCATGCTGGAGACGCAGACGGCGCGCTACGACGTGGCCATCGTGGGCTCGGGGTTCGCCGGCGCCGCCATGGCCCTGCTGCTGGCGCGGGCGGGCCGGCGGGTGCTCGTCCTCGAGGCGGGGCCGGGGCTCGACGCCCTGCACCGCGACCACGTCGAGCGCTACGTGCTCGCCACGTTCAAGTCGCCGTCGGCGCCCTACCCCCCCGACGCGGGGGCGCTGGAGCCGAGCCGCACCAACGCGCCGCGGCCGACCATCGAGGCGCTGGTGGCGGCGTGGGACGACCCCGCCCGGTCGTACTTCGAGCACGCCCCGGGCTCGCTGCCCTTCGCCAGCACCTACGAGCGGCTCGCCGGGGGCACCGGCAACCACTGGATGGGCACCGCCGTCCGCATGGACGGGGCCGACTTCCGCCTGCGCTCGGCCTACGGCCGCGGCCTCGACTGGCCGCTGGGCTACGACGACCTCGAGCCGTACTACGGGCAGGCCGAGCACCTGATCGGGGTGGCCGGCGACCGGGCCGAGCAGGAGGCGGTGAACGGCATCCCCTACGGGGCGGGCTACGCCTACCCGATGGGACCGGTGCCGCCGTCGTACGGCGACCGGGTGATCGGGGCGCGGCTCGACGGGACGGTGCTGGCCGACGACGCCCCCGCCCCCGTCCGCCTGACCTCGACGCCGGCCGGCCGCAACACGGGGCCGTACCAGAACCGGGGGCCGTGCCGCGGCAGCACGAGCTGCGTGCCCATCTGCCCGGTGCGGGCGAAGTACGACCCGAGGGTGGCGCTGCGGGAAGCGATGGCCACCGGCCGGGTCGAGCTGATGGCCCGCAGCGTCGTCGACCACGTGCAGATCGACGAGGGCGGGCGGGTGACCGGCCTCCACTACCTGCGCTACGAGGACGGCGGGATCCCCGCCGCCACCGGGCGGACCGGCGAAGGGGTGGCGGCGGCCGACGTCTACGTGCTCGCCGCCCACGCGGTCGAGAACGCCCGCATCCTGCTGAACACCGAGCGGGTGACGGGCCGGGCCGCCGCCAACTCGTCGGGGCTGGTGGGGCGCCACCTGATGGACCACCCGGTGTACCTCGCCTGGGGCCTGATGCCGGCGGGGACGCCGGTCTATCCCTACCGGGGGCCGCTGTCGACGTCGGGCATCGAGACCCTGCGGGACGGCCCCTTCCGGCGCCGGCGGGCGGCGTGGCGCATGGAGCTGGGCAACACCGGCTGGAACTGGCCCATCGGCGACCCTTGGGTGACGGGGGCCGACTTCGTCTACGGGAGCGACGCGAGCGGGGCCAACCCCGACGGCCGGGTGCTGGGGGGGCGGCCCTACGCCCGCGCCGTCAACGACGTCCTGACCCGCCAGCTCCGCGTGGCGTTCCTCGTCGAGCAGGAGGCGGACCCCGCGAACCGGGTCGAGCTGTCGGACGCGTGGACCGACAACCTGGGCATCCCCCGCCCGCGCATCGCCTACGGGGTGTCGGACTACGTGCGGGCGGGCTTCGAGTCGGCGCGGGCGGCGACGGCGCGCATCATGGCCCGGCTGGGGGCGGCCGAGCACACCGTGACCCGCGAGGCGGCGCCGAACGCCTTCCGCCACAACGGGCAGGCCTACAACTACCAGGGCGGCGGCCACCTGTGCGGCACCCACGTCATGGGCTCGGCCCCCGCCGACTCGGTGGTGAACGACCGGCAGCGCACCTGGGACCACCCCAACCTGTACCTCGCCGGCTGCGGCTCGATGCCCAGCGTGGGCACCCAGAACCCGACCCTGACGATGCTGGCGGTGACGTGCCGCACGGTGGACGACATCCTGGGCCGGCTGGCGTAGGCGCTCGGGATCCGGCGCAGCCGCCGGACCAGATCCGTTCGAGCGCGCGTTGCGGGCGCAGGTCGGTGCGAAGCTCGGCTATCTGGCGGGTGACGTCGGCGCGCAGATTGTCGATCCGTCTGCTCAGCTCGTCCATGCGGCCGACCAGGCCGTCCGACTTCATCCAGAGCAGGCCGGCAACCACGAGTACGGTGGCGATGACCCACCGTGCGTCGTGGCCGGGCAGCCACCCCGCGAGCGTCCCGGAATGCTCAGCCACGCGTTGAAGACGACACGCGCCCTACTCGCCGGGTGTCGTCACGGCCGGCCCGACGGCGATCTCGACGGCCCGCAGCCGATCGTCGATGCGGCGAAGGTCGGTGCGAAGCTCGGCCATCTGGCGGTTCATGTCGTCGATGCGGCGGTTGGTGTCGTCCAGGCGGCCGTTCATGTCGTCGATGCGGCCGTTCATGTCGTCGATGCGGCGGTTCGTGTCGTCCAGGCGGCTCTCCAGGCCGTCCGACTTCATCCAGAGCAGGCCGGCAACCACGAGTACGGTGGCGATGACCCACCGTGCGTCGTGGCCGGGCAGCCACCCCGCGAGCGTCCCGGAATGCTCAGCCATGCGTTGAAGACGACACGCGCCCTTACTCGCCGGGTGTCGTCACGGCCGGCCCGACGGCGATCTCGACGGCCCGCAGCCGATCGTCGATGCGGCGAAGGTCGGTGCGAAGCTCCCCTATCTGGCGGGTGACGTCGGCGCGCAGTCGTTCGATGCGGCCGTTCATGTCGTCGATGCGGCGGTTCGTGTCGTCGATGCGGCGGTTGGTGTCGTCCAGGCGGCTCTCCAGTCCGTCGGACTTCATCCAGAGCAGGCCGGCAACCACGAGCACGGTGGCGATGACCCACCGTGCGTCGTGGCCGGGCAGCCACCCTGCGAGCGTCCTCGAATCCGCCGGCATGCGTCGAATGTAACACAGGGCGCCGGGAAGCGGCCGGCGTCCGCCGCCCCCGCGTCGGGCCGGCGGACGCCGGGCCGAAGTCGACGACGCCGCACGTCGGGCCGGTCGACGCGGGGCCGAAGCCGACGCCGCCGCACATCGGGCCGGTCGACGCCGGGCCGAAGTCGACGCCGCCGCACGACGGGCCGGTCGACGCCGGGCCCGAAGTCGACCCCGCCGCGGTGAAGGCGGGCGTGCGCCGGCGGTTCCGGGGATAATCAGATCGTGGGCATCGACGACGTCATCAACGGGGCGCTGCAGCCGCTGGCCGAGGCGGTGGCGGGGTTCATCTTCTTCACGGTGCCGGTGATGGGGGCCGACTTCCCCCTGATCGTGGGGTGGCTGGTCGGCGGGGGGCTCTTCTTCACCGTCTACCTGGGGTTCATCAACGTCCGGGGGTTCCGCCACGCGGTGCGGGTGATCACCGGGCGCCTCGCCGACCCCGACGACCCCGGCGAGATATCGCAGTTCCAGGCCCTGACCACCGCGGTGTCGGGCACGGTGGGCATCGGCAACATCGCGGGGGTGGCGGTGGCCATCTCGACCGGCGGGCCCGGCGCCACGTTCTGGCTCGTCGCGGCCGGCGTGCTCGGCATGTCGACGAAGTTCGCCGAGTGCACGCTCGGCGTCCTCTACCGGCGGACGGCGGCCGACGGCTCGGTGTCGGGCGGCCCCATGCACTACCTCGAGCGGGGGCTCGCCGAGCGGGGGCTGCCGGGGCTGGGCCGGGGCCTCGGCATCTTCTACGCGTGCACGATGGTGGTGGGCTGCCTCGGCATCGGCAACATGTTCCAGTCGAACCAGGCGACGGCGATGTTCGTCGACCTGACCGGGGGCGAGGCGAGCCCCTTCGCGGGGGCGACCTGGCTCGTGGGCCTGGCCCTGGCGGGGCTGGTGGCGGTGGTCATCATCGGCGGCATCCGCTCGATCGCCAACACCACGGTGCGGCTGGTGCCGGGGATGGCCCTGCTCTACGTGGCCCTCGCCCTGCTCGTCCTCGTGCTGCAGGCGGACCGGCTGCCGGGCGCGGTGGCCGCCATCTGGCAGGGCGCGTTCGCCCCCGAGGGCATCGCCGGGGGCATGCTCGGCGCCCTCGTCATCGGGTTCCGCCGCGCCGCCTTCTCGAACGAGGCGGGGCTCGGCAGCGCCGCCATCGCCCACGCCACCGCCCGCACCCCGCGGCCGGTCAGCGAGGGCTTCGTCGGCCTGCTCGAGCCGTTCATCGACACCGTGGTCATCTGCACGATGACGGCGCTGGTCATCATCACCACCGTCTACGACCCCGCCCTCGCCGCCGCCGGCGTCAACGGCATCGAGCTGACCACCCGCGCCTTCGCCTCGGTGCTGCCGTGGTCGCCGGCGCCGCTGGCGGTGGCCGCGATGCTCTTCGCCTACTCGACGATGATCGCCTGGGCCTACTACGGCCTCAAGGCGTTCACCTACCTCGCCGGCGACGGCCGGAAGCAGGACATCGGCTTCAAGACGTTCTTCTGCCTCTTCGTCGTGGTGGGGGCCAGCCTCGACCTCGGCGCCCTCGTCGACCTCTCGGACGCGCTGGTGTTCGTGGTCGCCCTCCCCAACCTGCTGGGGCTCTACGTGATGGCCCCCGTCGTCAAGCGCGAGCTGGCCGCCTACCGGCCGTTCCAGGAAGAGAAGTGAGGAGCCGCACGGGACGCAGCCCGGGAAGTGCGAAACGACACCGCTGTGATGGCCTGCTCACATATGCCCACGCCCACGTTGGACTTCCTGGATCCCAAGCGGACGAGGTAGTCGCCGTGGTGTCCGGGACGAAACGACGATTCGTCCGCGAGGGGTCCCACAGTTGACGAGTGGCCTGCGAGCAACTGGCCGCGTATCGCCGAGGTCTCAAGCAACGAGAACAGTATCGAGCCACGGAGGCGTCAAGCGTGAAGACAACAATGCACGATGGACGGGATACGCGCCATGCCCGATAAGCCGGACGCGGACACTCTGGATCTCTCCGTTTCGAACTTCGGACCAATCGTCGAGGCGAACATCAACCTGCGCCCCATGACGGTGTTCGTCGGACCGAGCAATACGGGCAAATCGTACCTCGCGATCCTGCTCTACGCGGTGCATTGCTTTTTCGGCGGTATCGGCGTGGCCGGCCGCCGCCGGACCGGATGGTTCATGCGTCGGCTCAGTCGCGCACGACGAGCCAACGGCCGGTTGACCGGCGAATCGATCAAGTCACTGGTCGATTGGGCCGAAACACTCTCCTCAGCGCGGGACAGCGAAGAGCGAGTCCTCGGCGACGTTCTGCCCGAACCCGTGGCACAGTTGATTCGCGCACGATTCAACAACCTGCCGGAAATCGAGAATGCGAGAGAAGACCTGGACCTCGAGATTGCAAGGTGCTTCGGCGTCGACGCGAACGCGGACTTGGTTCGACGGCCGCACAAGGGCAGCGCCCGCATCAAGCTGCGCAGATCCGTGTCGGAGGACCCGCCGTTCGAGCATGCCTTCACGATACCGGCTTCAAGTGGATCGCTTCGCGTATCGGTTCCCGACGAGACACCGTTGCGATTCGCGGACATGCCGGCGTGGCACATACAGGATGCGCTGGCCGAACACGTGATGCACCACGCGGGCCGCGCGCATGAACCGCATCCCATGGAAGACCTGTTCGACTCCCTTTCCATTTCGGTCATGCGATACACGCTCGGACCCACGAGTCGTCCCGTTCGCTATCTTCCCGCCGACCGCACCGGGGTCATGCACGCCCATCGCGTGGTCGTCGGCTCGCTTGTCGGTCGCGCGGCGCGCGCGGATCCTCGGCCGGACAGCCCGTTACCGGTGCTGTCGGGGGTCCTCGCGGATTTTCTGGAGCAACTCATCGACCTCGGCGGAAAACGCCGACGAGTCTTCGGTCTCCCCGCCCTCGCCACGCGTGTGGAGCAGGAGATTCTCAAGGGCGCCGTACGAATCCGGCAATCGGAGACCGGCTATCCCTCCTTCCTGTACCGACCAGATGATTGGAAGGACGACCTTCCGTTGATGAACACCTCCTCGATGGTGTCGGAGCTCGCACCGGTGGTGCTGTATCTGCGCGATGTCGTACGACCGGGCGACACGCTGATCATGGAAGAACCCGAGTCGCACCTGCACCCGGCGATGCAGGTCGAGTTCACCCGCCTGCTGGCCGCGGCGGTGAAGGCCGGCGTACGCGTCGTCATCACGACCCACAGCGAGTGGGTGCTGGAGGCCCTCGCCAACCTCGTGCGCCTGTCGGCCCTCTCCCCCAAGCGGCGAAAGGGCATTGCGGGGGCGGACCTCGCCCTTACCCGGCACGAGGTGGGCGCGTGGCTGTTCAAGCCAAAGAAGCGCCCCAGGGGCACGGTGGTGGAGGAAATCCCTCTCGACATCGAGGCGGGCACGTTCCCCGCCGGTTACGGCGAGATCACCGAGAACCTCTACAACGACTGGGCGCGGATATCCAATCTCGCGCAGGAAGCTGCCGACCATTGAGGACGCTGCTGGAACGTATCGATGCACAAGTGAGCGCCAAGTGCCGAGCGAGAACGTGCCGGAAGGAAGGCTGCCAGCTCGATCTCGACGGACTGCCGCGCCGACATCGCCTGATCGACATGGATCACGCCGCCGCGCCCGGGCCGACGCACGAAGGGCGTTGCGACTATCTGTACTTCGACGACGACGCTGACAGCTCAGGCGGGCGAGTCGTCTCGCTGGAACTCAAGAAGGGGTCGCCCAGAGCCGGCGAGATTGCCGCCCAGCTTCAGGCGGGCGCCGACCTGGCGCAGCGTCTCGTCGGCGACGACATCGCGGTCGGCTTCACGCCGGTTGCGGCCCACGGCGGACGCATGCATCGGCACCGCGTCAACAGCTTCGCCCAGCGCGAGAATCAAGTCTCGTTCCGACGAACAGGGTACAGGATCGAGCTGCTGAAGTGCGGCGCTTCACTGAACGAGGCGCTTCGGAGAAGCAGGATGCCGTGACGGGCGGATGGGACATGAACAGTGTCCCTCCGGCAGCCTTCACGCCCAGGCGACGATGGCGGTGTCAGCAACCGATCTCGCCGGCCGCGCCGGCGTCAGGCGCGCAGGTCGACGAGGCCGCGGCCGACGGTGTCGCCCGCGAGGATGCGGTCGATGGCGACCGAGAGGTTGTCGAGGGTCAGGGGGAAGGCGACGGTCTCGAGCCGGTCGAGCTTCCACGGGCCGGCCAGCTTCCGCCAGACGTCGGCCTTGCGCATCAGGGGCAGCTCCACCGAGTCGATGCCGAGCAGGTTGACTCCGCGCAGGATGAACGGGAAGACGGTGGCGGGAATGTCGGGCGAGGCGACGAGGCCGCAGGCGGCGAGGCTCGCCCCGTAGCGGAGGGCCTTGACCGCGTTGAAGAGGATGGGGCCGCCGACGGTGTCGACGACGCCGCCCCACTGCGCCTTGAGCAGGGCCCGCCTGGTCCCCTTCATGAGATCCTGGCGCCAGATGACGTCGCGGGCGCCGAGGTCGACGAGGTACTGGAAGGACGACACCTTGCCGGTGGCGGCGTGCACCTCGTAGCCGAGGCTGGCGAGCAGGGCGACGGCCACCGAGCCCACCCCGCCGGTCGCTCCCGTCACCAGCACCGGGCCGCCGTCGGGCTGCATGCCCGCCGCCTCGAGGCGCTCGACGGCGAGCGCCGCCGTGAACCCCGCGGTGCCCAGGATCATGGCCGACCGGGTGTCGAGGCCGTCGGGCATCGGCACCGCCCAGCCGGCCGGCACGCGGATGCGCTGGCCGAAGCCGCCCGGCGTGTTCATGCCGAGGTCGAAGCCGATGACGATGGCGGCGTCGCCGGGGGCGAACTGGTTGGACGACGACTCGACCACCGTCCCCGCCGCGTCGATGCCCGGGGTGTGCGGATACCTGCGGGTGACGCCGGGGTTGCCGATGGCGGACAGGGCGTCCTTGTAGTTGAGGGAGGAGTACTCGACGTCGATGAGGAGGTCCCCGGCGGGCAGGTCGGCGGTGTCGCGCTCGACGACGCGCCGCGTGAACTCCCGCTCGCCGGTCTTCTCCACCCGGAACGCCCGAAACGCCGTCATCCGAAGCTCTCGTCGCCGGCGTTCAGCGCCTCGGGGAGTCGTCGATGGCACCGCCGTGGCGGCCCGTGGCGGTGGCCCGCAGAAGTCGTCTCCACATCAGTTGCGCCCGCCCGGAAACGACCGCGCGGGAGCTCCCGTCGCCGGGCCCGGCCGGGCAGACTGCATCCGCCGCCCGCCTCGCCCCGGCGCCGACCCGTTCAGTTACACCCCAATCTCGCGTTCATGTCAAGGACGTTCTCGGCCCCCGCCGGTTCCCGGCGGCGGCCCCTGCGAGGCGACGGGCGGCCGACGGGCCCCTTGGCTCGTCATGGATCGCCGACAGGCGGCATGGCCTGAAGAGCGGAACCGGTACTTCAGGCGCTCTCGCGCGGCGGCAGGCTACTCGTCGCCGGCGCGTGTCGGCAGAAGCAGTTGCTCGAGCGCCGTGAGCCGCTGCTCGAGCTTTGCGACGGCGACCTCGACCGCGCGCAGACGGGCATCCAGACCATCCAAACGGCCGGACACCCTGGCGTCGAGCCGATCGATGCGGGCGGCGAGATCGCTGATGCGGGCATTCGTCGAGCAGGTCCCCCCGACGATGGCCACGACGATGGCCCCGGCACCCAGCAACACGGTGATGCGATCTTTCACACACCGATGATAGCACACGCCGCGGCGGCCCGGGAGCGGGGTCAGTCGGCCGATCCGCACGTGTCGGGCCAGCCCTGGCGGCAGGCGCGGGCGAGGAGGGCGGCGGGGCCGAGGTCGGCGACCGGCCCCTTGCTGCCCCGGAGGACGACGGGCCAGTCGTCGAGGCCGGGCGGGGCGCGGTCGAAGGGGCCGGACGCGCCGGCGATCCGGCCGAGGTTGCCGCAGGCCGGCCCGAAGCCGAGTGAGCAGCCCTGGTCGAACCAGGCGGCGGAC
This sequence comes from Vicinamibacteria bacterium, assembly GCA_022820675.1. Taxonomy (GTDB): domain Bacteria; phylum Acidobacteriota; class Vicinamibacteria; order Vicinamibacterales; family UBA8438; genus JAJEEA01. Next base: position 10,034 of record JAJEFC010000186.1, on the reverse strand, counting down.
GCGGCCCGCGGGTCGGCCTCGCCGGCCGCGGCCGCCACCGCGGGCCGGGTCAGGAGGAGGACGCCGATCTCGTTGCAGGCCCAGCCCGAGCCGGCCGCGCAGTGGCCCGACAGGCGGGCCGCGAGGTAGCGGCACGCGCCGGGGCGGTCGCCGGCGCAGGCCGCCTGCCAGAACGGCAGCCACTGGCCGGGGTGGCGGTCGCCCACGCCGCCGGTGGCGCTCATGACCGCGAAGACGGCGGCCCACGCCGCCATGTACGCCAGGTGGCGGCGCCGCGGCGCGGGAACGCGGCCCAGGAGTCTACGCCGTGGAACGACTCCTGGCAGTGTCCGTTGAGCGCCAAGCGGAGCCAAAGGCGACGATTGGCGGGCCAGGAACCCGCGCCGTAGAACGGTGCAGACTCCTGGCCGGGTTGGTTGGGCGTCAAGCGGAGCCGAAGGCGACGATTGGCGGGCCAGGAACCCGCGGCTGGCGCCCGCCGCGACCTCAGCCCCGCCAGCCGGCCCCGGGTCCGCCGCCGGGGGTCTCGCCCGCCGCCCCGCCCATCCCGCCACGGTCGAGCGCCCCGCCGACGCCAGGACCCCGGACCCCGCCGGATCGAGGCGGCGGAGGGCCCGCGAGCCCGCCAGCCGGTCGAGGAGCCCGGCCGACAGGTTCAGCAGGGGCACCGGCAGCAGCTTGTCGTAGAAGGTCGGGAGCCCGGCGCCGGCGAGGAGGGCATAGCCGGCCACGACCCCCGCTCCGTAGAGGGCGCCGAAGAGCAGGCGCCCCGCCGCGGTGCGGGGGGCGGTGGAGGGGTCGGTGAACAGGAGGTGCATGCCGAGGAAGACGGCGACGGGAATGTAGGCGTCGTAGAAGTAGTAGACGCCGGTCGCCGTGAACCAGGCGAGGCCGAAGAGCCACGTCGCGGCCACCGCGGCGAGGGTCATCGACGTGACCCCGAAGAGGTACTGGCCGGGCAGGGCGACGAGGAAGATCCACAGGTACATGTGGGGGGGAAAGAACTGGGAGACGGCGATGTCCTGCCCCCGGGTCAGGTCGCTCGTGCCGGTGGCGAGGAGGGCGGCGCCGAAGACGGCGAGGGCGAACGCGGCGGGGTTGAAGACGTGGGTCCGGCGCCCGTCGCGCTCCCACCGGATGAGGGCCTTGGCCGCGAAGGCGAACGCCACGAGCAGGAGCTGGAGGTGGAACCGGTCGTCCGCGAACCACAGGAAGAGATTGATGCTGAAGACGACGGGGACGGGGCCGAAGCCGAGCCGGCCCGCCTCGCTCCGCGACCACGCGAGGAGGAGGTCGAAGGCGTAGGCGAAGAGAACCTGGGCGGCGATGAGGACGGCGGCGTCGCGGACGGGCGGCCAGTGCCAGCCCCAGTAGAGGAAGACCGACGCCTGGGCGCAGGCCTGAACGTAGTGCTGGGGCCGCGGGTCGATCTCGAGGGCGAGGCGGCGGCCCCGGAGGCCCGTCGACAGGCAGAGCCCGGCGCTCCAGGTCGCGAGGAGGGCGGCGGCGGCGAGGAGGGACGCGGCGAGGGCCGGATGCCTCCCGGCGGCCGCGGGGACGCACGCCACGAGGGCGAGGACGAAGCCGGCCACGAGCGCGCCGCCCGCGGCCGGCGAGAGCGACCGCTGCCCGCCGGGGAGCGGCGGACGCGCCGGCCCGGCGGCCGCGGACACCGCTTCACCCTCCCGTGATGCCGTCCACCGGGCAAGCGTATCACGGCATCGGCGGTCGGCGATGCTCCGGCGCATCCCGCCGGTGGGGCGCAGCCGGGACCGAGCGAGGCGTTGACGGTGTTGCGGAAGAAGAAGTCGGACTCGTGGGCGCCGTAGCTCGCGCTGGCGTCCCAGGTGAGGCCGCTGTCACTGAGGCGCCGCACGCCGGCCACCACCGAGGCGTCGGTGACGAAGCCGCCGAACTGCGGGGTGAACCCGCCGGGCGCGATCAGCCATCGCGACCCCAACCTGACCTCGATGTCGATCGTGGAAACGATGGGTCCTGCGCGGACCCCGGGTCCAGAAAGCCACTGGGTGACAGGGGGGCCGAGCCTGACGAGGAGGGATGCCGCTCCTCCCCGAGCGGCATCCCGTCTCAGACGTCCCCCCTCTGATCTCGAACGCTACGAGCCCCACCCGAAGCCGATGCGGGTGTAGTAGTAGCCGCCGTTGAAGCCGAACGGCCCGAACTGGCCGTAGCGGTTGCCGACACCGTCGATGGCGTACGGATTCTCGTCCGGGTACGTGTTCAAGACGTTCTGGGCGCCGATCGAGAGCGTGGCGTTGTTGAACGGGAAGCTGATCTCGAGGTCGACCAGCGGCTTGCCGGGATACAGCGGATACAGGTACGAATTGGCCGCCCCCAGATGGTTGCGCGCATCTTCGCGGTCCCAGTAGGAGCCGTAGTAGTGCAGGCGGGCCATCAGGGCCCAGCGGTCGGCGGCGTGGTTGACCCCGATGTTCCAGCGCGACCTCGGCAGCCCCAGGGTCAGCGCCGCGATCCGGTCGGCGTCGATATTCTCGGGGTTGAAGGCAGTGACCTCGGTGTCGGTGAAGTTGAAGATGCCGCTGAACGTCGTCCGTCCCCCGATCGCGGGCGGGGTCCAGGTGGCGACCAGGTCGAGCCCCTGCGTCCGGGTCGAGAAGTCGTTCACGAAGAAGCGGAACACGGCCAGGTTGCCCGCTTCCGCAAATCCCTCGGCGAGCAGCGTGGCAACCTCGACCGGCGAGAGCGTGTAGTTCCTGCTGATGGTGAGCCGGTCGGACACGTTGATGCGGAAGAAGTCGGCGGTGAAGGTGAACGGCCCGGTGTCGACGACCGACCCGAGCGAGTAGTTGATCGACTGTTCCGGCTGCAGGGGCACCCCGCCCCGCAGCGCCGCGACCGGGGAGGTGGACGGAATCGTGCCGTTGTTGACCAGATCCTGGATCTCGTAGTCGAACTCGGTCGTCACGTTCAGCACGTTCTGCTGGCCGGGGGTCGGGGCGCGGAAGCCGCTGCTCACGGCGGCGCGCATGGCGAAGATGTCGGTGAAGCCGTACCGCCCCGACAGCTTGCTGTTCATCGTGGTGCCGAAGCTGTCGTAGAAGTCCTCGATGCGGACGGCGGCGCCGAGGTTCCACTCGTTGTCGACGCCGTGAATCTCGATGTCGCCGTACCCCGCGACGTTGGCGCGATCCCAGGTGCCGGCGTTCTCGGGCCGGGTGCCGTTGTAGCCGTTGGAGGCGGAGCTGAAGCCCTGTGCGCCGTACGGCCCGATGGCCCACGACGCCGGGTCGCCCGCGCCGAGGTGGTACTGCTCGTTCCGCCACTCGAGGCCCCCGGCGACGTTGATCATGTCGCTGGCCGCGTAGGACATGTCGGCGTTGAGGCTGGTCTCGGTCTGCTGCAGCAGGTTCGGCTCGAAGCTGGTGGGGCTGTCGGGGCCGAGCGAGGCGTTGACGGTGTCGTAGATGAAGGTCTGCACGTGGTTGCGGCCGGTGCTGCCGCTGATGTCCCAGTTGAGCCCGGTCATCGTGGTCCCGCGCACGCCGGAGACCAGCGAGAAATCGTAGACGTCGCCGCCGAACTGCGGCGTGAATCCGCCCGGCAGGCCGTCGGGCGCGCCGAGGAAGGGCTGGTGGAAGGTGAAGCAGTTCGGGTTGTTGCGGACCTGGGAGAAAGCCGCCGGGTCGGGCGTGCCGTTGGTGATGTTGACCGTCGGGCAGTTGGCCGACCCCATGCCCTGCGCCGCGAGCACGTCGCCCACCAGCAGCGTCTGGCCGCCGTCGACCGAGTACACGTTGCCGCGGTTGTTGGGGTTCCGGAAGTAGAAGCCGCCGGTCACCTTCTTGCTTGCGTAGTTGGCGTGGCCGTAGAACTCGGCCCGGTCGCCCCCGGTGCCGAAGTTGGCGAACAGCTTCAGGTCGTCCTCGATCAGCGGCGAGCCCCAGACGCGCGACGTGTCGCGCACGAACGTGTTGCCGCCGTCGATGACCGCCTGCGTGCCGCCGTCGTTCACCGCGCGGTTGGTCGGCTGGGTGCCGCCGTACTCCAGGCTGAGGTTCAGGAACCCTTCCGGTCCCAGCGGCAGACCGGTGTTGCCGGCGAACGTGAAGCCCGGCGCGTTGCCGCCGATGCCGTTGCACGAGCGGCCGACGGCGCCGCACGTCGCCGGGTCGCCGTCGTTCCCGTCGAAGTACCGGCCGGTGCGGAACTCCATGCTGCCGCCCGAGCGCGCGTTCTTGAGCTCGAAGTTCATGACCCCGGCGATGGCGTCGGATCCTTACTGGGCCGCCGCGCCGTCGCGCAGCACCTCGACCTTCCGCAGGGCGATCGACGGGATGGCCGACAGGTCGGGTCCCTGCGCGCCGTCGGCGACGCCGTTGCCCAGCCAGGCGATGACGGCGGCGCGGTGGCGGCGCTTGCCGTTGACGAGGATGAGCGTGTGGTCGGGCGCCATGTTGCGCAGGTTGGCCGGCCGAACGATGGTGGCGGCGTCGCTGATGGGCTGGGTGTTGACGTTGAAAGACGGGACGACCGTCCGCAACTGGTTGGTGAGGTCCACGTCGCCCTGGCTCGTGAAGTCCTCGGCGCGGATGACGTCGACCGGCACCGGGGAAGCGGTGACCGACCGCGGCTCCGCCCGCGTCCCGACGACGGCGACCGTTTCCTGGAGCAGCACGCCCATCTCGACGTCGAGGGTGACGGGAAGGCCGGGCTCGACCACGACGCCGGCGCGGGTGGCGGTGCTGAACCCGGGCAGGACGAACGTCACGTCGTACGACCCGGGGAGAAGCGCGTCGAACGCGAACGAGCCGGTACCGTCGGTGAAGGCGGTCGTGACCTCGCCGGTGGCCTGGTTGAGCGCCTCGACCGTCACGCCGGGCAGGACGAGGCCGGTCGTGTCGGTGACGGTGCCGCTGATGGAAACGTCCTGGCCGTGCGCGGCGCCGGGCGCGAGGGCGACGGCGGCGGCGAGGGCCAAGGCAAGGAAGGGGGCTCGGGGGGGCTTCCATCTGCTCGTCATCGGCATTCCTCCTGATGGCCGCGCACGAGGTCGAGCGTCCGCGGCGGCCCGGGGACCGCGGTCCGTAAACGCGAAATGGTTACATTCTAGCGCCACCGGCCGCGCTGGGGAAGAGCCTGTGGCTAGGCGGATCGCGAAATCGCTTGCCACGCCGGGCGCCCTCGCGTTATGTTTTCGACATGGGCCGTGCGGACCGCATCACAATCCTGCTGTCGGTGGCGGCCCTCTGCGTCACCATCATCGGCACGTCGTGCTCGACGAATGGCCGCATCGACGACCTGAACGAAAGCCTGAACGCCCGCATCGACCACCTGAACGAAAGCCTGAACGCCCGCATCGACCACCTGCGGGCGGAGGTCGCCGCGCAGATCGCCGCCGTGAACGCCCGCATCGACGACCTGAGCGCGAGCTTGAACGCCCGCATCGACGCGTTGGAGCGAGACATCCGCGACCTGCGCGCCATCGTGCTCGACGCCGTCAGGGTCGCACCCCCCGCCGCGGTCGTACCAGCCGCCGACCAGTTGACGCGGTCGAGGAGGCTCGCGCGCCCGGCGACTTGCCGGCGGACCCTTCCCGCGTTACATTGGCGACATGGAACGTGCTGACCGCATCACGATCCTGCTGTCGGTGGCGGCCCTCTGCGTCACCATCATCGGCACGTCGTGCTCGACGAACGCGCGCATCGACGACCTCGGCGCCCGCATGGGCGAGATGAACGCGAGCCTGAACGCTCGAGTCGACGACCTGGACACGAGCCTGAACGCCCGAATCGACGACCTGAGCGCGAGCCTGAACGCCCGAATCGACGACTTGCGGGCGGAGGTCACGGCGCAGATCGCCGCCGTGAACGCCCGCATCGACGGGTTGGACCGGGACCTCCGCGACCTGCGCGCCATCGTGATCGACGCCGTCAAGGCCCCCGCGCCCGCCGCGGACTGACCCCCAACCCGCACCCCCGATGTTCGATACGCATTCCATCGCCCGCAGCCTGACGGAGGCCGATCTGACGCCGGCTCGAGTGGACGCGATCACCGAAGCCGTCCTGCAGGCCGCCGATCACGGCGACCACGTCACGTCCGATCAGTTCAGGACCGGACTCGCCGAGCTCCGGACGGAGGTCGCCGGCCTGCGCGCCGATCTCACCTGGCGGATGCTGGCCGTCGCCGGGCTGGTCATCGCGGCGCTGCGGCTGTTCTGAGGCAGCTCCCTCGAGCTGGCGAGCGGCGTACCGGTTTGTCAGCCGAGGGCCGCCCCCACCACCCGATTACCCGGCCGGACCGTTTACCATACGCGGGCATGAGGAGTGCGCGCATCCGCATGGCGGTTGCCGTCGTCGGTCTCGGGCCGGCCCTGGCGGCGGGCGCGGCCGGCGCCCGGACCGCGGCCATCGAGGGCGCGGTGGCCGACGCCACCGGCCTCGCGCTGCCGGGGGTGACGGTGGAGGCGCGCGCGGCGGAGGGCGCGGAGGCATGGACCGCGGTCACGGGAGCGGACGGGCGGTTCGCGATGGCGGCGCTGCCGCCGGGCCTGTACGACGTGACGTTCACCCTGCCCGGCTTCCGCACCGTCGTGCGCCGCGGGGTGTCGGTGGCCGAGGGGGCCGTGGCCGCCCTCGAGGTCGAGATGGCGGTGCAGCTCGAGGACCGCGTGGTGGTGGTGGGCAGCCGGGCCCGGCCGCGGTCGGTGACCGAGTCGGCGGTGCCCATCGACGCCATCCCCTTCGAGGACTTCGTCGCCCAGGGCGACACCGACGTCGCCGACCAGCTCAGGACCCTGGTGCCGTCCTGGAACGTCAGCCCCACGCAGGTCGGCGACGGGGCGCGGCTCATCCGCCCCGCCACCCTGCGCGGCCTCGCCCCCGACCACACGCTGGTGCTCGTGAACGGGAAGCGCCGGCACCGCGGCGCGGTCATCACCTGGATCGGCAACGGCGTCGCCGACGGGGCGCAGGGGCCGGACATCTCGAGCATCCCGTCGATCGCGCTGCGGCAGGTCGAGGTGCTGCGCGACGGGGCGGCGGCCCAGTACGGCTCGGACGCCATCGCCGGGGTGCTGAACTTCCTGCTGAAGGACGACCGGTCGGGAGGCAGCCTGGAGCTGCACACCGGCAGCCACGCGGCCGGCGACGGCGGTACGTGGACGGTGGCGGGTAACGCGGGGCTCCCCCTCGGGGAGAACGGCTTCGCGAACCTCAGCCTGGAGTACGGCGAGACCGGCGCCACCAGCCGCAGCGTGCAGCGCGACGACGCCGCCGCCCTCGTCGCCGCCGGCAACACCCACGTGGCCGACCCCGCCCAGGTCTGGGGGTCGCCGAGCGTCGACGACAACCTGAAGCTGTGGGGCAACTTCGGGCACCTGTTCGCGGGCGGCGTGCAGGCGTACGGCTACGCCAACCACGCGCGCCGCACGGTGGAGAGCGGCTTCTTCTTCCGGAACCCCAACACCCGGTCGGCCGTCTTCAGCGCCGACGGGGGGCGCAGCCTGCTCGTCGGCGACGTCGTCGACGCCGCCGACGGGGTGGCCGACGGCTCGGCCGGCTGCCCCGCGGTGCCGGTGACCGGCGCCCGGCCGGACGCGGCGGCAATCGCGCAGGTCTTCGCCGACCCGAGCTGCTTCTCGTTCCAGGAGCGCTTTCCCGGCGGGTTCACGCCGCGGTTCGGGGGCGACGTGCTCGACGCCTCGGCCGTGGCGGGGCTGCGGGGCGAGCTCGCGGGGGGCCTGCTGTGGGACGCGAGCGCGGGCGTGGGGTCGAGCACCGCCGACTTCCGCATCCGCGACACCGTCAACGCCTCGCTGGGGCCGGAGAGCCCGACCGCGTTCGACCCCGGCGCCTACCGGCAGGACGACGTCGGGGTGAACCTCGACCTCAGCTACCCCGTGAACGACCGGGTGAACCTGGCGGGCGGGGCCGAGTGGCGGAACGAGCGGTTCGAGATCGGCCTGGGCGACGAGGCGTCGTGGCGCATCGGGCCCTACGCGGCGCAGGGCTTCAGCGCGGGGTCGAACGGCTTTCCCGGGTTCAGCCCCATCGCGGCGGGGACCTGGAGCCGCGCCGCCGCCGCCGTCTACGGCGACCTCGAGGTGCGGGGCGGGGACGACGCGTGGACCCTGGGGAGCGCCCTGCGGCTGGAGAGCTTCGAGGACTTCGGGGCGGCCACGAACGGCAAGCTGTCGGGACGCGTCCGGCTCGCCCCCGCCGCCGCCCTGCGGGCGAGCGCGAGCACCGGCTTCCGGGCCCCGACGCCGGGCCAGCAGAACGCGTTCAACGTCACCACCCAGTACGACCACACGCTGATGGACCTGGTGAACAACGGGACCATCCCGTCGACCTCGCGGGTGGCCCGGCTGCGGGGCGGCGAGCCGCTCGAGCCCGAGCGCTCGGTCAACTTCACGGCCGGCGCGGTCGTCGACGCGGGAGCGTTCAGCCTGACCGCGGACTACTTCCGCATCCGCCTGTCGGACCGGCTGGCCCTGACGCAGCTCTTCGCGCTGGACCCGGCCGAGGTCGACGCCCTCGTCGCCGAGGGGGTGACGAGCGCCGCCAACCTGCAGAACTTTCGCTTCTTCACCAACCACTTCGAGACCGTGACGCGGGGCCTCGACCTCGTCGCGAGCTGGGCGCCGGCCCGCCTCGGGGGGCGGACCACGTTCGGCCTGCTCCTCAACCGCACCGACACCGCCGTCGCCCGCTTCGACCCCGCGGTGCTCGACGACACGCGCATCCGCCAACTGCAGGAGGCGGTGCCGGGCACGCGGTGGACCGCCACCGTGCGCCAGGCCGCCGGCGCCTGGAGCCTGCTGGGCCGGGTGAGCTGGTACGACGAGTGGTTCGACGCGCGCGACCTCTACCTCTACCACGGCGACGCGGTGGTCGACCTCGAGGCCTCGTATCCCGTCAGCGCGTCGACCACCCTGATCGTCGGCGGCCGCAACGCCTTCGGCAACGACCCCGAGGAGAACCCCATCGCCCGCGAGAAGGGCAACCGCTTCAGCGCCCACACGCCATTCGGCTACAACGGGGCGTTCTACTACCTGCGGCTGAGCTACGGCTGGGCGTCGGGGGGGTGAGGCGTAGTACACTGTCGTTCATGCGTCAGACAATCGCTGTCCGTGCGGACGCGGCACTGCGGACGGCCATCGCGGAGCGAGCCGCCGCACAGGGCAAGACGGTGTCCGCCTTCGTGCGGGAAGTTCTGCAGCGGGCGGTCGAGGAGCTTCCCGTGAAAGCGCGCGCAGGGCACTTGCGGGGCGCCCTCGACCTGCCCGGAACATCGAGCGACCCGTGGCGCAGCCACTTGCGCGACCGGAACTGGCGGTCGTGACCACGTGGCTCATCGACACGGGTCCGCTGGTCGCCTATCTGCTCGCCCGGGACCCGTCGCACGACCAGGTGTCGGCGTGCCTCGACGACTTCACCGGCCAGCTCGCGACATCGAGCGCGGTCGTCACCGAGGCGATGCACTTCGTCGCGGCGGCACCGGCCGGACCCCGCCGGGTGCTCGATTTCCTGCACGCGACGGCAACGGCCGTTTACGACCTGAGCACGCCGCCGGCCCTCGACGACGTCGTCACGCTGATGGAGCGATACCACGATACGCCGATGGACTACGCCGACGGCACCCTCGTCCGCCTGGCCGAAGCCCTGGACGTGTACGATGTGCTGACGCTGGACCGGCGGGGGTTCGCGACCTACCGCGCGAAACGCAACCGCCCCTTCCGCCTGGTTCTCGACCTCGCCCGTTCGGGCCGCCGGTAGCCATCGCTCCTGCACCGCCGGTCGGAACCACGTCAGCGAAGAGGACGACGAATGCCCGTGCGGCAGGTGATCGAGCGGGGCGGGGTGCCCGTCAGGGTCTTCACCGACGACGTGGACCGCCAGTCGATGGAGCAGCTCGCGGCGGTGTCGCGGCTGCCCGTGGTGGTGGGGCACGTGGCGGCGATGCCCGACGTGCACGTGGGCATCGGGGCGACCATCGGGTCGGTCATCCCGACGCGGCGGGCGCTGATTCCGGCCGCGGTGGGCGTGGACATC
>JAJEFC010000335.1 GCA_022820675.1 Vicinamibacteria bacterium | reverse complement strand
CGTGCCTGTTGTCGGGTACCGTCAGCATGGGTGGTGTCTCCTTCCCCCCGGCCCCTCAGCCAGGGTGTTTTTGGGTTGTTCACACGGAAGGATACGCCACCTGCCTCACGCCGCGATCCACAACTTTCGGTTATACCTCGCTCAGATACTGGAACAGCGACCAGAGCTCCGGCGCGGGCCCGCAACCCACCACCAGCACGGACCGGGCGGATGAAACCACCGCACGCAGGCGTGGGGTGATCGCTCACCAACCTCTTGAACCAGAAGTAACCCCGCGGCATGTACAGAGCGACGTAGCCGCGGGGAGCCCGGCGGTACGGCGGATCACCCTCAAGCATGCACTGGTACCATCCACGGAGGTCCTCCGTCTCTCTGAAGAGCGCCTCTCGCACCTGGGTCTCGGTGCGGCCCGGGAACCAACCCCGGCAACTCTCGCGAAGACGTGCGAGATGAAGCTGGTCCGGGTAGATCATGAGGGGTGAGCGTACACCCTGAACGTGAGGTTCCAGCGACGACCGACGTTCTTCGCAGGAGGGACCCGGTGCTCCCAATCGGCCTGGAAACCCGGCGGCATGACGAGTAGCGACCCCGGCCCCAACGCCAATGGCTCCGACTTCCGAACGCCCGAGCCGACCGCGGGCCCCACCGTCCGGCGGATGCGGAACGTCCGAACCGCGCCCAGCGAAACCGACGCGATGGGAGACCGCTGGTCGATCTCCCGCTCGTCGTCAGCATGCCAGTCGACGTGGTCGCGCCCGTTTCGGTAGACGTTCAGGAGCGCGACGTTGGGCGCCGGACCCGGTGCCTCCGCGAAGCGCCAAGCGGGATGTTCCGCGACCCTGCGGGCGAGATCCCGAACCCAGTGCGGCCACCCGACGGACTCATCCGTCGTGCCCCCGTACGAGTACGAACGACGATTCTGGGACATCCACGCCGTGTCGCGGGGACGAACGATCCTCCGCCCGTACAGTCGGAACTCGGCCCTGGGCCGCCAGCCGCCGTCAGGAGACCTCACCAGAGCATCGCACTCGCTCTCCAAGTGCCGCATGTCCTCTTCGGACAGCCAATCCGGCACGTATCGCAGGCCGCTTCCCGGGACCGGCAGCACGTAACGGCGCTCCGCGAGACCCGGATCCGACCACAGCAGACTGCTTTGGGCATGTGTTTCTGACATCACGCATCACGCCGAGTGAACGAATCCGGCAACAGCTTCGCGACCGCTTGGGCGAAGTCTGCCAGGTCGCCGAGATCGCTCTCGATGGAATCGTACGAACGGCCGTGGTCGATGTCGAGATAGGCATGGGCCAGCACGTTGCGAAAGCCGACCCAGGCAGCCACGCGATCGGCCAAGGCGTCATCGACGACGCCCTCCTCCGCGAGCACCGCAATCGCATCCCGGTAGGCGGACGGCTGCCGGTACCCTCGTCGGCGATGATGTGGTGCGCGATGTCGATCACGCACTTGCACGCCAAGTGCAGGAGCCGCTCGGCCAGATGGTGGAGACCAGGCTCGCGCACGAACTCGTCGCGTGAACGCCTCGCGAACGGGCGCAGATCAGCCAGGTAGCCCTCGAGCGCGTTCAAGTGAGTCGAGAGCACGTCCCGATCGACCACCGGTCCCCCCTGCCGCGAGTCGCCGGGCCTGGGCGTTTCGGAGCATGCGACGATAGGGCTCGCGGTCGCCGTGCTCCCGCATCGTCCGCACCCGCCACGCCCGCCAGTCCGCCGGGTTGCGCTGCATCACCACCCGGCCGTGCTCGAAGATGCGCTGTCGCAGCAACTCGGGCGCCTCGTCGACGAGCACGACGTCGACGCGCCCGTTCGGCGCCAGACCGGCCAGCGCGGCGGCGGCGCGCGAGACCAGCCGGCGGCGACGCATCGGGTCGGCGGTCCCGGGAAGAATGGCGACATCGAGATCGCTGTTCGGGCGCGCCCGGTTCCTCGCGCGCGAGCCGAACAGCGCCACCGTACCGACCCCATCGAGAGCCGCCAACGCCCGTGCGATCCGGGCGTCGATGCCTTCGCTCGATGCGTCCGGGCAACCGTGCCACGGCCGCGAATCGACGTTGGCGAGCGTGTCGGACACGGGGACATTCTACTTCTCGTCGAGATGGGTCGTCGTTCACCACCGCACCCCGATCCGACAGCGCTACAGAACCGCCTTGAGCGCGGTGAGCGCCCTGGTGAAGAAATCGAGATACAGCGCACTCAGCGACTCTCCGTGCAGGCGCAGTTCACCTGATCCTGGAATGGATGGTGCGCAACCTCGAACGACGGAACGATACCCTGGGGGGCCGAGGCTCGACACCCTGTCCGGACGGCGAGTGAAGCGTCACGCGCCGCGACGCCGGAGACCGCCCCCGCCGCAAGGGGACCCGCCAGTCGTTGGGCCCCGCCCTGCAGCCGCGCGGTCGGCTGGCGCGTCACCTCGATGGCCCGGCCGCGCCCGGGGCCCGCTCCTCGGCGCGGGCGCCTGCGAGGATGCCGGCCATCGAGTAGTTCCCCTCGTGGCACGCGTACTCGAAGATCGAGACGCGGTCCGAGATCCGGGTCATGGGCCGCGAGACGGTCCACGGCCGGGTGAACGTCCGCGGGTCGTCGACGGTGAACCGGTAGTCGATGGTGTCGGCGTCGATGCGCGTGTAGCGCTCGGTGAGGTGCAGGGTGTCGCGCGAGCCCTGGTAGCTGGTCTTGGGGTCGAAGTTGGTGGTCTCGACGACCAGGGTGTCCCCCTCCCAGCGGCCGCGCGAGTCGCCCATCCACTGGGTGACGGACGCGGGCAGGTGCGGCCGCCCGTCGAGGGGGATGATGCGCGGCTCGTGGATGAGCTCCTGGAAGACGACGACGTAGCCGGGGGTCTGGAAGATCTGGTAGTTGCTGCTGTACCAGCTCCCGATGCCGTTCCACCCGCGAGAGATGCACCGTGTCCAGGGGCTGAGGTCGGTGTAGGTGTCGGGCGAGTTGGACGGCCCCCGCGTGCTGCGCTCGGCGCGCTCGGCCTCGATTCTCGCGCGGCCCTCCGCCGACAGCGGGGGGATGCGCCCGTCCGGCGGGTCGACGATCAGGGACGTTCGGGGCAGGGCCCGGCCCACGTCGCGCCAGAAGGCGTTGTAGTTGCCCACGCTGCCGTCGGGCGGCGGCAGGTCGAAGTTGGCCCGGTTGGTCGCCTCGATGGACTCCGCCTCCTCGAGGGGCAGGCTCTCCCGTCCCGCGAGCGGCCCCTCGGCCGGCCGCTCGAGGGGGGTCGAGGTCTGGCTGTTCCACTGCCCCTGCAGGTCGGGGTCGCCCCAGGGCGTGCGGGGCGCCGCCGCCGGTTCCGCGGACGGGGCCTGGCCGGCGGCCGTCGCCGACGTCGGCGCGACGGTGATCAGGATCAGTGCGGCGAGCCATCGCTGGGCCATGTACTCCTCCAGAGTCGCAGAAGCCACGGGGGCGTGCGCGGGCTGCATGATCCCCCACTGGCGTCGCGCCTGCAAGGCCCGCGGCGGGGTATTGCGCGAGCCGCCCGCGCAAGGCATCATGCGCGTGATGTGGACGATGTGCATGGAGGACGTGCCATGAGCCGACGATACGGTCTTTCCCTGCCGGCGGCGGTCGTCGCGGGCGTGCTTCCCCTGGCGGCGGCGGGCCAGCCGGCCGAGGGCCCCGACCCGCGGACGCCCTGGGGCGACCCCGACCTGCAGGGCGTCTGGACCAGCGCCACCTATACGCCGCTGGAGCGCCCCGAGACGGTGGGCGACCGCGCGTTCCTCACCGAGGAGGAGGCGGCGGAGCTGGCCGCCCTCGTGGCCGAGGACGGGGTCGACCCCCTGCGGGCGCGCGGCATCCTCGCCGCCGGGACGGAAGAGGAACGGCGGGCGGTGACCCGCCAGACGCAGGAGAACATCCACTACGACAACGCCGTCTGGCTGACCGAGGAGCAGCGGAAGACGTTCTCGACGCGGCGCACGTCGCTGATCGTGGACCCGCCGAACGGGCGGATCCCGCCGCGCGTCCCCGAGGCGGTGGAGCGCGAGGCGAAGCGCCGGGCGGCCAGCCGGTTCCTGGTCTACAACCTCGACGAGCCGTCGTACGAGGGTTACCACACCCGCACCCTGCAGGAGCGCTGCCTGGTGTGGCGGCACGAGGGGCCGCCCATGGTGCCGCCCTCCTACAACGACATGCTCCAGATCTTCCAGACGCCCGACCACGTCGTCGTCATGCAGGAGATGAGCAACAACCCGCCCCGCATCATCCCGCTCGACGCCCCCCACCTGCCGTCGCGCATCCGGCAGTGGCCCGGCGACTCCCGCGGGCGCTGGGAGGGCGGCACGCTGGTCGTGGACACCGTCAACTTCAACGAGAAGACCCACTACGAGGGGTCGACGGAGGCGCTGCACGTGGTCGAGCGCTTCACCCGGGTCGACGCGGAGACGATCCGCTACGAGTTCACGGTGCAGGACGACCGGACGTGGGCGCAGCCCTGGAGCGTGGAGTTCCCGCTGATGAAGCGCGAAGGCCCCCTCTACGAGTACGCGTGCCACGAAGGGAACCACGACATCCGGCACATCCTCGAGGTGGCGAGGAACGTCGAGCGGCAGGCGGCCGCGGCGGCGCAGGAAGGGGGCAAGGCCAAGGGCGGCTCCCGATAGACCGGACGAAGACGTCTCGGCTCCCGGGCTCGGTGTCGCTGCCCATCGGTTGCTGAGGATAGTGACGTCGCGGCGGGATCCGGCCATGGAGCGCTTGTCCGACACCGCCACGCCCTCGCTCGGCGCACAGCCGCCGTTCGGCGCATCGGCCAGATGAGGGGCACGAGCCCCCGGCGCCCGCGATGCCGCGTACGGTCGGCGGCAGCCCGAATCGCGCGCCCTCACTGGTCTCGGTGCCAATGGCGGCGTTGCCGCCATGGGCGGACGGGTTGCACTACGGTTGTTCGCTTCGATGACAACGATAGCGCGGCGACACGTCGTCGGCGTCATGGGCGCGAGCGGCGAGCCGCATGCGGAGCGGTCGCGCCGCGTCGGGAAGTGGATTGCCCGCGCCGGCTATCATCTGCTGACAGGCGGCGGTCCGGGGGTGATGGCGGCCGTCACGGAGGCGTTCGTCGGCGTACCGGACCGCCGGGGCCTCGCCATCGGCATCCTGCCGGCGAACGGCGGCGACATCGACGGGGCCGCGGCCCGGCCACGCCCGGGCTACCCGAACCCCTGGGTCGAAATCGCGATCGCCACGCATCTCGACAGCCTCGGAGCACGCGGCGGCGACGAGCGCTCGCGCAACCACCTGAACGTCCTGTCGTCCGACGTCCTGATCTTCCTGCCGGGCTCGGCCGGCACCGCGAGCGAGGCGAAGCTGGCATTGCGCTACGGCAGACCGTCGATAGCCTATCTCGATGCGCGCGCGGACCTGCCGGGACTGCCGGACGCGATTCCCGTCGAGCCGGAGTTCGCCCGGGTCGAGGCCTTCGTGCGGGACGCGTGCGAACGCCGCCGCCGGGCCACCTCCCAATGACGGCAATCGTCTCGATCGGGGGTGCACGCGCTCGCCGGCGGTCTGCGTCATGGGCGTGTATGGGTGACGACGAACCTGCTGCAGCTCCCCGAAATGCGTATCGCAAGACGTGTCACCCGTGCCGATGCCGACAACGGACCGAGACGCCACGTTTCCTGGACGACCTCGTAGACGACGGTGAACCGCACCAGCTTGTCTTCGCGCAGGGAGCATGCAACGAATTCGCGAGACGCCACACTAGGTGAGCCGCGCACCACACCCGCAAGACCGGCCGATGCGCCGGTGCCCACGGAGGGAGCTGCCATGATCCGCCCCACGACACACGTGCTTCCCTGCCTGATGCTCGGTCTCGCCGCGGCCGGCCTCGGCTGCGGCACCGCTCCCCCGACCGCGACGACTTCCGCCCCGGCGGCCTGCGCCGACTTCCTGTCGCGCACCGACTTCGACGTCAGCGTCATGGACGCCGAGCTCATGGACTCCGGCGCCGACACCGAGTACTGCTGGGTCGACGCGATGATCCGCCCCAACATCCGCTTCGCCGCGAGCCTGCCGACGAACTGGAACGGCCGGTTCGTCATGCGGGGCGGGGGCGGCTACGCCGGCCAGCAGCCGGTGAAGGGACGCGCCGACCCGCTGCGGGACGAGGGCTGGGTCACCGCGTCGACCGACACCGGTCACGACGCGGCCCGCTTTCCCCTCGCCACGTTCGCCCACGACAACCGGGACGGCGAGATCGACTACGCGTACCGCGCCGTCCACCTGACCGCGGTCGAGGTCAAGGAGATCGTCGCCGAGTACTACGGCCGGCCCGCCGACTACGACTACTGGCTCGGCTGCTCGACCGGCGGGCGGCAGGGGCTGATGTCGGCCCAGCGCTTCCCCGACGACTTCGACGGCATCGTCGCCGGCGCGCCGGTGCTCGACTTCACCAACACCCAGATCGGCGGCGTGTGGTTCTCGCGGGCGATGCGCGAGCACCCGATGGGGCTGGAGAAGATCGCCCGGGTCGGCGAGGCGGTCTACGCGGCGTGCGACGGCCTCGACGGTCTCGAGGACGGCCTCATCGACGACCCGCGGCAGTGCCGCTTCGACCCCCGGACCGACTACCCGCGGTGCGAGGGCGCGGACCGCGTCGACTGCCTCACCGAGGGGCAGAGCGAGGCGCTGGCGAAGATCTACGGCGGCGTCGTCAGCCGCGGCGAGCCGTACTTCCCCGGCCAGCCCCTGGGGGCCGAGCTCGGCGACCCGCTCGGCGGACCCGCGTCGCGGACGAGCGGGTGGGGCCGCTGGTTCGTGGACCCCGCGGGCGGGACCCCGCTGCTGGAGCTGTTCGGGGTCACCTTCATGCGTTACATGGCGTTCACCCGGGACGACCCCGACTGGTCCATCGAGCAGTTCGACTTCGACGAGGACCCCTACCGGATGGATGACATTCGCGGCATCCTCGACGCCACCGACCCCGACCTCACCCGGTTCCGCGACGCCGGCGGCCGGATGATCACGTACCACGGCTGGTCGGACACCGCGCTCAACCCCCTGATGGCGGTGAACTACTACGAGGACGTCCTGGCCGAGACCCCCGACGCCGCCGACTTCTACCGGCTCTACATGGTGCCCGGCATGTTCCACTGCGCGGGCGGGCGGGGCATCAACACCATCGACGCGCTGCCGGACCTGGTGGCGTGGGTCGAGACCGGCGAGACCCCCGACCGCCTCGTCGGCCGACGCGTCGACCGCGACGGCGGGGTGCTGATGACGCGGCCGGTCTGTCCGTACCCCGAGGTCGCCCGCTACACGGGCTCCGGCGACCTCGACGACGCAGAGAGCTTCGTCTGCCGGCCACCCGCCTCCTGACGCGCGGGGAGGTGCAACGTGCTCGCACCGCAGACAGGCCCTTCTGTCGTACGTTGGTAGGTAGTACGATTGGAACGACTGAAGTGATGACTCCAATGCCCCGCATCGTCCCTGTCGAGGATCTGCGGCAGGACCCAGCAGCCGTGTTGAAGCGCTTACAGTCTTCCGCCCAACCGCTCGTGATCACCCAGCGCGGGAGCAACGCGGCAGTCATGCTCAGCGTGGCGGCTTATGAACGAGCGGAGCGCGAGCGCGAGTTGCTCAGACTACTGGTACGCGGCGAGCAGCAGATCGTGGCCGACGC
The DNA here is from genome assembly GCA_022820675.1 of Vicinamibacteria bacterium. Lineage (GTDB taxonomy): Bacteria > Acidobacteriota > Vicinamibacteria > Vicinamibacterales > UBA8438 > JAJEEA01. The sequence continues at coordinate 7,279 of JAJEFC010000335.1, read as the reverse complement.
TGGACACGACCTCGAAGACGTGCTGGCCGAAGCAGATACCGTCCTCGCGGCCGATCGCTCGTGAAGGTCCGCTTCCCACGCGTGGCGCTGCCCCGGGTACGATCCGTCGACGTGGATGTCTCCGCGCATCGCCGACCGAACGCCGGTGCTCGCCCGTGCAGTTCGTGTGACGGTAGAATGGAACCGGGGGAGGATGTGGCGAGCGACCATCGGGAACGCATCGTACAAGATCGGGCGATCGTCGGTGGGGAGGCCGTGATCCGCGGCACGCGGGTGACGGTTCGGACCATCCTCGCGAGCCTCGCGGAGGGCGCGCCTGTCGAAGGAATTCTCCGCGACTACCCCACACTCACCTCGGACGACGTTCGTGCCGCGATCGCGTTCGGGACGGCCTCTGCGCAGGAAGACTTCCCGTCGGCTGCGACTCACGTCAAGCGGTGAAGATCAAGCTGGACGAGAACCTGCCCGGCCGACTCGTCCAGGCCCTCACGGATCTCGGCCACGACGTCGACACGGTCGTCCTCGAACGTCTCGTCGGACAGGACGACCACGCCGTGTGGCAGGCCGCCCAGCAGGCGGGCCGCTTCCTGATCACGCAGGATCTCGACTTCTCCGACGTGCGTCGGTATACCCCGGGAACCCACCGCGGCCTGCTGCTGGTCCGCCTCGCTTCCCCCGGCAGAACCGCGCTGCTCGGTCGTGTCCAGTCGCTGTTCGCCGTCGAAGACGTCTCGACGTGGGCTGGCTGTCTCGTCGTCGCCACCGATCGGAAACTGCGTGTACGGCGGCCCGAGGCCCGCCGGCCGGGACCGTGGGCCGACGCCTGAACGAGTCCGGCCGCTATCCGCGCAGCATCGCCGCGGCCCGGTCGACCAGCGCCGCGAGCTCCTGCTCGAGGGCGACCCGATGCGCCTCGACCACGCCGTCCTCCGAGGGATCGGGCACGTCGAACGGGGCGCCGATGGCCACCGCGACGCGGCTGAACGGCCGGGGAATCTGGGTCCGGTCCCAGCTCGAGGCCGACCAGTGGCGCTCGGCCTCGATGTGGAACGGCAGGATGGGGTGGCCGGTCACCCCGGCGAGCCACACCGCGCCGGGCTGGACGCGGCGCGCCGGCCCCCGCGGGCCGTCGACGGTGACCGCGGCGGGCCGTCCCGCCGCGACGTCGCGCTTGAGCTGGATCAGGGCGCGCCGGGCGCCGCGGGAGGTCGAGCCGCGGGCGGTGCCGTAGCCGAAGCGCCGGATGATGCGGGCGATCCACTCGCCGTCGAAGTTCCGGCTCGTCATGACCACGATGCCGCGGCCGCGCCAGAAGTACGTCGCGGGCAGAATGCGCCCGTGCCAGAACGCGAAGACGGGCTGGCGCCCGCGCGCCACGATGGCGTCGTGGTGCTCCATGCCCTCGACGCGCCAGCGCAGGGTGCGGCAGAGCAGACCGATGAGGGGTGCGCCGGCCCCGGCGATGGCCCGGGCTCGGGCGAGCTGCCAGGGGGTGAGAGAGGAGGAGGCCGCGCCCGGGCCGGCGCCCACGCTACATCCCTTCGTACTCGGGGCCGCCGCCGCCCTCCGGGGGCACCCAGTCGATGATCTGGTAGGGATCCATGATGTCGCAGGTCTTGCAGTGGACGCAGTTCGACGCGTTGATCTGCAGCCGGCGGCCTTCCCCGGTCCCGTCGTCGACCATCTCGTAGACGTTGGCGGGGCAGAAGCGCACGCACGGGTTGCCGTACTCCTCGCGGCACCGGGTGCGGCAGACGTCGGTGTCCTGCACGAGGAGATGGACCGGCTGGTCCTCGTCGTGGCGGGTCCCCGAGTAGTGCACGTTGGTGAGCTTGTCGAAGGTCAGCGCGCGGTCCACCTTGACGGCGTTGCTCGGCGTATCGGGATCGGCGGGTCCGCCGGGATAGTAGCCCGACAGCGACGCCAGCCGCTCGTGGCCGGGCTCGCTCGCCAGCGGCCGCGCCGGCCACCGGCCGCCCGTCAGCCACGCCAGCCCCGCGACGGCGGTTCCCGCGGCCAGCCCCGCCCCGAACGCCTGATGGACGTTGCGCACGGGGTACAGCTCGCGGCGGATGCCGCCGCGGTTGATGAGCTCGCGGTACCTGACGAGCTGCGCGGCCGACACGTCGCCGGCCCGCACCGCCGCGAAGGCGGCGTCGGCGGCGTGGATACCGCTGTGCATCGCGAGGTGGATGCCCTTCAGCCGCATGGAGTTGAGGAACCCCGCGGCGTCGCCGACGATCAGCGCCCCGTCGAGATGGCACCGGGGAATGGCGTACCAGCCGCCCTCGGGCAGCGCCTTCGCGCCGTAGCGGGTCATCTCGCCGCCGGCGAGGAGGCCGGCCACGAGGGGATGCTGCTTGAACCGCTGGAACGCCACGTGCGGATCGAAGCGCGGATCCCGATAGTCGAGCCCCACCACCAGCCCGATCGCCACCCGCCCCTCGGGCAGCACGTAGATGAAGCCGCCGCCGAACTCCTCGGGCCGCAGCGGATAGCCCAGCGTGTGCACGACGGTGCCCGGCTCCTCCCGCCCCGGCGGAATCTGCCAGAGCTCCTTGATGCCGAGGGCGTAGGTCTGCGGCGCCCCGGCGTCGAGCCCGTGGCGGCGAATGAGGGTCTTGGTGAGGTTGCCCCGGACCCCGTCGGCGAAGATGGTGACGGCGGCCCGGATGTCGACCCCCGGCTCGAAGGCCCCCTTCGGCCGGCCCGCCTTGTCGACCCCGCGGTCGCCGGTCCGCACGCCGACCACCCGGTCGCCGTCGTACAGCACCTCGGTGCCCGCGAACCCGGTGAAGACGTCGACGCCCTCCGCCTCCGCCTGCTCCGCGAGCCAGCGGACGAAGCGGTTGAGGGAGATGACGTAGTTCCCGTGGTTGCGCAGGGGCGGCGGGGTGATCGGCGCCCGAAACCGGGACTTCGCGGTGAGATAGTAGATGCGGTCCTGCCGCACCGGCGTCTCCAGCGGCGCCCCGCGCTCCTTCCAGTCGGGCAGCAGGGCGTCGAGGCCCGACGGGTCGAGCACCGCCCCCGACAGCATGTGCGAGCCGCTCTGGCGCGACTTCTCGAGCACCGCGACGGCGAGGGGCTCGCCGCCCTCCTGCCGCTGGAGGGCCGCGAGGCGGATGGCGGCCGACAGGCCGGCCGGACCGCCGCCGACGACGAGGACGTCGACCTCGAGGGTTTCGCGCTCCATCAGGCGTCGAGGGCGGCGATTATCGCGGGGACCACGTCGAACAGGTCGCCGACGATGCCGTAGTCGGCGACCTCGAAGATGGGCGCCTCGGCATCCTTGTTCACGGCCACGATGGTGCGGGAGCCCTTCATGCCCACCAGGTGCTGGATGGCGCCGGAGATGCCCAGGGCGAGATAGAGCTTCGGGGCTACGGTCTGGCCCGAGCTGCCGATCTGGCGGTCCATGGGCAGCCAGCCGGAGTCGCAGATGGGCCGCGACGCCGCGACCTCGGCCCCGAGGGCGGTCGCGAGGGACTCGACGAGGCCCAGATGCTCCTGGCCCTTGATGCCGCGCCCGACCGCGACGATCCGCTCGGCCTGCGTGAGATCCACAGCCTGCTTCGCCTCCTGGAACGGAGGCTCCACCGACTGTCGTATGGCGCCGGGCTCCAGGGTCAGCGGGAAGCCGGCGACCGGCGCCGCGGCCGCCCCCCGCTTCAGCGCATCGGGCCGGAACGCGCCGATCTGGAAGCTGACGAAGTGGGGCGCGGGGCCGGTGGCGGCGACGTCGGCCACGAACTTCCCCTGGAACATCGGACGCACGAACGCGAGGCGCCCGTCCCGCGGCCTGACCCCCACGCAGTCGGCGATGAACGGGCGGCCGAGCCGCGCCGCGAGCCGGGGGGCGAACTCGCGGGTCTGATAGGTGTGGGCGAGGAAGACGAGGTCGGGGGCGGCGTCGGCCACCACCGCCGCGAACGCCGCCACGAACCCGTCGGGGGTGTACGACGCGAGCTCGGGATGGCCGACGGCGAGCACCGACTCGACCTCGGCCGCGGCCAGCTCGGCCGCCACCGCGCCCGGCTCCCCGCCGGCGACGGCGACCCGCACCGGCTGACCGATCTGCTGGGCGGCGACCAGCGCCTCCCAGCTCGCGTTGTTCAGGACGCCGTCTCGTTGCTCCGCGATCACCAGCACCATGTCGGTACGCTCACCCTCGCCGCCGAATCGTTGCCTTCCGCTCCGCTCACCGCCCAACCGACCCGCCAGGAGTCGGCGCCCTTTCCCGGCCCGGGCTCGGGGCCGGGGTCAGAGCACCCGCGCCTCCTCGCGCAGCGCCTTGACCAGCTCCGCCGCCGCGTCGGCCGGGGACCCGTCGATCATCCGCGTCTGCTTCGTCTTCTCGGGCACCCGGATCTCGATAATCTCCTGACTCGGCGCGAGATCGGCGGCCGCCTCGACCACGCGGACCTCCTTCCGCTTCGCGGCCATGATGCCCTTGAGGGTGGCGTAGCGAAGCTGGTTGATGCCGCTCTGAATCGTCAGGAGCGCGGGGGTGGGCATCGAGACCCACTGGAACCAGCCGCCCTCGAGCTCGCGCTTCACCCGCAGGCGCCCGTCGGCCGCCTGCACCTCCATGATGATGGTGGCGTGGGGGATGCCGAGCAGCTCGGCGAGAACGACTCCGGTCTGGGCGAAGCCCTGATCGTCGGACTGCAGGCCGGTCAGGACGAGGTCGAACCCTTCGTCCCGGATGGCGGCGGCGAGGGCCCCGGCGACCATGGCGGCGTCGGCGGCCGCGAGGCCGTCGCCCTCGACCCGAATCGCCCGGTCCGCCCCCCGGGCCAGCGCCTCCCGGACCACCTGGGCCGCCCGCGCCGGCCCGGCCGAGCACACCACGACCTCGCCGCCGTGCCGCTCCTTGAGCCGCAACGCCTCCTCGAGGGCGTAGGCGTCAGGCTCGTTCATCTCGAAGCTGGCGTCCCGATCCTGGACCCACGTGCGGGCCTCGTCGACGCGCAACGGCCACTCGCGGGTCACGACCTGCTTCACACAGACGGCGATCTTCATCCGTTCCTCGTCATCGCGCGGCGCCCATCCGCCGCCGCATCATGCATGGCCGGGCCGTGGTCGCCTTCGGCCGATTGCCGCCCGACCCCACCCACCAAGGGGCCCGCGCGGTTCTACGGCGCGGACTCCCGGTGGCGCCGGAACAGCAGCGAGGCGTTGGTCCCTCCGAATCCGAACGAGTTCGACAGGCCGTACTCGAGCGTCGCCGGCCGCTTCACGTTGGGGACGTAGTCGAGGTCGCAGTCGGGGTCGGGGTTCTCGAGGTTGATGGTCGGCGGGAGGACCTGCTCGCGCACCGTCAACGCCATGATCCCGGCTTCCACCCCGCCCGCGGCGCCGAGCAGGTGGCCGGTCATCGACTTCGTCGACGACACCGCGAGGCGCCGGGCATGGTCGCCGAAGCACCGCTTGATGGCCAGCGTCTCGATGCGGTCGTTGAACGGCGTGGACGTGCCGTGCGCATTGATGTAGTCGACCTCTTCGGGCGCGATGCCCGCCTGCTCGACCGCCGCCTTCATCACCCGGAGGGCGCCGTCCCCGTCCTCGGCCGGGGCGGTGACGTGATGGGCGTCCGCGGACATGCCGTAGCCGACGAGCTCCGCGTACACCGGCGCCCCGCGGCCCAGGGCCCGCTCGCGCTCCTCGAGGATGATGACGCCGGCGCCCTCGCCGATGATGAACCCGTCGCGTTCGCGGTCGAAGGGACGGCACGCGCGGGTCGGCTCGTCGTTGCGGGTCGACAGGGCGCGCATCGCCGCGAACCCGCCGACGCCCATGGGGGTGATGGCGGCCTCGGACCCGCCCGCCACCATGACGTCCGCGTCGTCCCGCCGGATCGTCTCGAAGGCGTCGCCGACGGCGTGCGCCGACGCCGAGCAGGCGGTGCAGGTGGCCGAGTTCGGTCCCTTGGCGCCGAGGCGGATCGACACCTGACCGGCGGCGAGATTGATGATCGCGGCGGGAATGAAGAAGGGCGAGATCTTGCGCGGCCCGCCCTTCAGCAGCGCCTTGTGCTCGCGCTCGATGGTGCTGAATCCGCCGATGCCCGAGGCGATGTAGACCCCCACGCGGGGTGCGACGTCCGGCGTCACCTCCAGTTGCGCATCGGCGCGGGCGAAGTCCGCGGCGGCGATGGCGTACTGGATGAAGACGTCCATCTTCTTGACGTCCTTCCGGGTGATGAAGGCGAGCGGATCGAACCCCTGCACCTCGCCGGCGATGCGCGCCGCATAGCCCGAGGCGTCGAACTTCGTGATCGGGCCGATCCCGCTCCGGCCCGCGCACAGCGCATCCCAGGTCGCCGACGTACCGATACCGAGCGGCGACACGAGGCCGACGCCCGTCACCACAACCCGCCTGCTCACAGTCACTCCCGTCCGGACCGCCCCTACTTCTTCTTCGAGTGCGCCTCGATGTACTCCACGGCCTCCTTGACACGGGTGATCTTCTCCGCGTCCTCGTCGGGAATCTCGAGGCCGAACTCCTCTTCGAACGCCATCACGAGCTCCACCGTGTCGAGCGAGTCGGCCCCGAGGTCGTCCACGAACGACGCGTCCGACGTCACCTCTTCCTCGTCGACACCGAGCTGCTCCACGATGATGCTCTTCACCTTTTCAGCAACCGCCATTCACTCGCCTCCTACATGTACATTCCACCGTTCACCGCGAGCACGTGCCCCGTCACGTACGCGGCCTCGTCGGACGCCAGAAAACCGATGGCCCCCGCGACGTCCTCGGTCGTTCCCAGCCGGCCCATCGGTATCTGCGCGAGCATCGCCGCCTGCGCCGGCTCGCCCAGCTTCGCCGTCATGTCGGTGTCGATCATGCCGGGGGCCACCACGTTCACGGTGATCCCGCGCGAGGCGACCTCCCGTGCGAGCGATCTCGAGAACCCCTCCAGACCCGCCTTGGACGCCGCGTAGTTGGCCTGTCCGGGATTGCCCATCCGACCGACGACCGAGCCCACGTTGATGATGCGGCCGCCGCGTTGCCGGATCATGGGCCGCAACACCGCGCGCGCGCAGTTGAACGCCGCCGTCAGGTTCGTGGCGACCACCGCGTCCCAGTCGGCCGCCGACATCCTGAGCGCGAGCCGATCGCGCACGATGCCCGCGTTGTTGACCAGCACGTCGACGCGGCCGTACTCGTCGAGCGCGGTCCGGACCATCGCGTCGACGCGCCCCGGATCGGTGACGTCGGCGCTCACCGCGACCGACCTGCCGCCGGCGCCGCGGATCTCCCCGGCGACCGCGTCG
>JAJEFC010000252.1 GCA_022820675.1 Vicinamibacteria bacterium | reverse complement strand
GCCCGCCCCCAGCAGGGCGAGCAGGAGGCTCGGGCCCAGGCGCCCGAGCTCCGCGAGCACGAGGGCCAGCCACGCCGCGACGCCGATGCCGAGCGCGACGCGAAGGAACCAGCGTTCGACCCACGCCGTGCCGCCGGCGGGCGCCGCCCCCGCGTCGTCCCCCGGCATCGCCCTCTCCGGCATCGGCCCGGGCTCAGTCATGACGAATCAGCAACCCCTCACCCGGGGAGACAGCGTATTCCCGCGGCCTGAACGCGTCAAGCATCGGGCCGCGGCCCTCCCCGCGTCCGCCAATCGCGGCCCCCGGCCGCGCGCACGCACAGCCATCCGGGAGCCCGCCCGGGTGCGGCGCCGGCTCCCGGCCCGCCAATCGCGCCGGGGCTCCGCCTGACGCCCATCCCGCCCCCGGGAGCCCGCCCGGCCTACGGACCCGGCTCCCGGCCCAGCAACAGGTCGCACCAGCCATCCAGAGCGCGCCCGGGCACGGCGGCTCCCGGCCCGCCAATCGCGCCGGGGCTCCGCTGACGCCCATCCCGCCCCCCCGGGAGCCCGCCCGACCTACGGAGCGGGCTCCCGGCCCAGCACCAGGTCGCACACCTCGCGGACCGCTCCGGCGCCCCCGCGGCGGTCGGTAACGTAGCGGGCCGCGCGCCGGGCCGCCGGCCACGCGTCGGCGACGCAGATCGGGACCCCGACGAGGCCGAGGCACTCGACGTCGTTGACGTCGTTGCCGACGTAGGCGACCCGCGAGGGGTCGAGCCCCCGGTCGTGGAGGATTCGGCGCAACGCCTCGCCCTTGGCGTCGCCGAGGCCCTGCACGCATTCGACCCCGAGCTTGGCGGCGCGGGCCGAGACCACCGGGTTGGCCTCCGTCGACAGGATGAGGCAGCCGACGCCGGCCCGCGCCAGCATCTGCACGCCCAGTCCGTCGCTACGGGAGCACCACACCGACTCGCGGCCGTCCTCGGCGACGAGCACGCGATTGTCGGTCATCACCCCGTCGAAGTCGAACACGACGAACGTCACCGACGCCAGGTGGGCACGGGCCAGCCGCACAGCCATGCTTCCGCGTCACTCCGCCGGCGCCGGCGCCATCGCCTGCACCTCGTACTCCGACTCCGGCACCGGCTCGTCGAGCGGCTCGCCGCGGAGGAACGCGACGACGTTGCGGGCGGCGCCGTGCTCCATGCGCCGCCGGCAGTCGACCGCCATCGACCCCATGTGCGCGGTGATCAGGCAGGTGTCCACCCCCACCAGCTCCCCCCGGTAGGGCTCGTCGACGAACGTGTCGACGGCGGCGCCCGCGAGCCGGCCCGACCGCAACGCATCGGCGAGCGCCGCCTCGTCGACGACCCCGCCGCGGCACGTGTTCACGAGGAGGGCGCCGGGCCGCATCGCCGCGAGCTGTCCGGGGCCCACGAGGCCGACGGTCGACGGCGTGAGCGGCACGTGCAGGGTCACGAGGTCGGCCTCGCGGAAGAGCGTCGGCTTGTCGACCCACTCGACGGGCTCCGCGAGGGGAACCCGGACCAGGTCGTTGGCGAGGATCCGCGCGCCGAAGGCGGACAGCAGGCGCACGACGCGGCGGCCGATGCGGCCGACCCCGATCACGCCGACGGTCACCGCCCCCAGGCGGCGGCCCGGCAGCCGGGTCCAGGCGCCGCCGCGCACCGCGGCGTTCGCGAGGTGGACGCCGCGCAGCAGCGACAGGGCCAGTCCGATGGTCAGCTCGGCCACCGCGTCGGCCGGCGCCTCGGGCGTATAGGCCACCGCCACCCCGTGCTCGCGCGCCGCCGCCAGGTCGACGCTGTCCAGCCCCACGCCGACGCGCGAGATCAACCGCAGGCGGCGCGCGGCGCCGATCACGGTCCGGGTAATCGGCTCGGTCCCGGCGATGACGGCGTCGACGCCGGGCACGAGCGACGCGAGCTCGGGCTCGGTCAGCCGCCGGCCGTGGGGGTTGCGGACGCAGTCGACACCCGCTTCCTCGAGCAGGTCGAGGCATCCGCGGTCGACCTCCCCGAACGGGACGGCGGTGATGAGGACGCGGGTCATGAGCTCGCACCCTCGGGACGCGGTGCAACGCGGGGTTCCGCCACCGGCCGTCAGGGCGTGGATGCCGCGACCGCGAGCGGCGGCGACAGGGCGCGGTGGCGCGCCAGGTCGGCGTCCACCATCATGCCGATCAGCCCCTCGAAGTCGACGGCCGGCGACCATCCGAGCTCTGCCCGCGCCTTCGACGCGTCGCCGATGAGGTGATCGACCTCGGCCGACCGCAGCAGGGCGGGATCGGTGCGCACGTGCTCGCGCCAGTCGAGGCCGACGTGCCCGAACGCGGTCGCGACCAGGTCCTCGACCGAGCGGCTGACGCCGGTGGCGATGACGTAGTCGTGCGGGGCGTCCTGCTGCAGCATCGTCCACATCGCCCGCACGTAGTCGCCCGCGAAGCCCCAGTCGCGATGGGCGTCGAGATTGCCGAGCGAAAGCCGGTCGGCGAGGCCGAGCTTGATGCGCGCCACCCCGTCGGTCACCTTCCGGGTCACGAACTCGAGGCCCCGCCGGGGCGACTCGTGATTGAACAGGATGCCCGACACGGCAAAGAGATCGTAGCTCTCGCGGTAGTTCACGGTGATGTAGTGGGCGAACGTCTTCGACACCCCGTACGGGCTGCGGGGATGGAACGGCGTCGCCTCGGTCTGCGGCGTCTCCCGCACCTTGCCGAACATCTCGCTCGACGAGGCCTGATAGAAGCGAATCGAGGTGTCCACCCTTCGAATCGCGTCGAGGATCCGGGTGACCCCCTGGGCGTTGTACTCGCCGGTCAGCACCGGCTGGGTCCACGACGTCGGCACGAACGACATCGCCGCGAGGTTGTAGACCTCGTGCGGCCGCACCTCGTCGATCACGCTCAGCAGCGACATCTGGTCGAGCAGGTCCGCCTGCCGCAGCCCGACGCGCCCCCGCAGATGCTCGATGCGCTCCTGGTTGGGGGCGCTCAGCCGCCGGGTCACGCCGACCACCTCGTAGCCCTTCTCGAGCAGCAGCTCGGCCAGATAGGACCCGTCCTGGCCCGTGATCCCGGTGACGACGGCGCGCCTCGACATGAGTCTCCTCGACGGCGGTGGCCCGAAGCCCGCGCGCCCGATCGATCGTATGGGACGGGGCCGGCCGGATCAACGTCATGGTAGGGTATCGCACCCGCCGAAGCCTCCCGGGCTCGGCCTTCCCGCGGCGACGGTCCCCGCGGCCTTCGAGCGCTGCGGCCGGCGCAACCCGGGGTTCGCCGGCGGCAGGCCGGCCGGCCCGGGAACGGCGCACAGCGATGGAACAGATCGATCTGGTCGTGGTGGGCGGCGGCGTCGTCGGTCTGTCGTGCGCGCACGAGGCGGCCCGCGCCGGGCGGACGGTGTGCCTGCTCGAGCGGCACCCGCGCTTCGGCACCGAGACCAGCACCCACAACAGCGGCGTCATCCACGCCGGCATCTACTATCCGGCCGGCTCCCTCAAGGCGCGGCTCTGCGTCGAGGGCCGCGAGGCCCTCTACCGGTTCTGCGCCCGGCACGAGATCCCCCACCGGCGCTGCGGAAAGCTGATCGTCGCCGGCGCCGAGGAGGAGCGGGCCGAGCTCGAGCGCGTACGCGCGCGAGGCGAGGCCAACGGCGTCACCGACCTCGAGATCGTCGATGCCGCCGCCGTCCGCGGGATGGAGCCGCACGTGGCGGCCCGCGCCGCCCTGTGGTCGCCCTCGACCGGCATCGTCGACCCCGAGGCCCTCGTCCGCACGCTGCGGCGCGAGGCGGCGCGGCGCGAGGTCATCCTGTTGCCGGGCACCCCCCTCGTCGGCGGCCGTTCCCACGCCGCGGGGATCGAGATCCGCACCCCGGCCGAGACCATCCGGGCGCGCGCGGTGGTGAACGCGGCCGGGCTCCACGCCGACGAGGTCTCGGCCCGGCTCGACGGACGCCGGTTCCGCATCCACCCCTCCCGCGGCGAGTACGCCGAGCTCGTCGGGGCCGCCCGCGCCCTGGTCGGCCGCCCCGTCTATCCCGTGCCCGCCCCCGCCGGCGAACATCTCGGCGTGCATCTCACGCCCACCACGTGGGGCAACGTCACCGTCGGTCCGACCGTGCACTACCAGGCGTCGAAGGAGGACCACGAGCGGGACCGGCTGCCCGTCGAGGCGTTCGTCGAGCCCACGCGGACGCTCCTGCCGGCGGTGCGACCCGCGGACCTGCGGCTCGGCGGCACGGGAATCCGCGCCAAGCTCAGCCCCGACCCCGCGGCGTTCTCCGACTTCCTCATCGAGCGCGACGCACGGCAGCCGAGGCTCGTGCACGCCGCGGGCATCGACTCGCCGGGGCTGACCGCGTGCCTGGCCATCGGCCGCCTCGTCGCCCGCCTCGTCGACGAGGTGCTCGACGGCCCGGGATGAGCGGCGGCTGCGCATGGCGTGGAGGACCGCGCCGACCGCCACGGCGCCCCCCCGACTCGCCCCGTTTCCGCCGCCTTCGACCCCGGCCCGAACCGGGCGTCAACCCGCACGATCACGACCGCTCGACGGCGGCCCGGGCCCCGCGGTCGGCCCTCGCGCCGCCGCAGCGTCTCGCGCTCGTCGTAGACCCGCCTCCCCTTGCAGCGCCAGCCGCACGCTCACAACCGCTTGATGGCGGCCCGGGCCTCGCGGTCGGCCTCGCGCCGGCGCAGCGTCTCGCGCTTGTCGTGGACGCGCTTCCCCTTGGCGAGGCTCACGGCCACCTTCACCCGGCCGCGCTTGAAGTACATGCGCACGGGCACCAGGGTCATGCCGCGCTCGACGACCTTCCCGATGAGCTTGCGGATCTCGCGCTTGTGGAGCAGGAGCTTGCGCCGGCGCATCGGCTCGTGGTCGGCGTAGCCGCGATGGCTGTAGGGGCTGATGTGGACGTTGTGCAGGAAGACCTCGCCCTGCTCGATCCGGCCGAAGCTGTCGCGCAGGTTCACGCGACCCTCGCGGATCGCCTTGACCTCGGTGCCGAGCAGGGCGACGCCGGCCTCGAAGGTGTCGAAGAAGGTGTAGTCGTGCCGCGCCTTGCGGTTCTCGGCGATGGGCCTGTCACCCCGCGGCGGATCGGCGCCGGCCATGTCTGCCCTGTCCCCCCTCACGCCGCGGCGAGCCGGGCCGCGAGCACCACCGCCTGCACGAGGCTGGCGGCATCGGCGACCCCGCGGCCGGCGATGTCGAACGCGGTGCCGTGGTCGACCGACGTCCGGACGATCGGCAGCCCCAGCGTGACGTTGACCGCCTCGCCGAACGCGGCGAGCTTGACGGGTATCAGCCCCTGGTCGTGGTAGCAGGCCACCACCGCGTCGAAGCGGCCGTCGACGGCCTGGCGGAAGACGGTGTCGGCGGGCAGGGGCCCCGCGACGTCGATGCCGCGCCCCCGCGCCGCCGCCGCCGCCGGCGCCAGCACGTCGCGCTCCTCGGTCCCGAGCAGCCCCCCCTCGCCGGCGTGCGGGTTGAGGCCGGCCAGCGCGAGGCGGGGCCGGGCCACCCCGAACCGCGGCAGGTGGGCCGCGGCGAGGTCGAGGACGGTCTCCACCCGGTCGCGGGTGAGCAGCCGCGGCACCGCCGACAGGGGCACGTGCACCGTCGCGAGCACCACGCACAGCCGCGGCGAGTGGAACATCATGGCGACGTCGCGGGCGCCCGTGACGTGCGCGAGCAGCTCCGTATGGCCGCGCCACGGCGAGCCGGCCAGGGCCAGCGCCTCCTTGTTGATCGGTCCCGTCGCGATGGCGTCGAGCCGGCCCGCCAGCGCGTCGGCGGCCGCCCGCTCGACCGCGTCGAGCGCGGTCCGCCCCGCCGCCGCCGACAGCTCCCCGGGCCGGAAACGCGCCCGCTCGGCCGCGGTGAGGGGACCGTACAGCACCGGCTCGCAGACCGCGGTCACCCGCCGGTCGGCCGCCGCGGCGACGGCGATCTCGGGGCCGATGCCGGCCGGGTCGCCCATCGTCACGCCGATCCGCGGCCGCCCCGGACCCCGCGGCGTGCGGTCAGGCTCGGCTGTCACAGGCACCGCAACCACCCGACCCACAATCGCCGCCGCACCCGCTCCCACACCCCCCGGCGCTCCGGCTGCAGCTCGACTCGTGGGCGCATCCCGCGTGCTGCTCGCCGGCGGCGTTGGGCAGCTCGTACCGCAGGCAGCACTTCAGCCGGCCGCACGCCCCGGACAGCCGCGACGGGTTCAGGCTCAGGTTCTGGCGCTTGGCCATCTTGATGGAGATCGGCTCGAACGACTGCAGCCACGTCGTACAGCACAGGGGCCGCCCGCAGGTGCCGTACCCGCCGAGCACCTTCGCCTCGTCCCGCGCCCCGATCTGCCGCATCTCGATCCGCGCCTTGAACTCGCTGGCGAGCTCGCGCACGAGGCCCCGGAAGTCGACGCGCCCCTCCGCCGTGAAGCTGAAGACGAGCTTGGAGTCGTCGAACATCTGCTCGACCCTGACCAGCTTCATCTGCAGGCCGCGCTCGCGGATCTTCAGCAGGCAGATGCGCCGGGCCTCGCGTTCCCGCTGCTCCTGGCGGAACCGGCGCAGCACGTCCTCGCGGGTGGCCCGGCGCACGACCCGCAACGGTGATTCGGGAGGCGGCGCGGTGCGCTCCGCGATCGGCGGAATCGTGGGGGCCATGGTCCCGAGGGCCCGCCGCGCGCCCATCTGCACGACGACCTGATCGCCCGGCTTCGGCTTCGGATCGAAGTCCACCTCCGGCAGCAGGAAAGTGCGGGTCCGGCCGACCGGATCGAACTTGACGCTCATGCAGCGTGCAGGTTGGCGCTCAGCGGAACCGTCCATGCCGTTCCTCCCCCCCGCAGCCCTCGGAGCCCGCGGCGCACCGCGAGCCTCGCCCCGAGCTCGTGACGGTCCGCGGCCAGCTCCCCGGTCGGCGGCCAGCGTGCGACCGTGGTTCGCGGAACCGTCTCTCGCGGCGCTACTTCCGTTCTTGCAGGCACTTGCAGAAATCCGAAGCGTTCACGATCGTCGCCGGCGGCTCCGCTGGCGCGCCCAGCCAGCCGACCCTGCCAGGAGTCTGCACCGTTCTGCGGCGCACACTCCCAGTGTCCTGTCCCCATGGTTCGTGACATGAGTTCAGGGGCCCTTTCGCCCGGCAAAACGGGATGCACACGGACCCATGACTCGTGTCGGTTCCTTCGTTGACAGGACACTAGATTCGCAAGGCCAGCCAGTCGACGACGACTCGCGGGCTGGCGTTCCGGGCCAACGCCTCCACCGCGCGATCGACGGTCTCGAAACCCCGCCCGGCCCGGTCCGCACCGTACGACCGCGACAGCGCCTCGAGCTGATCCGCCAGGTCGGCGTTCGCCAGCCACGACCGGTCTCCGTCGGCCGATACGACCTGCAGATCGCGAAACAGCGTGCCGAGCGCGCGCAGGCGGCGGGTCAGCGCCTCACGCTCGGTCGCCGCGCTCGATTTGGCGCGACGCGCCCCGACGAGGTCCTTCACGGCCTCGAGCCGGCGCTTCGGGGGGGGCGCCGCCGCGAGGGCCCGCAACGCGGCGGCGGCCGACTCGCGCGCCTGCAGGTACTCGTCCGAGCCGGCCGCGAGCGCCCGCGCCACGCTCCAGTCCGCGGCGGCCGCGGCGGC
>JAJEFC010000131.1 GCA_022820675.1 Vicinamibacteria bacterium | reverse complement strand
GATCCGCGCGGCTCGACGCGGCCGAGGACGGGGCCGGGTCGGCGCGGCTCGACGCGACCGAGGGCGGGGCCGGGTCCCTGCGGCTCGATGGGCGCCGGGCCTCGGGCGGGTCCGCGAACGCGGCTGCGCTGGCGGCGCCCGTGCCCGGCGGCGGCGTCGAGTTCCGCGACCTGTCGTTCGCCTACAACGGCAGGCCGGTGTTGCAGGGGGTCTCCGCCACGATCGAGCCCGGCCGCGTGCTCGGGGTCATCGGTCCCACCGGCTCCGGCAAGTCGACGCTCCTCGCCCTGCTGCCGCGGTTGTTCGACCCCCCGCGCGGGACCGTCTTCATCGACGGCGTCGACGTGCTCGACCTCCCCCTGCCGGTGCTGCGGCGGCAGATCGCGATGGTCCCGCAGGACCCGTTCCTGTTCTCGGACACCATCGCCGGTAACGTGGCGTTCGGGGTCGAGACCGCCGACGCCGCCGATGCCCGCCCCGGCCCGGAGCGCGACGCCGGCAGGGTCGTCGCAGAGGCGATCGCCCTCGCGCGGCTGGACACCGATCTCGCCGGGTTCCCCGACGGCGCGGAGACCCGGGTCGGCGAGCGCGGCGTCACCCTGTCGGGCGGGCAGAAGCAGCGCACGGCGCTGGCGCGGGCGATCTCGGCCGACGCGCGCATCCTCCTCCTCGACGACGCGCTGTCGGCCGTCGACGCGCGCACGGAGGCGGACATCCTCGCCGGCCTGCGCCGCGTCCTGCGCGGGCGCACGTCGATCGTCGTGTCGCACCGCATCTCGACGGTGCGCGCGGCCGACCTCATCCTCGTGCTCGACGAGGGCCGTGTCGTCGAGCGCGGCGCCCACGACGAGCTGGTGGCGCGCGGGGGCCTGTACGCGGGCCTGCACCGGAAGCAGCTCATCGAGCAGGCGCTGGAGCTGGGATGATCGAGGCGGACGACGAGGTCCTCGGCAAGGCCTACGACGCGCGCCTGATGCGCCGGCTGCTGGGCTACATGCGGCCCTACCGCGCCCGCATCGGCGTGGCGTTCTTCGCCATCCTGGGGCTCTCCCTGCTGCAGCTCGCGCCGCCGTACCTGACCAAGGTCGCGATTGACACGCACATCGCGGCCGGGGACGTCGACGGACTGACTCCCCTCGCCCTGCTGCTGCTCGGCGTGCTGGCGGCGTCCTATGTGCTGGAAGCGGTGCAGACCTGGACGCTGCAGGTGACCGGGCAGCACATCATCTTCGACCTGCGGCGGCAGATTCACGGGCACCTGCAGCGGCTCGACGTGGCCTTCTTCGACCGCAACCCCGTCGGCCGCCTGATGACCCGCGTGACCACCGACGTCGACGCCCTCAACGAGCTGTTCGCCTCGGGCGTGGTGTCGGTGTTCCGGGACGTCTTCATGCTGGCGGGCATCGCCGTCGTGCTGTTCGTCATGGACTGGCGCCTCGCCGTCGTCGCCCTCTCGGTGCTGCCCCTCATCGCGGCGGTGACGCAGTGGTTCCGGCGCCACGCCCGGCAGTCGTACCGAGAGGTGCGGGGCTGGATTGCGCGCATCAACGCGTTCCTGCAGGAGAACGTCACGGGGATGGCGACGGTGCAGCTCTTCCGGCGCGAGGCCCGCCAGTACGAGCGGTTCGACGCGATCAACCGGGGGTGCCGCGACGCGCACCTCGCGTCCATCTTCTTCTACGCGGTGTTCTATCCCGCCATCGAGGTGCTGGGGGCCCTGGCCGTCGCCGCCATCATCTGGTTCGGCGGCGCGTGGACCCTGCAGGGCAGCCTCGAGCTCGGCTCGCTGGTGGCGTTCGTGCTGTACTCGCAGCGCTTCTTCCGCCCCATCAGCGACCTGTCCGAGAAGTTCAACATCCTGCAGGCGGCGATGGCGTCGTCCGAGCGCATCTTCGCGCTGCTCGACACCCCGGTGGCGGTCGCCGACCCCGGTCTCGCCGCGCGGGCGTCCGTGGGGGACCACCTGCGGAGGGTCGAGAGGGACCACGTCGACCCGATCCCCGACCCCGCCGCGCCGGCCGGCTCGGCGCGGGCGCCGTTGCGGGATGGCCGGGCGGACCACGGCGACGGGGTCGCCGACCTCGCGGCGCGGGTGGCCGCGGCGCGGGGGCGCTTGCGGAACGGAGCGAGAGACCACGGCGATCCGGTCGCCGACCCTGCCGCCGGCGCACTGGCGAGTACGGTGGGCCGTCCGCGGGTCCACGGCGCCGGCGCGTCGGCGGCTGCCGGGGTGGGCGCGGGTCACATCCGCTTCGAGAACGTGTGGTTCGCGTATCGGGGCGACCAGTACGTGCTGGAGGACGTCACCTTCGACGTCGCCCCCGGCCGGCGGGTCGGCGTGGTCGGCGCCACCGGGGCGGGGAAGAGCACCGTGCTCAACCTGCTGATGCGGTTCTACGACGTCAGTCGCGGGCGCATCACCGTCGACGGCGTCGACATCCGCGACCTGCCGCTCCACGACCTGCGGTCGCGGTTCGGGCTCGTGCTGCAGGACGTCTACCTGTTCTCGGGCACGGTGGCCGACAACATCCGGTTGGGGAAAGAGGCGATCACCGACGACGACGTGCGCCGGGCCGCGCGCGGCGTGCACGCCGACCGGTTCATCGCGTCGCTCCCGGAGGGGCTCGAGACCACGGTGGCCGAGCGGGGGGCCACCTTCTCGGTGGGCCAGCGTCAGTTGCTCTCGTTCGCGCGGGCCCTGGCCGCTCGGCCGCCGGTGCTGCTGCTCGACGAGGCCACGTCGAGCGTGGACACCGACACCGAGCAGCTCATTCAGGACGCGCTGCACGTGCTGATGTCCGGCCGGACGACCATCGCCATCGCCCACCGCCTGTCGACGGTGCAGGACATGGACACGATTCTCGTCTTCCACAAGGGCCGGCTGCGCGAGCAGGGCAGCCACCGGCAGTTGCTCGCCGAGCGGGGCTTGTACCACAAGCTCTACCAGCTTCAGTATCGCGACCAGGAAGTCGGGATGGCGCCCATGGCGCGGTAGGCGCTTGTTGCAGGGGCGGCTGCGTGCTGCGGGGTCTGTCGCCCGAAGAAGTAACGTACCCGCGATCAGAGCTCGGCGGCTCGTCGAAGGAACATTGCGAGCTCATCGAACGCCGGGCTCGCAACTGGAACCGGGTTGTGGGTCTTCGACCAGATGTGCGCGGCGCCGGCGCTGGGGTCGTCTTTGCACGTGATCGCGACCGCGGTCTGGAACTGCATCTTCGCTCGCTTCACCGCGTCCCACTCCTCGCAGTCTGTTGCCGGGCACTCGTCCAGTTGCCGTAGGCATTCGGCGAGGCCCGCGCGCTCCTCGAGGATGGCTTCCACGAGGAGCGTCTCGAGCGCTCCGGCTCTGTCGGCGCTCGGCATCATGAAGATGCCTGTGGATGGTTGGTCATGCGTGCCGGCGGCGATTTGGGCATGGTGTTCCGGCGCTGGCAGCCGCTCCTCGGTGAGCGCGTCGTGCGCGTTCCGCCAGCGCGCCGCAGGTCTGGTGTCGTTGTCACCGAGGATCAGGAGGCGCTTCACTTTCCGCCAATCCGAGCTCACCGTGAGAGCCCGGACGTGCGCGGCGAAATGCTGGTAGCCCTTCGCGTAGTTGACGGAGAAGCCCTCGAGACTCTCTCGCGTTCCAACAACCGCGTCACAAGGCGCGCATCGGCGGGACCTTCGCACAGCACGTAGACCGGCTCGTCGAAACGGAACGGAGTGACTTCCCTATCCGTCATGCGCTTCGCTACCTGATCTCAAGGCCCTCTTCGAGGGCGGCCGCGAAGTGCCTGCCGTCGAAGCAGTCGATCGCGCTGGCTCCGTTGTCCTTGGTGGTGCGGAGCAGCCGAAAGTCGTCGGGGTGTTCCCGGACGACAGGCACCAACGCGCGCAGGTACTCCAGGCTGTGAGTCGTCACGAAGAGTTGGGTATTCGATTCCCGAGCAGCGTCTAGGATCGCCGCGGACGCGCGGCCCATCAGATCGAAATACAGGCCGTTCTCCATCTCGTCGATGAGGACTATGCCCCGCGAGAAGTGGTGCACTGCAAGCAGGATCGACAGCATCTTGTTGATGCCATCGGACACGAGGGGTAGTGGCACCTTCTCGTGTACGGAGCGGAGCTTTGCGTGTACCATGGCACGGCCGCCGTGGTATTCGACACTGAGATCCTCGATGAAGGGAAATTGTCTTCGGATCACCGAGACAGTGGATTGCTGTTCCCCCTTCTTGCTAAGCGAGGAGAACCGTTGACCGTTATGCTCCGGGCCTTCGCGCGAGACCGGGGACAGCAGGATCGCGGGGAATGTCTCCACGGCGCCCCCGAAGGACAGACCT
Organism: Vicinamibacteria bacterium; assembly: GCA_022820675.1. Classification (GTDB taxonomy): domain Bacteria; phylum Acidobacteriota; class Vicinamibacteria; order Vicinamibacterales; family UBA8438; genus JAJEEA01. The sequence continues at coordinate 2,430 of JAJEFC010000131.1, read as the reverse complement.
TCGTTGGTGATCGTGGGCTGGCATTTCAGAATGTTGCCGGTAGCCGTCTTGTAGATGAAATCGATTGTGGCGTGTTGGACCGCAGTATCGACGGGACTTTTGCCGAACGGCAGGGTCGCTCCCTCCGGTGGGCCGTACGACACAGTCAGCGAGCGGGCGTTCTCGTCCGATCCGCGCGAGTGCAATTCGATTGTCGAGGCCTCGTCGAAATCGAAGAAGAAGTCTCGCCACAACGACTGAAAGGAACCGCGGTCGGCGGAGATCGAAGTGTCCCCGAGGCCACGCATGCGGCGTATCTTGAGGACCAGATCAGGACCCGTGCCGGCCAGGAAGAAGAGAGCCTCCAGAAAGGCGGTCTTGCCGCCGCCGTTTCGGCCGACGATGACGTTGAACCGGCCGAGGTCGCGGAGGTGTACTGCGTGGAAGCACTTGAAGTTCGAGATCTTGAGATCCTGAATCATGAGGAACTGTGGCGGGCGGGGCGTGCCCCGATCGCTCCAGGGTTGGCGAACGTGCCGCGAGTCCGGTGGCCAGTCAACGAGACAGGCGCAAGGACGGGCGACACGCCGGGCCGGTACGTGGGGTGCAACGGACGCGGTTCGGTCGCGGCCGGGCGCGTCTCGAAGGGCAGAGACGGCCGGGCGTGTGGCGGCGGTGCCCGTGGGTCCACCGCCACACGCCGCGGCCGGCGAATGGCTGGAGCTAGAGCCCCTCGGCCTGCTTCATGAAGCCGAGGTGGGTCTGGGCCACTTCCAGGCCGCCCTCGCCCTCCTGCCAGCCGGTGCGCCCGTCGCCGTTGGCGTCGACGCCCGACAGCAGGGCCTGCGCGAGGTCGTTCAGCTCCGCCACGAGGGGGGCGGCGTCGGCCGCGGTGGTGGTCCGGGCGATGCGCTGCGCGAGGGCGACGATCTGGTCCGCCCGCGCCACCGTGTTCTGCGCGGACGTCGCGACATGGACGGCATGGGTCTGGACCGCGCCCGACGCGCCCTCGGAGTTGGCGGCGGCGGTGATGTGCTGCGCGGCTCCGGCGGCCCCGCGTTTCACGCCGTAGCCGCGGCCCGGGCCGCTCTCGATCTGCGAGGGATCGACCGCGTGCAGCACGTGGGTGGTGTGCCGCTTCATGCTCGCGAAGTTGCCCGGGTCGCTGGCCGCGAGGCCCGCGTGGCGGGCCGCGATCTCGGCCTCGGCGATGGCCGCGGGCAGCAGGCCCTCGCCGTCCGGCGTGTCGCGCCACGCGTCGGCGACGTGGCCGATGTGGTTGTGCGCGGCGTTCTGCGCGGCGGCGTTGGTTCCGGCCAGAAGCGCCACTGCGAGCAGGGCGGCGAGGGCGGCGTAGGTGGTTCTCTTCATCGGTTCCTCCGGATTCACGACAGGGGGGCGGGCCCCTCGGGTCCGCCCGGACCCGCGGCGGCTCCGGCTCGGCCGGCCGCCGCGGACGCGTCCGGGATGCTGCCCGGACGCGTCATTGACGATCCGTTCTTATACCGCGCCGGCCGTCCGGCGGCAAGTCGCCCCGGGTCCGGCACCGTCAGAGCCTGCGGATGGGGGCGTCGCCGTGACCGATCAGGGCTGATCCTGCCCAACGGGCAGGGTGGTCTGGTGGTCCTGCCAGCCGGTGATTCGGCCTTCCAGCGTTGCGAGGCGGCGATCGATGTTGCCGACCGTCGCGGCCAGAGCAGCGATGCGAGCGTTGGTGTCGCGCCGGAGCAGCACGAGCACGGCAATCACGATAGCCGGCGACAGGATGTCGGTCCACGGCATGCGCCGCAGGTTATCACCAGCACAACGATGAGTCCACGGTCGCTCGGGGTGGAGGCCGGCCTTTCCTCGGCGACGCGGTCCGGCGACGCGGCGGTCGGCCGGCCGAGCCTCAGGCAGGGCGGCGGCAGGCCGACGGCAGGCCGACGGCGCCTCGCCCGCCAATCGTCGCCTGGTCCCACGTTCGAGCGCCGGAAGCGGCCGTCAGACGGTGCTGCCTCATTGCCGACCTCCGTCGAGAGTCGCGGGGATGGTCAGACGCGGATGCGCTTCGAGTATCCGGCTCCGCCTGGCGCCCAACCAACCTCCAGGAGTCCGCGCCTTCTACGGCGCAGACTCCTGCCGGAAGTGCTCGTAGCCCCCCGGCACCGGCCGGTCGCCGCCCGCGGTGCGGAGCACCAGGTCGGAGGTCTTCGTCAGCTCGCCGATGCGGGTGACGGGGACGCCCCGGAACAGGCGGGCCAGCATGCGGAGCGCACGGCGCTGGCGGCGGGGGACCGCGATCAGCAGCTCGTAGTCGTCGCCCCCGCGGAGGGCCGCCTCGAGGGGGTCGTCCCCTTCGCGGGCGAACCACCGGCGCGCTTCGGGATGCACCGGTATCGCGGCCGCATCCACGACCGCGCCGCGGCCGGACGCGCGGGCGAGCTGGCGCAGCCCGTCGGCCAGTCCGTC
>JAJEFC010000251.1 GCA_022820675.1 Vicinamibacteria bacterium | reverse complement strand
CCGGTCGCGGTCGCCGCAGCCGCGCGCCGGGCGCGCTCCACCCGCGGCGGCGCCGGCTTCCCCGCGGGGGCGCGCCGGCTGATAGACTGGGATCATGGGCGCCCGACCGGGGCATCTCGGGATTCGGCACCTCGCGCTCTTCGCGAGGGCGTTCGACGACATGCGCCGCTTCTACGTCGAGCGGCTGGGCTTTGCGGTCGAGTGGGAGCCCGACGCCGACAACGTCTACCTGACCTCGGGCGGCGACAACCTCGCCCTCCACCGCGCCGCTCCCGGCGATGCGCCGGGCCCGGGCCGGCTCGACCACCTCGGGCTCCTGGTGCGGAGCGCGGACGACGTCGACCGCTGGGCCGCGTACCTCGACGAGCACGGGGTGGCCATCAAGGCGCGGCCGCGCACCCACCGGGACGGCGCGCGGTCGCTCTACCTCGCGGACCCCGACGGCAACACCATCCAGATCATCCACCACCCGCCCATCAGCGGCGGCTGACGGCCGTCACCGCGCCGCCCAGCCGAGCTTCTCGCGCAGCACCGCGTAGTAGGGGCGCGCGGGGGCGCGGATCATGCGGAGCGGGCGCGGCGCGGTCTCCACGACGACGGTGTCGCCGTGCCGGAGATCGAAGCCCGTCTGGCCGTCGAAGCTGGCGTAGGCCTCCGCGTGCGGCTTGGAGAGGTCGGGCCGGATGCGAATCGCCGCGCTCTCCGGCAGGACGAGGGGGCGGTTCGCGAGCATGTGGGGGGCGATGGGGGTCAGGACCAGGGCGTTGACGAGCGGATGCACGATCGGTCCGCCCGTCGACAGGTTGTAGGCGGTCGATCCGGTGGGGGTGGCGACGATGAGGCCGTCAGCCCGGAGCTGGGCCACGAACTGCTCGCCGACCGACACCGACAGATCGATCATTCCCGACAGGGCGCTCTTCGTGATGACCACGTCGTTCAGCGCGACGCCTTCCCCCGTCGTCGCGTCGCCGCGCTCCGTGCGCGACCGCAGCATGCGGCGCTCGTCGACGCGGGCGTCGCCGTCCACCACCGACGCCAGCACCTCGAACAGCTCCGGCAGGGTGATCTCGGTCAGGAAGCCGAGCCCCCCGAAGTTGACGGCGAGAATAGGCGGATCGGCGGCCGCCGCCGCGATGCGGCGGGCCATGCCGAGCAGCGTGCCGTCGCCGCCGAGCACGAGAATCAGGTCCGAGGCGTCCGGCAGGTCCGCCGCGTCGGTCGCGGCGACGGCAGTCAGCCCGGCGAGCTCCGAGGTTCGCCGTTCCACCACGGGCTGCAGCCCGCGCCGCTCCAGCCACGTCGCGACGTCCCGAACCACCGGCGCCGCCGCGGCGAGCCGCGTCTTCGCGACGATGCCGACCCGGGCGACCCCGGTGACGAGGGCGGCGGTGTCGGCGGCCATCACGGTGAGGCCGGGGCCTGACAGCCCGTGGCGAAGGTCCCCGCTGCATTCGAGCGGCGGTGCGTCGCGCCTGCGCCCGGCAAGCGTCGCCTTCGGCTCCGATTGCCGCCCAACCATGCCGGCCGGGCGTCGGCGCCGCAACCGGCGCAGACGCCCGGCCGCGTTGCTCCTCGGTCGAACATGCCCATATTGTTCTCCCTCGTCGCGCCTTGTCAGGCGGGCGCCTCGCCGCTCTCGATGCAACGCGGGGCTTTCGCCACGGGCTGTTGCAGGTGCAGGAAGAACTCCCGGTTGCCCCTGGCCCCGGTGATCGGTGACGGGGTCGTCGCCACGCGCCTCAATCCTACCGCAGCCGCGGCGGCGGCGACGCCCTCGACGACGCGTTCGTGCACGGCGGGATCCGTGATCAGCCCGCCGCGCCGGACCTCCGACCGGCCCGCTTCGAACTGCGGCTTCACGAGGGCGACGAGGTCGCCCCGCGGCGCGAGGAGGGGCGGAAGTCGATCGATGAACCGGCCGATCGAGATGAACGACACGTCGACGGTGACGACGTGGAACCGCCGCAGGCCGTCCGGCAGGTCCTCCGGGCCGACCGCGCCGATGTGGACGCGCTCCAGCACCCGGACGCGGGGGTCGCGCCGCAGCCGCCAGTCGAGCTGGCCGCGGCCGACGTCGAGGGCCACCACGGCGCGGGCGCCGCGCCGGAGCAGGACGTCCGTGAACCCCCCGGTCGAGGCGCCGACGTCGAGGGCGGCGGCGCCGGCGGGGTCGATGCCGAAGGCGTCGAGGGCGTGGGCCAGCTTGACACCGCCGCGGCCCACCCAGGGGTGGTCGGGGGCGTCGAGGGTCACCTCGGCGTCGGCCGGGACGAGGGCGCCGGCCTTGGTGGCGGGGCGGCCGTCGACCCGCACCAGTCCCGCGAGCACCGACGTGCGGCCGCGCGTCCGCGAGCTCACGAGGCCGCGCTCGTGCAGCAGGGTGTCGAGCCGGACCCGCGGCGGCATCAGGGCGGGGCCCCCTTCGCGGCCGCGTCCGTCACGACGTTCGGGACAGCACCCATGCGGCGATCTCTCCCAGCCGCCCGCCGAGCCCGGCCGACGCGAGGGCGTCGCGGGCGGCGTCGGCGGCGTCGGCGGCGAGCGCCCGCGACCGCGCGAGCCCGTGCACGGCGGGATAGGTGGGCTTGCCGGCGGCCGCGTCCTTCCCCGCCGTCTTGCCGAGCTGCGCGGTGCTGCCCTCGACGTCGAGGATGTCGTCGACGATCTGGAACGCCAGCCCCAGGTGGCCGGCGTAGGCGTCGACGGCGCGCACCGCCGGCTCGCTTCCGCCAGCCAGTATCGCACCGATGACGGCGGCGGCCCGGATCAGGGCGCCGGTCTTGCGTTCGTGCACGTCGCGAAGCGCCGCCTCGGGCCCGGCCGCGGCCGCCCCCGGGGCCTGACCGAGGTCCAGGGCCTGACCGCCGACCGTGCCGGCCGCGCCCGCGGCGGC
>JAJEFC010000307.1 GCA_022820675.1 Vicinamibacteria bacterium | reverse complement strand
CGGCGCCGCGGGCGCGTGCCTGGCCTGACCGCCCGTGGCGAGAATCCCCACTGCACTCGAGCGGCGGTGCATCCCGCCTGACTGCGTTGCGCCCCGGTCGAACTGCCCGATATCCTCCCTCGTTCGCGCCTTGTCAGGCGGGCGCCTCGGCGATCCGCCGGCGCCCTTCGGGAAGCGATGCAACGCGGGCCGTCACCGCCGCCGAGCGCCCTCCGCCGCAGGTCGTCGAGCATCCGGGCCGGGCGCCGGCTCGCCCCGGCTCGGGAATCGACAAGAACGTCGAAACGCCGCGGATCCCGGCGACAGGAATGTCGAGAACACAATCTCCAAGTGCCTCGTTCCGGCCCCTTGAACCAACAAGAACGTAGCTCCCGCCAAGCAGGAAACACCCATTTCGATCCCGCCGGGAACCCGCGCGCCGAAAAACCGGCACGCGTCTTGCTCCCCACCTTGCGCGAACCGAGGCCACGCCTCCCGGCAACCTGCAACGCGCAACCGAAGGAGTATCGTTCGTGCTCAGCCACAGACACCCAACCGACCGCGGGCGACTCGGCGGCAAGGCGGCGCTGCTGGCGCTGGCCGGCTGGCTCGCCGCGGCGGGTCCGCTCCACGCCCAGGACGACGACGCCGAAGAGCCGGCCCCGCCCCCGCCGGTCACGATCGGCGGGGGCCTTCAGACCAGCTTCCTGCATCGCACCTCGGACGACGCCGAAGCCTCGCAGCACTTCCGGGTCAACAGCCTGCGGACCTACATCAACGGGGCGGCCACCAGCAAGATCAAGTTCATGGTGAACACCGACATCGCCTACGGCGGCTCGCTGGGGGCGCCGGGGCCGCAGGACACCTCGTTCCAGATCCTCGACGCCGTCGCGCAGTTCGAGATGTCGGACACGTTCAACGTGTGGGTGGGCCGGTTCCTGCCCCCTAGCGACCGGGCCAACCTCTACGGCCCGTTCTACGCCCACCACTGGGCGGTCTACTCGGACGGGGTGCAGGACGGCTATCCCTTCGTCTTCCAGGGGCGCGACAACGGCGCCGCGTGGTGGGGGCAGTTCGACAAGGTCAAGCTGTCGGCGGGCGCGTTCGACGGCCTGTCGTCGACCGGCAACTCGTCGCTCATCGGCGCGGGCCGCATCCAGGTCGACTTCTGGGACGCCGAGCCGGGGTACTACCTGAACAGCACCTACTACGGCGAGCGGAACATCCTCGCCCTCGGCCTCGCCGGCCAGACCCAGGCCGACGCCGGGTCGGCGTACTCCGTCGACGTCCTCGTGGAGCGCATGGTCGGCGACGGCGGCGCGGCGACCCTCGAGGCGGAGTGGGCCCGCTACGACGGGCTCGGCGGCTACGACCCGCGGTATCTCACCAACGACGGCGGCTACCTGCTCGCCGCCTACCTGTTCCCGCAGCGCGTGGGCGACGGCCAGTTCGAGCTGCTCGGCAAGTTCGCCCGCGCCCGGTTCCGGGAGGGCATGGGCCCCGACTACGACCAGACCACCACCGAGTTCAACCTCAACTACGTCATCCGCCAGTTCAATGCGCGCGTGATGATCTTCGTCAAGGACACCGCCTTCACCGCCGTCAACCCCGACGACCTCCAGGTCGGGCTCGGGTTGCAGTTGCAGATGTAGCGATCAGGTCATCCACACAGATGTAGCGATCAGGTCATCCACAGGAGCCAGAACCATGAGACTGAAGCAAGCATTCCTCGTCGCCGGCCTCACCGCTGTCCTCGCCGGATGCGGCGGGGGCGGCAGCGAGTCCGCGTCCGACCCCGGCGCCGCCGGCGATCCCATCAAGGTCGGCGTCCTCCACTCGCTGTCGGGCACCATGGCCATCAGCGAGACGACGCTGAAGGACACCATCCTGATGATGGTCGACGAGCAGAACGCCAAGGGCGGCCTCCTCGGCCGGCCCGTCGAGGCGGTGGTCGTCGACCCCGCGTCGGACTGGCCGCTCTTCGCCGAGCGGGCGCGCGAGCTGCTCGAGTCGGAGCAGGTCGACGTGGTGTTCGGCTGCTGGACGTCGGTGTCGCGCAAGTCGGTGCTGCCGGTGTTCGAGGAGAACAACGGCCTGCTCTTCTACCCCGTCCAGTACGAGGGCGAGGAGTCGTCGAAGAACGTCATCTACACCGGCGCCGCCCCCAACCAGCAGGCCATCCCCGCCGTCGACTACCTGATGAACGAGGTCGGCATCGAGCGCTGGGTGCTCGAGGGCACCGACTACGTCTATCCCCGCACCACCAACCGCATCCTCGAGGCGTACCTGAAGCAGCAGGGGGTGGCGGACGAGGACATCGACATCAACTACACGCCCTTCGGGCACTCCGACTGGCAGACCCGCGTGGCCGCCATCCGGCGCTTCGGCTCGGCCGGCAAGCCGACCGCGGTGGTGTCGACCATCAACGGCGACGCCAACGTGCCGTTCTACCTGGAGCTCGCGAACCAGGAGGTGTCGGCCGACGACATCCCCGTCGTGGCGTTCTCGGTGGGCGAGGAGGAGCTGTCGGGCCTCGACACCGCCCCGCTGGTCGGGCACCTCGCGGCCTGGAACTACTTCCAGAGCGTGGAGTCGCCGGCCAACGGCGAGTTCATCACGAAGTGGAAGACGTTCGTCGACAATCAGGACCGCACCACCAACGACCCCATGGAGGCCCACTACATCGGGTTCAACCTGTGGGCGCAGGCGGTCGAGAAGGCGGGGACGACCGATGTCGACGCGGTGCTGGCGGCGCTGCCGGGCACCGAGACCCCCAACCTGACCGGGGGCATCGCGCGGGTCCTGCCCAACCACCACATCACCAAGCCGGTGTACATCGGCGAGGTGCAGGCGAACGGCCAGTTCGACGTGGTGTGGGAGACTGACGGCACCGTCCCGGGCGACGCGTGGTCGGACTACCTGCCGGTCAGCGAGGTCACCGAGGCGGACTGGGTCGAGCTGAACTGCGGGAACTACAACACCGAGACGCAGGTGTGCTCGGGGCAGAACTACGAGTAGGAGCCAACGCCGAGGAACGGCGTCCCCTCTGGTCGAGGAGGCGCCGATTCCCTGAAGGGTCGGCTGGACGGCAGTCGCGACCGCAAGGCGACGATTGCGGGCCGGTGCTCGCGCGGTGGAACGGTGCGTCCGTCGAAGGGGGCGCAGTTCCCTGTAGAGTCGGCCGGGCGGCAACGGGAGCCGCGAGGCGACGATTGCCGGGCGAGCAGCTTGCGCCGTGCGGTGGCGCGGATGATGGCGGGACGATTCGGACCGCCTCGAGCCCTTCGAGGACCTTGCTCTTGTCGGCGCCGTAGTCCGCCAGATCGGCGGACGTGATCTCCGGCGCCGCGGTGACCGGTGGGTTGGTTGAGCGGCAATACGAGCCGCCAGGTGACGATTGCCGGGCGAGGCGCCGTGGACAGCGCTGACCACTGGAGGGATGGGATGGGCGGCTCTCGGAGCCGAAGGGCGACGGTTGCCGGGCGAGCCGCGGGGGTCCTCGGCGCGCGGCGGCTCGCGTGGCTGCTGCTCGCCGCGTGCCTGGCCGCCCATCCGGCCGCGGCGCAGACCGGCGACGACGCGTTCCGCGCTATCGTCGGCGAGCTCGCCGGCGCCAACTTCCGGCAGAAGGAGGCGATTGCGGAGCAGATGCTCGCCACCGGGCACGGCGCCGTCCGCGACGTGCTCACGGCCCTGCTCGAGGACCGCCTGTTCGAGCGCGAGGACGATGGACGCGTCTTCATCGTCGAGTCGAACGAGGAGGGACTCGCCACCTTCCGACTGCTCGATCCCGCCACCCTGGCCGACGCGGGGACCATCTCGCCCGACCGGCTGGACCGCATCATCACCAACAACCGGCTGCGGCGATTCCTGCGCACCGGCATCGCCCGGTTCGACGCGTCGAGCCCCGACCCCGGCGTGCGCCTCGAGGCGGTGCGCGAGCTGCTGCGCAGCCTCGACGACGCCACCCTCGACCTGCTCCGCGGGCGGGCGGCGGTCGAGACCGACCCCGACGTGGCCTTCGAGATCGAGACGGCGCTCTCGGTCGAGGCGCTCGACGACCCCGACCCCGGGGTCCGCCTCGCCGCCGTCGAACGGCTCTCGGGCCGCCTGAACCCCGTCGTCCACAACCGCCTGTCGGCGCTGATCAGGACCACCGACGACGGCGGGTTCGCCGAGCCCGACGAAGCCGTCCGCGCCGCCGCGACCGACGCGCTGTGGCAGATCGACTCGCGGCGCAACGTCTACTCGGTGCTCGAGACGGTGGCCTTCGGGCTGAGCCTCGGGTCGGTGCTGGTGCTCGTGGCCATCGGCCTCGCCATCACCTTCGGGGTCATGGGCGTCATCAACATGGCCCACGGCGAGCTGATGATGCTCGGGGCGTACACCACCTACGTCGTCCAGCTCTGGATGCCCGACCACATCGGCATCTCCCTGCTCGTGGCGGTGCCGGCCGCCTTCGTCGTCGCGGGGTCGGCCGGCGTGCTCATCGAGCGGACGGTCATCCGCTTCCTCTACGGGCGGCCGCTGGAGACCCTGCTCGCGACGTTCGGCGTGAGCCTGGTGCTGCAGCAGCTCGTGCGGACGGTGTTCTCGGCCAACAACCGCGCCGTCACCACCCCCGCGTGGATGAGCGGGGCGCTGCGGTTCAACGAGGCGTTCGCGCTGACCTACAACCGGCTCTACATCGTGCTCTTCGCCCTCATCGTGTTCGCCCTCGTGCTGGCCGTCATGAAGTACACGCGCCTCGGCCTCGACATCCGCGCCGTCTCCCAGAACCGCACGATGGCGCGGGCGATGGGGGTGCGCACCGAGTGGGTCGACGCGATGACGTTCGGCCTCGGGGCGGGCATCGCGGGGGTCGCGGGGGTGGCCCTGACCCAGCTCACGAACGTGGGGCCCAACCTCGGCCAGTCCTACATCGTCGACTCGTTCATGGTCGTGGTGTTCGGCGGGGTCGGCAACCTCTGGGGCACCCTCATCGGGGGCATGTCGCTGGGCATCGTCAACAAGCTGCTCGAGCCGTTCGCGGGGGCGGTGCTCGGCAAGATACTGGTTCTGGTGGTGCTGATCCTGTTCATCCAGCGCCGTCCCCGCGGGCTGTTCCCCCAGACGGGGCGGGCGGCGGAGAGCGTGTGATGGAGACGCAGGCTGCTGCACCACATCCGCGCACGGTTCCCGCGCACGGGACCGCCGGGAAGGGCGTCGTGAAAGGGCAGGCCCCAGCGCCGCCCCCGCGGGCTGTTTCCCCAGACGGGGCGGGCGGCGGAGAGCGTGTGATGAAGGCGCCGGCCGCGGCACCATATCCGCGCACGGTTCCCGCGGACGGGACCGCCGGGAAGGGCGTCGAGGCGCCGGCTCCAGCACCGTCCCCCCGGGCGGTTCCCCCGACGACACGGGCGGCAGGGGGCGTGTCATGAAGGCGCCGGCCCTGCGCCTGCCGGCGGTGATCGCCGACCGCGCGAGCGTGGCGTTCCTCGCGTCGCTGGCCGTGGTCGCCCTCGTCGCGCCCCTCCTCAACCTGGCGGTGCCCGAGTCGTCGCCCCTCCACCTGTCGAGCTACGCCGTCGGCCTCATCGGCAAGTACCTCAGCTATGCCCTGCTGGCCCTCGCCGTCGACTTCATCTGGGGCTACTGCGGCATCCTGAGCCTGGGGCACGCGGCGTTCTTCGCCCTCGGGGGCTACGCCATGGGGATGTACCTCATGCGCCAGATCGGCACCCGGGGCGTGTACGGGCATCCCGTCCTGCCCGACTTCATGGTGTTCCTCAACTGGGAGGAGCTGCCGTGGTTCTGGCACGGCTTCGACCAGTTTTGGTTCGCCCTCGTCATGGTGGCCCTGGTCCCGGGCGCGCTGGCGTTCGTATTCGGGTGGCTGGCGTTCCGGTCGCGGGTCACCGGCGTCTACCTCTCCATCATCACCCAGGCCCTCACCTACGCCCTGATGCTCGCGTTCTTCCGGAACGACATGGGCTTCGGCGGCAACAACGGCTTCACCGACTTCAAGGACCTGCTCGGGTTCGACCTGCAGAGCGACGCCACCCGCTCGGCCCTCCTCGCGGCGACGGCGGTCGCCCTCGGGGGCGCCTACTGGATCTGCCGGGCCGTCCTCGCGTCGCGGGCGGGCCGGGTGCTGCGCGCGATACGCGACGCCGAGAGCCGCACCCGGTTCCTCGGCTACCGCGTGCAGGACTACAAGCTGTGGGTGTTCGTCCTGTCGGCGGTGCTCGCGGGGGTGGCGGGGGCGCTCTACGTGCCCCAGGTGGGCATCATCAACCCCAGCGAGTTCGAGCCCATCAACTCCATCGAGGTGGTGATCTGGGTGGCGGTCGGGGGGCGCGGCACCCTGTGGGGCGCGGCGGCGGGGGCGGTGCTCGTGAACTACGCCAAGACCTGGTTTACGGGGGCGCTGCCCGACGTGTGGCTGTACGCCCTCGGCGCGATGTTCGTGGGTGTCACCCTCTTCCTGCCCCGCGGGCTGGCCGGCCTCCTGCCGGCGAGGAGCCGGGACGCATGAACGCCGACCTCCATCCTGGCGACGTCGATCCCGTCGAGCCCCAGACGGGCGCTCCCCCTCCCGGCGAAGCCGCGGGCGGGCGCGACCCCTGGCGCGAGAAGCGCGAGGCGGCGGCGGCGCGGCAGCCGTCGGTGCTGACCGGCGACGTGCTCTACCTGCAGCAGGTGACGGTGAGCTTCGACGGCTTCAAGGCCCTCGACGACCTCACGCTGCACGTCGACCCCGGCGAGCTGCTCTGCGTCATCGGGCCGAACGGCGCCGGCAAGACCACGATGATGGACGTCGTCACCGGCAAGACCCGGCCCGACGCGGGGCGCGTGTTCTTCGGGAACATGACCAACCTGCTCACGATGAGCGAGCCCGAGATCGCGCAGGCGGGCATCGGCCGCAAGTTCCAGAAACCGACCGTCTTCGACTTCCTCACCGTGTTCGAGAACCTCGAGCTCGCCCTGGCCGGCGAGAAGTCGTTCTGGCGCACGTTCTTCGCCCGCCTGACGCCCCGCGACCGCGAGCGCATCGACGAGGTGCTCGAGACTACCGGGCTGGCGGCGAAGCGCGACACCCCGGCCGGCACCCTCGCCCACGGCCAGAAGCAGTGGCTCGAGATCGGCATGCTGCTCATGCAGGAGCCGAAGGTGCTGCTGGTGGACGAGCCGGTCGCGGGCATGACCCCGCAGGAGACCGAGCGCACCGGCGAGCTGCTGCTGTCGCTCGCGGGACGGCACTCGGTGGTGGTGGTCGAGCACGACATGGAGTTCGTCCGCTCGATCGCGCGGCGGGTGGCGGTGCTGCACGAGGGACGGGTGCTCGCCGAGGGCGGCATGGACGCGGTGCAGTCCGACCCCCGCGTCATCGAGGTGTACCTGGGGGCATGAGCCTGCATCGACTCCACGGCATCGACCGCCGGAACCCGCCGACCGACCTCGCGCCGGTCGGGGAGGCGACAACCGGCCCCCCGCGTCACCCGGGTGGACCTGGCCGCATGAGCCTGCTCCGGATCCACGCTCGACCGGCCCCGCCGCGCCGGCCGAACGCGGTGGCGCGTCATGAGCCTGCTCCGGATCCGCGGCCTCGAACGGCCCCGACGCGCCGGCCGAACGCGGTGGCACGTCGACCGCGAGGTGTAACCTGGGAGGAATGAGCCTGCTCGAGATTCGCGGCCTGAACCAGTCCTACGGCGGCAGCCGCACCCTGTGGGACGTCGACCTCGACGTGGCGGCGGGGACGCGCCTGTGCCTGATGGGGCGCAACGGCATGGGCAAGACGACGCTCCTGAAGTGCATCATGGGGCTGATTCCGGTGGAGTCGGGCGCGATGGCGTTCGACGGTGCCGACCTGCTCGCGCGCTCCCCCGAGAGCCGGGCGCGGCTGGGCATCGGCTACGTGCCCCAGGGGCGCGAGATCTTCCCGCAGCTCACCGTCGAGGAGAACCTGCGCATCGGCCTCGGGTCGCGGCGCGGCGGCCGCCGCGGGGGAATCCCCGACCGCGTCTTCGAGCTCTTCCCGGTCCTGAGGCAGATGCTCCAGCGCCGCGGCGGCGACCTGTCGGGCGGCCAGCAGCAGCAGCTCGCGATCGGCCGCGCGCTGGTGCTCGAGCCGCGGCTGCTCATTCTCGACGAGCCCACCGAGGGCATCCAGCCGAACATCGTCCACGAGATCGGCGATATCATCGTCCGGCTCAACCGGGAGGCCGAGGTGACGGTGCTGCTGGTCGAGCAGAAGCTGCCGTTCGCCCGCCGCGTCGCCAGCGAGTTCCACATCCTCGACAAGGGACGGTCGGTGGCCGGCGGCCCCATCGACGCCCTCAGCGACGATGACATCCGCAGGCACCTCACGGTGTGAGCCCGGGCTCGGCGCCGCCGCGCCCGGCGACTCGCGGCCGACCCGTGAGGCGCGGACGGCGGTAGAGGCGCCGCGAGGGGACGACCCGCGGCCGGCCCGCGAGTCGTCCCCGACGCACGGGGGACCGCCGGCCGGCGGGGACCCGCGGGCGCACGGGAAGCCGCCGCCGGAAAGGGAACCGCAGGCCCACGGAGCGCGGCCGGCCGGCGCAAAACCGCAGGCGCACGGGGAACCGCAGTCCGAAAGGGAACCGCAGGCGCACGGAGCGCAGCCGGCCGGCGGAGAAC
>JAJEFC010000163.1 GCA_022820675.1 Vicinamibacteria bacterium | reverse complement strand
CGCCGCGTGCGCCGCCCGCACCGCGTCGTGCCAGGACGCGGCCGGCGGCGTCGCCGGACCGAGGCTCGCCACCCGCGTCAGGTCCACGCAATAGCCGTCGTGCACGCCGCCGAAGTCGAGCAGAACGAGGTCGCCCCCGGCCAGCTCGCGGTCGCCGGGCCGCGCGTGGGGCAGGGCGCTGTTGGGTCCGCTCGCGACGATGGTCTCGAACGCCGGACCCTCGAACCCGGCGCGGCGAATCGCCCAGTCGACGTCCGCCGCCACGTCGCGCTCGCGGCGGCCCGGCCGCAGGGCGGAGAGCATCTCGGCCATCACCCCGGAGATGCGGGCCCCGGCCTCGCGCAGGATCTCCACTTCTTCGGCATCCTTCACCAGCCGGCCCGCCTCGACCCGCCCCGAGGTCCGGCACAGCTCGACCCCGGAGCCGGCGAGGGCCCGCTCGAGCCACGCGTGCCGGGCGAGGGTCATGTGGTCGGCCTCCACCCCCACCCGGCACCGCCCCCGCGCCCGCAGGAGCTCGCAGAGGGTCTCCTCGTACGAGTCCTCGACCTCGGCGAGGACGACCGGCGCGTCGGGCGTCGAGGCGTCGTCGAGCACGCGCCGGGCCGCCGTGACGTAGCGCGAGTCGACGATCAGGGTGGCCTCGCCGGGGCCGGCGAGCAACATGCCCGCGCTGCCCCGGAAGCCGGTCAGGTAGAAGACGTTGGCGGCGTGGGTGACGAGCAGGAGGTCGGGCGGATCGCCGGGCCCCGGCCCCGCCGCGGCCTCCCCGGCCCCGGCCGGCGCCGTGAACAGGCGCTCCCTCCGGCGCGCCCAGTACCCTTCGCTCCCCACGATGACCCCTCCGCGCGCCGGGCGGCCGCCCCGCCGCCTCTCGTCGGGGAACGATACCCCAACCGGCGGCGGTCGCGCAGGCATGGGCGCCCGCGGCGAACGGTTCCGCAGCGTTCGACCGGCGCAACGCGGGGTCTCGCCACGGCCTCCCGATCACCGCACGATGCGGGGCGTGAGGAAGATCATCAGCTCGTCGGGGCTCTCGTCGCGGGCCGAACTCCGGAACAGCCAACCGAGCACGGGAACAACGCGGGGTCTCGCCACGGCCTCCCGATCACCGCACGATGCAGGGCGTAAGGAAGATCAGCTCGTCGGCGCTCTCGTTGCGGGCCGAGCTCCTCACCGCACGATGCGGGGCATGAGGAAGATCATCAGCTCGTCGGTGCTCTCGTTGCGGGCCGAGCTCCTCACCGCACGATGCGGGGCGTGAGGAAGATCATCAGCTCGTCGGTGCTCTCGTTGCGGGCCGAGCTCCGGAACAGCCAGCCGAGCACGGGAACGCGGTGCAGGCCCGGGGTGCGGCTGCTCTGCGCGCTGCGGGAGTTCTCGTGGATGCCGCCGATGACCGCCGTCTCCCCGTCGCCGACCTGGACCGTCGTCGCCGCGCGCTGGGTCACGATGGAGGGAATCGGGGGGTTCCCGAGGGCCCGCGCGAAGTCCGCGAACGAGTTCTCCACCTCGACCTGCATGATGACGGTGTCGGCGGCGGTGATCTGCGGCGTGACGCGCAGGGTCAGCGCCGCCTCCTTGAACTCCACGGTGACGGTGTTGTTGGCGACGGTCTGGTACGGAATCTGGTCGCCCTGGAGAATCTCGGCCTGCACGTTGTTCTGGGTCGTGACCCGCGGGCTCGAGATGATGCGCAGGTCGCCCCGGCTCTCGAGCGCCGACAGGGTCAGGTCGAGGTCGAGGGGGCCGCCGTCCGGCCCCAGCCCGACGCCGAGGGTCGAGGTGGGCGCACCGACGCCGAGGTCGATCCCGGTCGCGAGGCGTCCGTCCGTGCCGGTGCGCACCTGGCTGCCGGATGCCCCTGCCGCGGCGCCGCCGCGATCCGGAACCTCGCGGCCGGCGAGCCCCCACTGCACGCCCAGCGCCCGGGCCGAGTCGTGGCCGACGCGCACCACCCTCGCCTCGATCTCGACCTGCGGCTCGGACCGGTCCAGGGTGTCCAGCAGCACGTCGAGGGCCGGCAGCCGATCTTCGAGGTCCCGGACGATGAGGGTGTTGGTGCGCGGGTCGGTGAACACCTCGCCGCGCGACGACAGCGACGTGCCGGTGATCAGCGGCACGAGATCGTCCGCGCGGGCGTAGCTCAGGGCCCGCGTGAACACCGCGAGCTCGCCCGCCTCCGCCTCGCGCCGGGCCAGGACCGCCCGCGCCTCGGCTTCCTCCTGCAGCCGTTCGATGGACGCGATTCGCACCACGGTCCCGTCCAGCTCGTACCCGAGGCCGTTGGCCCGGAGAATGACGTCGAACGCCTGGTCCCAGGGCACCTCGGTGAGGGCGACGTTCACCTCGCCCCGCACGCTGGGATCGATGACGATGTTCAGGGCGCTGATCTCGGCGAACACCCGGAGCACGGCCCGCAGGTCCGCGTTCTGGAAGTCCATCGACACCGGGTCGCCGGCGTAGGTCGGGCGGGCGGCAGGCGGCTGGGCGGAGAGCCGCGCGGTTCCGGCGGGGGCGCCTCCGGCGCCGACGGCGACACGCCGGCGCGGGCTGGGGCGGGCGCCGGCAGGCTCGTCCGACACCGGGTCGCCGGGGTAGGTTGGGCCGACGGCGGGCGGCGGGCCGGGAAGCCGGGCGGTTCCGGCGAGGGCGCCTCCGGCGCCG
>JAJEFC010000440.1 GCA_022820675.1 Vicinamibacteria bacterium | reverse complement strand
CATGTCCTGCTTCACCTTGACCTGGCAGGACAGCCGCACCCCGCAGCGCGCCTCGCCGCGCGAGACGTGGCTCAGCTCGGTCGGAAGGATGGCGCCGCCACCGTCCTGCACCGTCACCGTGCACACCCCGCAGCTCCCCTTGCCGCCGCAGGCCGAGGGGATGAAGATGCGGTTGGCGGCGAGGGTGCCGAGAAGGGTGCCGCCGGCGCTGGTGGTGAGCGCCTTGTCGGGGTCGCCGTTCACCGTGATGGTCACGTCGCCGGTGGCGACGAGCCGGCGCCGGGCCAGCATGAGCACCACCACCAGGGACAGGATGGTGCCGGTGAACATCCCCACGCCCAGCAGGACGGTGATCACGGTTGCACCCCCGCGAAGGCCGGGAAGCCGGTGGCAGTCAGCTCCGCGCCGGTGCCGGTGAATATCCCCACGCCCAGCAGAACGGTGATCACGGTTGCACCCCCGCGAGGGCCGGGAAGCCGATGGCCGTCAGCTCCGCGCCGGTGCCGGTGAACATCCCCACGCCCGGCAGGACGGTGATCAAAGCTGCACCCCCGCGAAGGCCATGAAGCCGATGGCCCGTCAGCCCCACGCTGGCGCCCGTGAACGTCCCCACGCCCGGCAGGACGGTGATCACAGTTGCACCCCCGCGAAGGCCATGAAGCCGATGGCCATCAGCCCCACGATGATGAACGTCAGTCCCAAGCCCCGCAGGCCGGCCGGGGGATTGCTGTAGCGCAGCCGCTCGCGGATGCCGGCGAGGGCCACGATGGCGAGGGCCCAACCGACCCCCGACCCGAAGCCGAACACCGCGCTCTCGACGAGGTTGTAGTTGCGCTCCATCATCCACAACGACGCGCCCAGGATGGCGCAGTTGACGGCGATCAACGGCAGGAAGATGCCGAGGGCGGCGTACAGGGCGGGCGCGAAGCGGTCGAGGGTCATCTCGACGATCTGGGTCATCGCGGCGATGGTGCCGATGAAGGTGAGGAACCCCAGGAACGACAGGTCGTACTCGGCCAGCGCGGGAGACAGCCACGCCAGGGCGCCCGGCCTGAGGGCATACGCGTAGACGAGGTTGTTCAACGGCACCGTCACCGTCAGCACGAAGATCACGGCCCCGCCGAGGCCGAGGGCGGTCGACACCCGCTTCGACACCGCGAGGAACGAGCACATGCCCAGGAAGAACGCGAGGGCCATGTTCTCGACGAAGATCGCCTTGACCGCCAGGTTCAGGTAGTACTCCATGCCTCGGCTCGTCCGAAATCCGTCGCCGAACGCGACCGCGAGGTCGCGCCGCGGCCTTCGACTGCCGCCCGGCCAATCCTGCGAGGGCCTGCACCGTCCCGCGGCGCAGACTCCTAGTCCTGCTCCACCTGCTCGGGCTTCCAGGCCCGGATCGCCCAGATGAAGAAACCGATGATGAAGAACGCCCCCGGCGACAGCACCATCAGGCCGTTCGGGGTGTACCAGCCGCCCTCGCTGGCGAGGGCGAAGACCTGCGCCCCCATGAGCGACCCCGACCCGAAGAGCTCGCGGATGACCGCGGTGCCGGCGAGGATCACCGCGTAGCCGAGCCCGTTGCCGATGCCGTCGATCATGCTCAGGCGCGGCGGGTTCTGCATGGCGTAGGCCTCGGCCCGGCCCATGATGATGCAGTTCGTGATGATGAGCCCGACGAACACCGAGAGCTGCTTGGAGATCTCGAACAGGTACGCCTTGAGCACCTGGTCGACCACGATCACCAGCGACGCGATGATCGTGAGCTGCACGATGATGCGGATGTTGGTCGGAATCTGGTTGCGGAGCAGGCTGACGAACAGGTTCGAGAAGAGAAGCACGAAGACCACCGCCGCGCACATCACGAGGGCGGTGTCCATCTGCGTCGTCACCGCGAGGGCCGAGCAGATGCCGAGCACCTGCAGCGCGATGGGGTTGTTGTTGAACAGCGGGTCGATCAGCGCCTCGCGTTGCTTCGACATCAGCCCGCGCCTCCTGCCCCGGAAATCGTCGCCTGCGGCTCCGATTGCCGCCCTGCAAACCCGGCAGGAGCCGGCGCCGTTCGCGCCGCCCGGTCTCCTGCCCCCCGCAGCCGCGCCAGGTACGGCCCGAAGCCGTCCGGCCCCAGCCAGAACCGCAGCAGGTTGGTGACGCCGCGGCTGGTGATGGTGGCGCCGGACAGCCCGTCGACCGCGTACGGCGCCTCGTCCACGCCTCCCGCCAGTCCCTTGACGACGGCGATGGCGGGGCTCAGGTCGTCGTCGAACGCGAGCCGGCCCGGCCACAGCGCCTTCCACCGCGGGTTGTCGACCTCGCCGCCGAGCCCCGGCGTCTCCTTGTGCTCGTAGAACGTCAGCCCGCGAATCGTGCGGAGGTCGCCCTCGAGGGCCACGAAGCCGTAGAGGGTGCCCCACAGGCCCAGCCCCTCGACCGGCAGCACGACGAGATCGACGCCCCCCGCCTCGCCGCGCACCTCGTAGACGAGGGCCTCGTCGGGCAGGCGCATGACGCCGGCGACGTTGTCGGGGGCGGCGGCGCTGCGCGCCGAGTCGATCGACGCGGCCCGCTGGTCGAAGCCGACCGGGTCGATGTCCGCCGCCACCTCGCCGGTGGACAGGGTCAGGACCACCGGGGTGATGCCGGCGGAGCGGGCCGCGACGGCCTCGGCGTCGAGCCGCTCGTCGTCGGTCGCGAGCCCCGCCGCCAGCAGCACGTTGCGCTGCCGGTCGAGCGCGGCGTTGCGCTCCTGGCGATCGGCCAGGGCCACCGCCGCCGACGACACGACGACCGCGCAGACGAGGCAGACGGCCGCCGCGAACCCCAGGTTGTAGCCGACGCTACCCTGCATGACGGGCCCTCCTCCGCCGCACGTTGGCCTGGATGGCGACGTAGTCGATCAGGGGCGCGAACAGGTTCATGAAGAGGATGGCCAGCATCATGCCCTCGGGATACGCGGGATTCACCACCCGGATCAGCACCACGAGCAGGCCGATCAGGAACCCGTACGCGTAGTGGCCGCCCGGGGTCGACGGCCCCGACACCGGATCGGTGGCCATGTACACCGTCCCGAACGCCCATCCCCCCAACAGATAATGCCAGAGAGGGGTCACCTCGAAGAAGGGGTTGGTCGCGGACCCGACGGCGTTGAGCAGCCACGCCGTGCCCAGGGTGCCCACCGTGACGCTGGCCATGATGCGCCACGACCCCACCCCGGTCCCGACGAGGACGGCGGCGCCGGCCAGGCACGCCAGCACCGACGTCTCGCCCATCGACCCCGGCATCCACCCCGTGAACGCCTGCCAGGGGCTCACGGTCCCGGTCACCCCGGACAGCCCCTGCTCGGTCGCCAGCGCGAGCACCGTCGCCCCGCTGACCCCGTCGGGGGCGGTGCCCGCCGCGATCCAGATGGCGTCGCCCGACATCTCCGCCGGATAGGCGAAGAACAGGAAGGCGCGGGCGGTCAGGGCGGGGTTGAGGACGTTCATCCCCGTCCCGCCGAAGATCTCCTTGCCCACGACCACCCCGAACGAGATGCCCAGCGCCACCTGCCACAGCGGGATGGTCGCGGGCAGGGTCAGGGGCAGCAGCATCCCGGTGACGAGGAAGCCCTCGTTGATCTCGTGCCCGCGGACCCCCGCGAACAGCGCCTCCCAGAGCCCCCCGACCGCGAACGTCACGGCCAGCACCGGCCCGTAGTAGAGGGCGCCGTGCGCCAGGCACGCCCACGCGTCGTCGGGCGCGAACGGCAGGCCCAGCCACCGCATGACGTCCGTCTGCCAGACGTCGAGGGGCGGCGCCCCCGCCGCGATCGCGAGGTGCGCCTGGTACCCGGTGTTGTGCAGGGCCATGTAGATGCACCCGGCGAGCGCGATGACCACCGTCATCATCAGGCGCTTCATGTCGAGGGCATCGCGCACGTGGGGGTCCGACCGCGTGACCTCGCCGGGCGTGTACAGGAAGGTGTCCTGCGCCTCCCAGAGCGGGTACAGGCGCTCGAGGCGCCCGCCCTTCTCGAAGAGGGGGGCCTGCCGGTCGAGCAGGTCGCGCAGGAGCTTCATGTCAGCCTTCGGCCTCGAGGGTGGTCAGCACGCGGCGGAGCGCCGCCCCGTAGTCGAGCTTGCTCGGGCAGACGAAGGTGCACAGGGCGAGGTCGTCCTCCTCGAGCTCGAGACAGCCCAGCTCCTCGGCCCGCTCGACGTCGTGCATGACGAGGGCCCGCAGCAGCGGCGTGGGCAGCAGGTCCATCGGCATCACGCGCTCGTAGAGGCCGATGGGCACGATGGCCCGCCGCGATCCGTTGGTGGTGGTCGTGAACGGGAACCGCCGGCCCCGCCACAACGTCGACAGGAACGCCCGCGACGCCGAGAACTTCCCGAGCCCGGGCCGCAGCCAGCCCAGCAGCTCGCGCTCGCGGCCCTCCCGGATGAGGCAGATGTGCCGGTGATAGCGGCCCAGGTAGCCGGTGGCCGCCCCCGACGCGGAACGCCCGGCGAGCAGAGACCCCGACACGACCCGCACCGCGTCGTCGAGCGACTCGTCGGCGAGCACGTCGGCGACCGCCGCCCCCAGCCGCGTCCGGACGAGCCGGGGATGCGACACGGCCGGCCCCGCCAGCGCCACCACGCGCTCGACCGCGAGCTCGCCCGTCTCGAACAACCGCCCCATGGCCACGACGTCCTGATAGCCGACGTACCACACCTGCCGGCCGCGGCTCACCGGGTCGAGCCGGTGGATGTGCAGCCCGGGGGCGCCGGCGGGATGGACGCCGGCGAACTCCTCCCGCCGGAACCGATCGCCGGCCGGCACCGGCACCCGGCCGTCCGGCGCCGTGCACACGTAGACGGCGCCGTCGGTCATCCGCGACAGCGCCTTCAGGCCGTTCTCGAAGGGCCCGTGCGCCCCGTCGAGCACGACGTCGACCTGCGGGGCCAGCGGCTCGGTGTCGATGGCGGTCACGAAGATGGAGCGCGGCCGCGTTCCCGGATCGGCGACGCGCCCGAACGGCCGCTCCCGAATCGCGGGCCACAGGCCCGACTCGAGCAGCAGCTCGCGCACGTCGTCGCCGCCGAGCCCGGCGGGATGCCGGCCCGAGAACGAGGAGAACCGGACCGAGGAGCCGCCGCGGCCCTCCTGCTCGTCCCGCCCGAGGGCGATGACGACGGACCGGAAGCTGCGGCGCTCTCCGCGATGGATGGCCTCGACGGTGCCGGCGGCCGGCGACGTGAACCGGACGCCGGGCCGCTTCTTGTCCTCGAACAGCAGCTCGCCGCGGCGGACGTCGTCACCCTCCGAGACGTGCATGGTGGGCCGGAGGCCGACGTAGTCGTCGCCCAGCAGCGCCACCCGCCGCGCCGTCCGGGCGGGCCCGATCGCCTGGTCGGGCTCTCCCGTGACCGGCAGCCGCAACCCCCTGCGAATGGTGTGTCGCCCCATTACGGCATCAGGAGAGGAACCGGCGCCAGACTCCATCGAACGCGCCGGTTCGCCAATCGTCGCCCGAACCCATCACGAACAGGCCCGGGTGTTCGCCGGGCTCCGGCCGGCGCCCGGCCGGCCCACCGCGAACCCG